>NZ_LS483364.1:941785-1255714 GCF_900475275.1 Streptococcus sanguinis | reverse complement strand
GTCTATGTAGATAAGGATGCTGATCAAGACAAGGCTTTGGCGATTATTGAGAATGCCAAGACCAGTCGCCCTTCTGTCTGCAATGCCATGGAGGTACTGCTGGTTCATGAAGAGATTGCAGAAAGATTTTTACCACGTTTGCAGAAGATGTTGGTGACTGATCGTGTTGCTGCGCAAGAAAAAACTATTGAATTACGTTTGGATGAGAAAGCGGCTCAGTATATCTCAGGCTCGCAAGCTAGACCGGAAGATTTTGATACCGAATTTTTGGACTATGTCTTAGCGGTCAAGCTAGTTTCTTCGCTGGAAGAAGCGGTGGAGCATATTGAGGCTCACAGCACCCATCACTCGGATGCCATTGTGACGGAGAACGATTCAGCGGAAGCTTATTTCACAGAGCAGGTCGATAGTGCGGCCGTTTATGTCAATGCTTCAACCCGCTTTACAGATGGCGGTCAGTTTGGCCTTGGTTGCGAAATGGGGATTTCTACTCAAAAACTACATGCCAGAGGTCCTATGGGACTGAAAGAGTTGACCAGCTATAAATACGTCATCCAAGGGACTGGTCAAGTGAGGAAATAAAGATGAACATTGGATTTATCGGTTTGGGAAATATGGGTGGCAGTTTGGCTCGCCTAATTGCCCAAGATGAAAGATATAGAAGCGAATTACTACTAGCCAATCGCAGTCGTGACAAGGCTGAAAAGATTGCTGCGGAAGTTGGTGGGCAGCCGGTCAATAATGAAGAGGTTTTTGCTCAGGCAGAGGTGATTTTTCTGGGCATCAAACCAGCTCAATTTGCTGACTTGCTGACTGAGTATCAGGAAATTCTTGAAAAACGGGAGTCTCTTCTGCTTGTTTCGATGGCTGCAGGTCTTCCTTTGAAAACTTTGAAAAAATTAGTTCCTAGCCACCATCGTTGGATTCGGATCATGCCTAATACACCGGTAGCTGTAGGTGAGGGTGTTATTACCTATAGCTTATCTCAGCAGGCGAATCAAGCGGATGAAGACTTGTTGTGTGAGCTTCTGTCTTCAGCTGGCCTTTTAGTTAAACTAGAGGAAAAACAGTTGGATGCAGCGACAGCTCTTGCTGGCTGTGGACCAGCTTTCGTCTATCTCTTTATAGAGGCCTTAGCGGATGCGGGTGTCCGAGCAGGACTCAGTCGCGATATATCCCTGCAGCTAGCCAATCAAACCCTCTTAGGCGCTGCCAAGCTAAGTCAGGTTAGTGAGCAACATCCGGCTCAGCTCAAAGATCAGGTTTGCAGTCCGGCCGGTTCGACCATCGCCGGGGTAGCCAGTCTGGAAGAAAATGCCTTTCGAGGAACGGTCATGGATGCCGTTCAAGCTTCCTACAAGAGGACGCAGGAGTTGGGGAAATAAAGAAATCTACCAGTTTTAAGCTGGTAGATTTTGTATAGGTTGGTAGTCAAATCAGAGGGGGAATTATGTTCTTTCAACAATTTGCAGATGAAAATTTTATCTTGAATAATCTTCATAAATGGTACGGTCATGATTGTCAGATTTCTCAACTCTCAAAAGGTAGTGAAAATCTAAATTATTTGCTCGACGGCCAGTTGGTGGTTCGTGTGCTTTATTTGGCCAAAAGTTCGCCAATTTTTTCGAAAGCCCTTCCGTATCTAGAAAGAGAAGTGTATTTTGTCAATACTTTATACGAGAACAAGTTAAATGCGCTTCGGTATCTGTCTTTTCCAGATGGGAAGTTCATTCATCGGCTGGATGTGAAGGATGGAAGTCTCTTTTTTCTGAAATATTCTTATTTAAAAGGTGAACGAATGACTTTCTCTTCCTCTAATCTATCAGAACTTGCTCGAAAATTAGCAAATATACATAATTTTTCTCAGAGATATTTGATGACATTTGAAAGAATCCCCTTTTATGACGACCTGGTTTCTTCTTTACATTTCAGAGATTTTTCTTACAATCCTCAGCTTGAAAGAATCATTTCAGGCTATCAGGCATTGTGGAAAATATTTCAAGAGAACACAGAAAATTTGAAGTCAATGAAGTCTGAGAAGAGGAATGTTTTTATTCATAACGACTTACATGATGAAAATTTGCTCCTTTGTACAAAGGAAGTCGCCATATTGGATTTTGGAGATTGCAGATATTCATTGCCTGAAGAGGATATTGGAACCTTATTTTGGGGAATCCTGCAGAAAGTTGAAAAGTCAAAATATGAAGAAATGCTAGATAATTTTTTAAAATATTATTCCAGACCAATCGATAAAACTGTTTGTTTTCGTTATGCCTTGCAGAGATTTTTAGATATTCATTTGTATTATCTGAATGAAAATCTGAAAGAAGCAGGCTTAATCAAGTATCAAAAAGAAAAATTCAACAAAGAAGAAGCAATGATTAATTTTCTCATATCGAAAATTACTGAATAATACTTGCTTAATAAAAGTGTTTAAAGCTGGAAGCAGGGATTTGGCGATTATGATTTTAACCTTATTAATCCAACATTTATCCCGCTTGTCTTTGTGATTTATGTTATAATCTTACTATGCAAACCAAACCGACTTCTGCTTATGTGCACATTCCTTTTTGTACTCAGATTTGTTATTACTGCGATTTTTCCAAGGTATTTATCAAAAATCAGCCAGTAGATAGTTATCTGGAGCATTTGATTGAGGAGTATGATTCTTACGACATCAAAAAGCTCCGTACCCTCTATATCGGTGGTGGGACTCCGACGGCTTTATCAGCGCCTCAGTTGGCTTTTTTGCTTGAAAAGCTGTCGGACAAGCTGGACTTGTCTTATCTTGAGGAGCTGACCATTGAAGCCAATCCTGGGGATTTGGACCAGGAGAAGATTGCTGTACTCAAAGACTCACCTGTCAATCGGGTTTCGCTGGGCGTACAGACCTTCAATGACCGCATGCTCAAGCAGATTGGTCGCAGTCACTTGGAAAAGGACATCTATGAAAATATTGCCAATCTCAAAAAAGCGGGTTTTGACAATATTTCGATTGATCTGATTTATGCCCTGCCCAAGCAGACAATGGAAGATGTGAAAATCAATGTAGCCAAGGCTATTGCCCTAGACATTCCTCACATGAGTTTGTACAGCTTGATTTTGGAAAATCATACGGTCTTTATGAATCGGATGCGGCGTGGGAAGCTGCATCTGCCCAAGGAAGACTTGGAAGCGGAGATGTTTGAATACATTATAGCTGAGCTGGGAAAGGCCGGCTTTGAGCATTATGAGATTTCAAACTTTTCCAAGCCAGGCTTTGAGAGCCGCCACAATCTCATGTATTGGGACAATGCGGAATATTATGGTATTGGAGCGGGAGCGTCTGGCTATGTCGATGGTGTTCGCTATAAAAACCACGGACCTATTCGTCATTATCTGCAGGCGGTGGAAGCGGGCAATGCCCGAGTGCAGGAAGAAGTGCTGACGCTGAAAGAAAAGATGGAAGAAGAGATGTTTCTAGGACTGCGCAAGAAATCTGGCGTTTCCAAAAAACGTTTTGAGGAAAAATTCGGTATTTCCTTTGAAGGCCAGTATGGAGCTGTTGTGTCTGATCTGACCGAGCAGGGCTTGCTAGTGCCAGATAGAGATATCGTGCGCATGACCAAACAAGGCCTCTTTTTGGGCGATACGGTTGCTGAAAAATTTATATTGGAGTAAATCATGGGCTTAACTTATCAAATGAAAATGAAAATTCCTTTTGATATGGCAGATATGAATGGCCATATCAAGCTGCCGGATGTCATCTTGCTATCCTTGCAGGTATCGGGGATGCAGTCGATCGAGCTTGGCGTCAGTGACAAGGATATGCTGGAGCAGTATAACCTAGTCTGGATTATCACGGACTATGATATTGATGTGACACGTCTGCCACGATTTGCAGAGGAGATTACCATTGAGACAGAAGCTTTGACCTACAATCGGCTCTTTTGCTACCGTCGCTTCACGATTTTTGATGAAGCGGGTGAGGCCATTATCCAGATGATGGCAACTTTTGTTCTTATGGATCGGGATAGCCGCAAGGTTCGTGCCGTTGATCCGGAGATTGTAGCGCCATATCAATCAGACTTTTCCAAGAAATTACTGCGAGGTCCTAAGTATCCAGACTTGGAAAATCCTGTCAGCAAGGACTACCATGTGCGCTTTTACGACTTGGATATGAACGGGCATGTCAACAACAGCAAGTATCTGGACTGGATCTTTGAGGTCATGGGTGCAGATTTCCTCACCCAGCACATTCCCAAGAAAGTCCATCTTAAGTATGTCAAGGAAGTTCGACCAGGCGGCATGATTGCTTCTAGCTACGACCTAGAAGGTCTGCAGAGCAATCACCAGATTTCCAGTGACGGCGAAGTCAATGCCCAGGCTTTGGTTACCTGGCAAGAGTTTAAACAAGAGAATTAGGAAGAGCAGACATGACTTATAAAGGATATTTGATTGATTTAGACGGGACGATTTATAAGGGCAAGAGCCGGATTCCGGCTGGTGAAGCCTTTGTGCATGACTTGCAGAGGCGCAAGATTCCCTATCTTTTTGTGACCAATAATACCACGCGCACGCCAGAAACAGTGCAAACCATGTTGGCGGAGAATTTTAATATTGAGACGCCACTTGATACCATTTACACAGCAACTCTAGCTACCATTGACTATATGCAGGAGAAAAAACTGGGCAAGAAAGTCTACGTTATCGGTGATGTCGGGCTTAAACATGCCATAGAAGAAGCTGGATACATAGAGGATACAGAAAATCCAGACTATGTAGTAGTGGGGCTGGACTGGGAAGTGGATTACGAGAAGCTGACAATAGCGACTCTGGCTATTCAAAAGGGTGCTCACTTTATCGGAACCAATCCAGATCTCAACATTCCGACTGAGCGAGGTTTGCAGCCGGGAGCTGGCGCAATCAACGCCCTCTTGGAAGCAGCCACTCGGGTTGAACCGACCTTTATTGGCAAGCCCAATGCCATCATCATGGAAAAAGCCATAGAGCATCTAGGGTTGGCGCGTGAAGAAGTGGTCATGGTGGGCGATAACTATCTGACAGATATTCGAGCAGGAATCGACAACGGCATTCCGACCCTATTGGTTACGACAGGTTTTACCCTGCCAGAAGAAGTGCCCAATCTGCCGATCCAACCGACGCATGTCTTGTCCAGTCTAGCGGAGTGGGATTTCGATGCGTGATAAGTTGAGATTTTCAGCCAGCGCTTTGTGCTTGCTGGCAGTAGCTATTCTGCTGACCATTTATCTGGCTTGGCTTTTATACCCGATGGAGATTTCTTATTTCAACTTGCCGGATAAGGTGTATTTGAAAGCAGAGACCATCCAGTATAATTTTAATATTCTGATGAATTACCTGACCAATCCTTTTAGTCAGAAACTGGCGATGCCAGATTTTCGCTCGTCAGCTGCAGGGCTACATCATTTTCAGGCGGTCAAGTATCTTTTTCACTTGGCGCAAGCTATTTTTCTAATAACCTTGCCGGTTTTGATTTTCTTTATCAAAAAAGTGGTTAAAAAGGGATTTTTGGGTCTTTACAGACGGGCTTTTCTGGTGATTAGTCTCTTGCCGCTTGTCTTTGCTGGCTTGGCTTTTATGATTGGTTTTAATAATTTTTTTACACTCTTTCATCAAGTTCTCTTTGCCGGAGATAATACCTGGATGTTTGATCCAACTAAGGATCCAGTCATTTGGATTCTGCCGGAAGAATTTTTCATGCACGCCTTTATTCTTTTTGCTTTGCTTTATGAGGGAATCTTTTTGACCTTGTATTTCCTAAGCCGAAAGGGTAAGGAGAAAATTTAATATAGGAGATTTTATGTATTATATACCTGAACCTTTAAATCCTAAAAAAGATCTAGGACGATTTTCAGCGACTTGCTTTACTTATTTATGGGTCATGATTGCTGCTGTCTTCATTTACGTATTTGTTGCCTTTTTTGTCATCATGCCAGGACAAGGTATGGACATTCAAAAGACGCAAGACATTGTTACCAAATTCATGGAAAAGGACGGAGGAGCCTATATTCTAGCTTCCTGTCTTGGTGTTCTTACTTTCACAGTGTCTCGGGGCAAGCAGCTCTTTAAATACGACCTTCGTCGCAAGGGGCGGAAGATGACCCCTAAAGTTTTCTTTTATATGATTTGCTTCCTTTTATTCGCCCAATTGTTTACAGCCGTTGTCAATCAGATGATGCAGGCTATCATGCAACTCTTCAATCTAGATCTATCTAGTATGGAATCAGGAGGCGGCGGTTCTGAAACGCTGACCATGCTGATTTATTCATCTTTGATGGCTCCAGTTACGGAGGAAATCATTTTTAGAGGTGCTGGATTGCGAGCATTAGAGAAGCATGGAAAGGTTTTTGCCATTCTTCTGACTGCGATTTTGTTTGGTCTTTTTCACGAAAATCTTTATCAGTTTTATTTTGCTAGTTTGATTGGTTTAGGCTTTGGTTATATCGCTTTTGAGTATTCGATTATCTGGTCTATCATTTTTCATGCTCTCAATAACTTTGTCATAGCAGAAGGTATAGCTTTTCTTTCAAAAAAAGCTCCAGAGCCTATTGTTAACATCGTTTTTTACGGCCTGTTAATCGCTGGCAGCACAGTATTTCTTTTGCTTTTAATCTTGAAGTGGCCAAAATTTAAGGAATACATTGACACAAATCGTTCGCTCCCAGGGACCTACCGACAGGCTTTTAAGTCAGTCTGGTTCTGGGTTCTGGTTGTGTTTACTTTTCTTGGTACTTTTCTGCCTGTCATGGCAGCCTATCTTGTATCATTGATCAATAATAGCTAATTGCCTTTTATTTGGCAGTTATGCAACGATATGAAAGGAGTTGGATATAGTCCAGCTCTTTTTTGTTCGATAAGATAAAAAGATAGAAAATGAAAGATTTTGATAGAAATTGCTTGACATTGAAAATTAAAGAGGTATAATAATAATCGTAAACGATTCCAAAGGAGGTGCTTTATGCTGAAGTCGGAAAGAAAGCAAGTTATTCTAGAGACAGTCATAAGAGAGAAATTTGTTTCTTTAGACTATCTAGTACATGCTTTGAACACTTCAGAATCAACTATCAGAAGAGATTTGGATGAACTGGAGAGCGAGCATAAACTGCGACGAGTTCATGGTGGAGCCGAAAGCCTTCATTTTCTACAAGAAGAAGAGAGCAATCAGGAAAAATCTATCAAAAGCATTCAAGAAAAGACAGCTATTGCCAAGATGGCAGCAAGCTTGATTCAAGAGCATGATGTGATTTTTATTGATGCGGGGACAACCAATGAGCTTTTAGTCAATGAGTTGCATGATCCAAGAGTGACAGTGGTCACCAACTCCATTCACCATGCGACCAAGTTGGTAGAGCGTAATATTCCGACGGTCATTATCGGCGGAAAGGTCAAGCGTTCAACGGATGCCAGCATTGGCGGTGTGGCTCTGAATCAAATCGGTCAGTTGAATTTCGATAAGGCCTTTATTGGAATGAATGGCATTGGCGATGGCTTCTTTACCACTCCAGATATGGAAGAAGGAGCTGTCAAAAGAGCGATTTTGGAGAACGCTAAGAAAACTTATGTCTTGGCTGATCTTTCTAAACTAGGACAGACGTCCTTTGTCAAGGTTGCTCCTCTTGCCAAAGCAAGCATCATTACTAATCAAAATGAATCAGAAGTGATTCAAGCGCTCAAAGAAAAAACGGAGGTGATTGAAGTATGATTTATACTGTCACACTAAACCCTTCCATCGACTATATTGTCCGTCTGGACAAGGTTCTTATAGGAAGCGTCAATCGGATGGACAGTGACGACAAATTCGCTGGCGGAAAGGGTATCAATGTTAGCCGAGTTCTCAAACGTCTAGGTATTGAGAATACAGCGACTGGATTTATCGGTGGTTTTACTGGCAAGTTCATCACAGATACTCTGAAAGAGGAAGGAATCTCCAGCCATTTTGTAGAAGTTGAGCAGGATACTCGTATCAATGTCAAGATTAAAGCGGATGCTGAGACAGAAATTAACGGACCAGGTCCGGAAATTTCTAATCAGAAACTAGAAGAGCTGGAGAAGTTCCTTTCTTCTCTGACTTCAGAAGATACAGTAGTCTTTGCTGGCAGCAGTCCTAAAAATCTAGGAAATGTTGTCTACAAGAAACTGATTGGCATTACCAGAAAGACAGGAGCGCAAGTCGTCTGCGACTTTGAAGGCCAGACGTTGCTTGATTCATTAGAGTTTGAGCCGCTCTTGGTTAAACCTAACAATCACGAACTAGGTGATATTTTCGGAGTCAAGCTCGAAAGCTTGGATCAGATTGAGAGTTATGCTCGTCAAATCTTAGACAAGGGTGCCCAACATGTGATCATTTCCATGGCTGGTGACGGCGCTTTACTGGTAACTCAAGAGGGTGCCTATTTCGCTAAACCTATCAAGGGCAATGTGAAAAATTCTGTTGGTGCTGGCGACTCTATGGTGGCTGGGTTTACTGGAGAGTTTGTCCGCTCTGGCGATGTTATTCAAGCCTTCAAATGGGGAGTGGCCTGCGGAACGGCGACCACCTTCTCAGATGATTTGGCGACAACTGATTATATAAAAGAAATCTATGAAAAAGTAGAGGTAGAAAAAATATGAAAATTCAAGACTTACTAAGAAAAGATGTGATGTTGCTGGACTTGCAGGCAACCGAGAAAAAAGCTGTTATCGAAGAAATGATTCAGAGCCTAGTGGATCATGGCTATGTAACAGACTTCGATACTTTCAAAGAAGGGATTTTGGCTCGTGAAGCCTTGACTTCTACAGGTTTGGGTGACGGAATTGCTATGCCTCACAGCAAAAATGCCGCAGTGAAAGAAGCGACTGTCCTTTTTGCCAAGTCAAATAAAGGTGTCGATTATGAAAGTTTGGATGGACAACCAACTGATCTTTTCTTCATGATTGCAGCTCCAGAAGGTGCTAACGACACTCACTTGGCAGCCTTGGCTGAATTGTCCCAATACCTGATGAAAGATGGCTTTGCGGATAAACTGCGCCAAGTTACTTCGCCTGATCAGGTGATTGAGCTTTTTGACCAAGCTTCAGAAAAAGCAGAAGAACCTGCTGTTGTTGAACCTGCCAATGAAGGCGGAAATTTCCTTGTAGCTGTAACAGCTTGTACGACAGGAATTGCGCATACTTACATGGCTCAAGAGGCCTTGCAAAAGGTCGCTGCTGAAATGGGTGTTGGCATCAAAGTTGAAACCAACGGTGCCAGTGGTGTCGGAAATAAACTGACAGCAGAAGATATCAAAAACGCTAAAGCTGTTATCATCGCGGCAGATAAGGCCGTAGAGATGAATCGCTTTGACGGCAAGCCGTTGATCAATCGTCCAGTTGCAGATGGTATTCGTAAGACAGAAGAACTCATCAATCTGGCCCTTTCTGGAAATGCTGAGATTTACAAGGCTGCCAATGGTGGCGGTACGGCAGAGTCTAGTAATGAAAAACTTAGTCTGGGTGGCGCTTTCTACAAGCACTTGATGAGCGGTGTTTCCCAAATGTTGCCATTCGTTATTGGTGGTGGTATCATGATTGCCATTGCATTCTTGTTGGATCAGATTTTAGGTGTACCAAAAGATCAGCTTTCTAATCTAGGAAGTTATCATGAGATTGCAGCGCAATTTAAAGCAATTGGTGCAGCAGCCTTTGGCTTCATGTTGCCAGTATTAGCTGGTTATATAGCTTACTCAATCGCTGAAAAGCCAGGTCTGGTTTCTGGTTTCGTAGCTGGTGCAATTGCGAGCAGCGGTGCATCATTTGGTGCTGTTGCCTATGCTGAAGGCGGTCAGAAAACACTTGATTTAGTTGGTGTATCATCTGGTTTCCTTGGAGCTATGGTAGGCGGCTTCTTAGCTGGTGGTATCATCCTTTTCCTTCGTAAGCTTCTTGCAGGTCTGCCTCGCTCACTTGAAGGTATCCGTTCAATCTTGCTTTTGCCTCTTCTGGGTGTTCTTGTGACTGGATTTGTGATGTTGGCGGTCAATATTCCAATGTCGGCAATCAATACAGCCTTGAATGATTTCTTGGCAAGTCTGAGCGGAAGCTCTGCTGTCCTCCTTGGCCTCTTGGTAGGCGGTATGATGGCTGTCGATATGGGTGGGCCGGTTAATAAGGCTGCTTACGTATTTGGTACTAGTACACTTGCAAGCACTGTTTCAACTGGTGGTTCGCCTGTTATGGCAGCAGTTATGGCAGCTGGTATGGTTCCGCCTTTGGCAGTATTTATTGCAACTCTTTTGTTCAAACATAAATTCACTGAAGAAGAACGTGATTCAGGTTTGACAAACATCGTTATGGGACTATCTTTCATCACAGAAGGAGCGATTCCGTTTGGAGCTGCTGACCCAGCCCGTGCTATCCCAAGCTTTATCGTAGGTTCCGCTCTTACAGGTGCTCTTGTAGGCTTGTCTGGTATCAAGCTCATGGCTCCTCATGGAGGAATCTTCGTTATCGGATTGACAAATAATCCAATCCTTTACTTGGTATATGTATTGATTGGTGCAGTAGTCAGCGGCGTTATCTTTGGTTACCTGCGCAAACCACTTGAAAAATAATATTTAAAAGAATCTCGCTTGTCAGTGAGATTCTTTTTTGTGTTTTCCGGCCTGCAAATTTTAGCATGGAAACTTCACTCGATATATGGTATAATGAGCCTATCGCATATTTTTAGGAGAATAAAAATGAACATACAGCGCGAAAAAGAATTTGTTAGTCAGTACCATTTTGACGCCCGAAATTTTGAGTGGGAAAAAGAAAATGGAACACCTGAAACCAAGGTTGATGTGAATTTCCAATTGGTCAAAAGAGATGTCGAAGCACACACAACTTCATTGATTGTGATTTTGACCTTTATGATTGTTTTTGAAAATTTTGTTATCAGCGGAACTATTTCGCAAGCCAACCACATTCACGGTCGTCTTATTGAGGAACCGAGTGAATTTGACCACGATGAAGTAGAAGAGCTGGCTCGGCCTTGCCTGACCATGCTCAACCGCTTGACTTATGAAGTGACAGAAATTGCTCTGGATTTGCCAGGCATTAATTTGGAGTTTTAATCATGAAGTTAGCGGTTATCACAGATTCATCGGCCTATCTGCCAGCTTCGCTGCTAGAGAACGAAAATCTTTTCGTCTTGGACATTCCGGTCGTGATTGACGGTGAGTCTTATGTCGAAGGCAGAAACTTAACAGCCAGTGAATTTTATGAAAAAATGGCTCAGTCAGATGAACTACCCAAGACCAGTCAGCCTAGCATTGCGGACCTAGAAGAGATTCTCACCATTCTAGACGGCAAAGACTATACTCATGTTCTGGGACTCTTTCTATCTCGCGGAATTTCTGGTTTTTATCAAAACATTCAGTATCTGAAAGATGAATTTCACGGTTTGCAAATTGCCTTTCCGGATTCTAAGATTACCAGTGCACCGCTCGGTATTATGGTTCAATCTGCTCTAGAGTGGGCAGAAGAAGGACTAGATTTTGAAACAATTTTAGCTAATGTTCAAAAGCAGATTGATGGCACCAGCGCCTTTATCATGGTGGACGACTTGGACCACTTGGTCAAAGGAGGACGCCTGTCTAACGGTGCAGCTATTCTGGGAAATCTGCTCAGTATCAAGCCTATTCTGTATTTTAACAATCATGGTGTGATAGAAGTTTTTGAAAAGATTCGGACGGAGAAGAAGGCTACCAAGCGTATACTGGAACTTGTCCAAGAAAGAACAGCAGGCGGTGCTTATCAGATTATGGTTATCCATGGCAATGCGCCAGAAAAAGCAGCTGAGCTTCAGCAAAATCTGCTAGACAGCGGTATTGCTAGTGAAGTCCCTATCGTAACCTTTGGCAGTGTCATTGGAACGCATCTAGGCAAGGGGAGTGTTGCACTTGCTTATATTCCTGTGATTTGATTGTCTGAATATCTGAGTTTGTCTCTGTAAGGAGGAGAAACATGAGTATCAAAGTTATTATTGCTGGTTTTAAAGGAAAAATGGGCCAAGCAGCCTACAAAATGGTGACAGAAGATCCTGAATTAGAATTAGTTGGTTTGCTGGATCCTTTTACGGATGAAAAAGAAGTGGCTGGTGTTCCCGTCTTCAATGCCAAGGAAGAATTGGCTGGGCTAGAAGCCCATGTCTGGGTTGATTTTACAACCCCAAAAGTAGCTTATGACAATACTCACTTCGCTCTGGAGCAGGGATTTTGCCCAGTGGTCGGAACGACAGGTTTTACACCAGACCAGTTGGAAGAGCTAAGCGCATTGTCTAGGGAAAAGGAGCTGGGCGGATTGATTGCTCCAAACTTTGCCTTGGGAGCTGTTTTGCTGATGCAGTTTTCGGCTCTGGCAGCCAAGTATTTTGCAAATGTAGAAATTATCGAGTTGCATCATGATCAGAAAAAGGATGCTCCGAGTGGGACAGCTATCAAGACAGCCGAGCTCATCAGTCAAGTCAGACCAAGCAAGCAGCAGGGAGCTGCTGATGAGGAAGAGTCTATAGCCGGCGCTCGCGGAGCTGATTTCGATGGCATGCGTATCCACTCAGTTCGCTTGCCTGGTCTGGTTGCCCATCAAGAAGTAATCTTTGGTAGCCAGGGAGAGGGATTGACGCTGCGGCATGATTCCTATGACCGTGCTTCCTTTATGACAGGAGTTAATCTTGCCATTAAAGAAGTTGTCAAACGCTCAGAATTAGTCTATGGATTGGAACATTTACTATGAGATTAGAAACTCTGCCTTCTGAATTTCAGGAGGCTTTGCCAGTATTAGAGAAGATAAAAGTGGCTGGTTTTGAAGCTTATTTTGTTGGCGGCTCTGTTCGAGATGCCCTTTTGCAGCGACCTATTCACGATGTGGATATCGCTAGCTCCAGCTATCCTGAGGAAACTAAGCGTATCTTTGACCGTACTGTTGATGTGGGGATTGAGCATGGAACCGTCTTGGTTCTGGAAAATAACCGTGAATACGAGGTGACGACTTTCCGGACCGAGGATGTCTATGTGGACTACCGCAGGCCAAGCAAGGTTTCTTTTGTGCGCTCTTTGGAGGAAGATCTCAAGCGACGTGATTTTACCATCAATGCTCTAGCTTTGGATGAAAACGGTCAAGTCATCGATCTTTTCCAAGGTTTGGATGATTTGAAAAATCGGATTTTGCGGGCAGTTGGGACTGCTGCAGAACGCTTTAATGAAGATGCTCTACGCATCATGCGGGGGGTTCGTTTTCAGGCCGCCTTGGATTTTGATCTGGAGCAAGATACTTTTGCGGCTATGAAGGATTGTGCCCCCTTGCTTGAAAAGATTTCGGTTGAACGAATTTTTATCGAGTTTGACAAGCTCTTGCTGGCTCCATTTTGGCGCAAGGGTTTAGAGGCACTCTTGACAAGCGGTGCCATAGAATTTTTGCCAGATTTGAAGGGAAGCAGAGCTAAGTTAGAAAGGCTCTTTGACTTGGTTTCAGATTTCCGATTTTCAGCGTCAGAGCAGGCTTGGGCAGCTCTTTTACTGGCCTTGGATGTGCAAAATGTCAAAGGTTTTCTGAAAAAATGGAAGACTTCTCGTGAATTTGCCAATAAAGTAGAAGATCTGGTTGAGATTGCGGTTATTCGCTCAGAACGAGACTTGACCAAGCGCGACTGCTATGACTATGATATTGACTTATTGCTACAAGCAGAAGAGCTTCGGCAGGCGCAAGGTTTGGCAGTGGATTTCTCTGCTATTCAGAATATTGACACCAGTCTGACTATTCATAACAAGCAGGAAATGGTGGTCAATGGTGGCATGCTGATGCGGGAGTTTGACTTTGAGCCAGGACCAAAACTGGGCCAAATTCTGAAAGAGTTGGAATACGCTATTGTAGATGGCCATTTGCCTAATGACTTAGAGGCTATTTACGCCTATATCAAGGAGAAAAAATGAGCGATTTTATCGTTGACAAGCTAACCAAATCAGTAGGAGATAAGACTGTTTTTCGGGATATTTCCTTTATCATTCATGACCTAGACCGGATTGGTCTGATTGGTGTCAATGGAACTGGAAAGACAACGCTGCTGGATGTCTTGTCGGGCAAGTCGGGCTTTGACGGGGATGTCAGCCCTTTTTCTGCTAAGACAGGCTATAAGATTGCTTATCTGACTCAGGAGCCTGATTTTGATGAGGAGCAGACGGTGCTTGACACTGTTTTGTCTAGTGATTTACGGGAAATGCAGTTGATTCGAGAGTATGAGCTGCTCCTGACGGCTTATGATGAAAGTCAACAGTCTAGGCTAGAAGCGGTTATGGCCGAGATGGACTCGCTCCATGCTTGGGAAATCGAAAGCCAGGTCAAGACGGTCCTGTCCAAGCTTGGTCTGACAAATCTGTCGCTTAAGGTCGGTCAGTTATCAGGAGGTCTTCGTCGTCGAGTTCAGCTGGCCCAGGTTCTCTTAGGTGATGCAGATTTGCTCTTACTGGATGAGCCGACTAACCACCTAGACATTGATACCATTGAATGGCTGACGCATTTCTTGAAAAATTCAAAGAAGACCGTCCTTTTCATCACCCACGACCGCTATTTCTTGGATAATATTTCAACTCGGATTTTTGAGCTGGATGGCGGTCGCTTGATTGAATACCAAGGAAATTATCAAGACTATGTCCGTCTCAAGGCGGAGCAAGATGAGCGGGATGCGGCCTTGCTTCATAAGAAACAGCAGCTGTACAAGCAGGAGCTATCCTGGATGCGGCGGCAGCCTCAGGCTCGGGCAACCAAGCAACAGGCTCGTATCAATCGTTTCCATGACCTCAAGAAGGATTTGGTCGGTCAGACGACTGACAGTAATCTGGAAATGAACTTTGAAACCAGTCGTATCGGTAAGAAAGTCATTGAGTTTCAAAATGTAGACTTTGCTTATGATCAGAAGCCTATTCTCTCTCAGTTCAGTCTTTTGATTCAGAACAAGGACCGTATTGGGATTGTCGGAGATAACGGTGTCGGCAAGTCAACCTTGCTCAATCTGATTGTCGGTAAACTTCGGCCTCAGGCTGGTCAGCTCATTATCGGAGAGACAGTCCGAGTCGCCTATTTCTCTCAGCAGATCGAAGGCTTGGATGAGTCTAAGCGGGTCATCAATTACCTGCAAGAAGTGGCCGAGGAGGTCAAGATAGGCAGCGGGACGACTTCCATTGCAGAACTCTTGGAGCAGTTTCTTTTTCCTCGTTCTACTCATGGGACTTTAATCGAAAAGCTTTCTGGCGGAGAGAAAAAGCGACTTTATCTGCTCAAGCTTCTTTTGGAAAAGCCGAATGTCTTGCTTCTTGACGAGCCGACCAATGATTTGGATATTGCGACTCTGACAGTCTTGGAGAATTTTCTGCAAGGCTTTGCAGGTCCAGTCATTACAGTCAGCCACGACCGTTATTTCCTAGACAAGGTAGCCAGCAAGATTTTGGCTTTTGAAGATGGGGGTATTAGAGAAATTTTCGGTAATTACACGGATTACTTGGATGAAAAAGCCTTTCTAGCAGAAAGCTCTGCTATTTCTCAAAAGTCGGAAAAGGAAAAATCGGCCAAAGTGCGCGAGGAGAAAAAGCGTATGAGCTACTTTGAAAAGCAGGAGTGGGAGTCCATTGAGGCCGATATCGAGGCGCTTGAGGAGCGGATTTCTGAGATTGAAGCGGCTATGCAGGAGAATGGATCTGACTTTACTCGCCTGTCTCAACTTCAGCAAGAACTGGATGAGCAGAACGAGAAACTGCTGGAAAAATACGAGCGCTATGAATACCTGAGTGGTTTAGATGGATGAAAGAAGTAGTGTTTAGGCAGAGCTGGTTGAAGATATTCATTTTAGCTATATCGGCGAGCGCTCTTGCTGTCTTTATGACTACAGTTCTTGTATTACCATCTAAAAACGGATACCTATTATTCGACTCCAATATTTCTGTGGTTGAAAAAATGTTTTTAGTGATAGGTACAATTGTTTTTGATTTTTCCTCTATTTTAGTATGGATTTGTTTGTTTAGAGATAAACGTTTTTTACGTCTGACTGAACAGGGATTTTACTTTAGACCTCTTCTTTTTAGAGAAGTTTCGTTTCATAGTTGGGGAGAAATCCAGAGGATAGACTATAGAATTGAACGTATTCGACATTATGCAAAATATCAATTATTCAATAAGAGTCATATTTTGACGATTTGTTTTCATTCAGTGGATCCTGCGGTTTTGAAGAGAAGTAGGCTTGCTTCTAGAAAAAACAAAAAATATAAGTTTGGTATTCCTGAACCGTTAGAAATTACTCTTATGTTATTGAAAAAAGAGAAACCAAAATATATTTATGAAACGATGATGGATTACCATAATCAATGGCGAGCAAGTCAGAAGGATATTTAAGGTGAAGAT
The DNA here is from genome assembly GCF_900475275.1 of Streptococcus sanguinis. NCBI lineage: Bacteria > Bacillati > Bacillota > Bacilli > Lactobacillales > Streptococcaceae > Streptococcus > Streptococcus sanguinis. The sequence goes on along the minus strand of NZ_LS483364.1, from coordinate 1,239,310 downwards.
ATAGTCCGAACAGTTTCGTAAACTGTAAATCTAAAACCTTTAAAGATGGAACGGAGGCATCTATGAAACTAAGATTGGAAAATACCGATTCGAAGAAGACACAAGAATTGGGAAATTTAATCAGATCCTACAATCGCTCTAAGAGAGAGCCCTCCAAAAGTGAGCCTCTTAACATCTATGTAGAAGACGAACAAGGAAATCTGCTGGCTGGTATGGCGGCCGAAACTTTTGGTAATTGGCTGGAGATTGAATATTTGTATGTGAGCGAAGATTTACGAGGGCAAGGTATAGGCTCAGAAATACTGTGTAGGGCTGAACAAGAAGCCAGAGAAAGGAAATGCAAATATTCATTTGTAGATACGTATCAGTTTCAAGCGCCGGAATTTTATAAAAAGCACGGCTATACAGAAGTGTTCGCGTTGAAAGAATACCCCTATACTGGTGAAAGATATTATTATACAAAAGACTTGTGAGTTTACTTTGGGAATAAAGAAAAATTCGATTTTCACTTTTCTTTATGCAAACCTTTTCCTTACTGAAAAAATCTGATATAATGATGATAAATAAAACACAGAGGAGAACATCATGTCGAAAAAAATAATCGGAATTGACCTTGGTGGAACATCTATTAAGTTTGCTATTTTGACTTCAGAGGGCGAAATTCAAGAAAAATGGTCCATTAAAACCAATATTTTGGACGAAGGCAGCCACATCGTAGATGATATGATTGAGTCGATCCTGCATCGTTTGGACTTGCTTCAGCTTTCAGCAGAGGATTTTATCGGGATTGGTATGGGCTCACCAGGAGTAGTTGACCGTGAGAAAGGGACTGTTATAGGTGCTTACAATCTCAATTGGAAGACCCTGCAGCCGGTCAAGGATAAGATTGAAAAAGCGACTGGGATTCCTTTCTATATTGACAACGACGCTAACGTTGCCGCTTTGGGTGAACGCTGGATGGGTGCTGGAGAAAACCAGCCTGATGTAGTCTTTATGACACTGGGTACAGGTGTTGGCGGAGGAATTGTTGCAGAAGGCAAGCTCTTGCACGGACTTGCTGGAGCAGCAGGGGAGTTGGGTCACATCACTGTTGACTTCGATCAGCCGATTCTGTGTACCTGCGGCAAGAAAGGCTGCCTAGAGACGGTTGCATCCGCGACTGGTATTGTTAATCTGACTCGTCGCTATGCTGATGAGTATGCTGGTGATGCTGAGCTGAAAAAACTGATTGACAATGGTGAAGATGTTAATGCAAAGGTTGTCTTTGACTTAGCGAAAGAAGGCGATGAGCTAGCTCTGATTGTCTATCGCAATTTTGCTCGCTATCTAGGAATTGCCTGTGCTAATATCGGCTCTATCCTCAACCCATCTACAATCGTTATCGGAGGTGGCGTATCAGCTGCGGGTGATTTCTTACTTGATGGCGTACGCAAGGTTTATGAAGAGAATAGCTTCCCGCAGGTTCGTACTTCAACCAAGTTAGCCTTGGCTACTCTTGGAAATGATGCCGGTGTTATCGGGGCAGCTTCATTGGTTTTACAATAATTCAACAAGTATGCTTCATTTGTTCTCCTGCAGAAAGGTCTGTAGGAGAATTTTTATAGAAAATTTGCTATACTAGAAAAAGCTCACTGAACGAAGGAGAAATCATGACGCTAGCAGATATGATTTTCAAAGAGAATATTAAAAAAATTATGGAGCAAGGTGTTTTTTCTGAAAATGCTCGTCCGCGCTACAAGGATGGAAATGTGGCCAACTCCAAATATATCACTGGTTCTTTTGCTGAATATGATTTGAGCAAGGGAGAATTCCCAATCACGACTCTGCGCCCTATTGCCATCAAGTCTGCCATCAAGGAAGTCCTTTGGATCTATCAAGACCAGTCTAATAGCTTGGAACTGCTCAACGACAAGTATAATGTTCACTACTGGAATGATTGGGAAGTTGGCGATACGGGTACTATCGGGCAGCGCTACGGAGCTGTTGTCAAGAAGCACGATATTATCAATAAAATCCTCCAACAGCTGGAAGCCAATCCTTGGAACCGTCGCAATATCATCTCTCTCTGGGATTATGAAGCTTTTGAAGAAACAGACGGCCTGCTTCCATGCGCTTTTCAAACCATGTTTGACGTTCGTCGTGTAGATGGAGACATTTATCTGGATGCGACTCTGACTCAGCGGTCAAATGATATGTTGGTTGCTCACCACATCAATGCTATGCAGTACGTTGCTCTGCAGATGATGATTGCCAAGCATTTCGGCTGGAAAATTGGCAAGTTCTTTTACTTTATCAATAACTTGCACATCTATGACAACCAGTTCGAGCAGGCAGAAGAGTTGTTGCGTCGGGAACCTAGCGACTGCCAACCTCGACTCCTTTTAAATGTGCCGGATGGGACCAATTTCTTTGATATCAAAGCAGAAGATTTTGTCTTGCTGGACTATGATCCAGTAAAACCTCAGCTGAAGTTTGATTTGGCTATTTAACGATTTTGATAAATGTAAGAGAACTGCCAACCTCTGCAAAAGTTCTGCTGGAATCATACTTTAAACATGCCTTTTTACAGCAAATTTGATAGAATAGAGTTACTAATACAAAGGATAAAAGGATGACAAAGAAGATTATTGCCATTTGGGCTCAGGCAGAGGATGGTCTGATTGGAAAGGACAAGGTCATGCCTTGGCATCTCCCCGCAGAATTGCAGCATTTTAAGGCAACGACGACTGGACATGCTATTTTGATGGGCCGAGTGACCTTTGATGGCCTGCAGCGTCGCGTTTTGCCAAATCGAATCAGCCTGATTTTGAGCAAGGACAAGAACTACCAAGTTGACAATGAAAATGTCTTACTGTTCAACAATGTGGAAGATGTTTTGGATTGGTACCAAAAGCAAGATAGAAACTTGTATATTATCGGCGGAGCGCAAATTATCAGAGCTTTTGAGCCGTATTTAGAAGAATTGATTCAGACTCAGATTGCTGCTAAACTTGAAGGAGATACCTATTTCCCTGATACATTTGACTGGGCTCCTTATCAGGAAGTTAGCAGTGAATTTCATGCCAAAGATGAAAAGAATCCTTATGATTTCACTATAAAAAGATACCAAAGGAAGGACTCGTAAGAATGGAACGTAGTATTTTTGGTTTTTTTACGGCCTTTTTATGTGTCATTTGTCTTATTTGTGCCGTTCAAACCTTTCGGAAAAAGCGGTTTGGACTGGCAGCTTTATTTTTGCTGAATGCTTTTACAAACTTGGTAAATTCCATTCATGCTTTTTATATGACACTTTTTTAACATGTACGAAAGAAAATAAATAGATTTAGAATTTTAGAATTGGAGTAAACAATGCCTACAAGTCGTAATGATGATATGATGGTTTTTTGTTCTTTCTGTGGGAAGAACCAAGATGAGGTACAGAAGATTATCGCTGGTAACAATGCCTTTATCTGTAATGAATGTGTGGAACTGGCGCAGGAAATCATCCGTGAAGAGCTAGCCGAGGAAGTGCTGGCAGATCTGTCTGAGGTACCAAAACCTCAGGAGCTGCTTAATATCTTGAACCACTATGTTATCGGGCAAGACCGAGCTAAGCGTGCCTTAGCAGTAGCGGTCTATAATCACTACAAACGTATTAACTACCACGACAGCCGAGAAGAAGAAGATGTGGAACTGCAAAAGTCAAATATTTTGATGATTGGCCCGACCGGGTCAGGTAAGACCTTCCTGGCGCAGACTCTTGCTCGCAGTCTCAATGTGCCTTTTGCCATTGCTGACGCAACAGCTCTGACTGAAGCTGGTTATGTCGGGGAAGATGTGGAAAATATTCTCCTCAAGCTTTTGCAGGCAGCTGACTTTAATATTGAACGTGCAGAACGCGGCATTATCTATGTTGATGAGATTGACAAGATTGCCAAGAAAGGTGAGAACGTCTCAATTACTCGTGATGTTTCAGGCGAAGGAGTTCAGCAAGCTCTGCTGAAGATTATCGAAGGAACAGTAGCTAGTGTACCGCCGCAGGGTGGACGCAAGCATCCGCAGCAGGAAATGATTCAGGTTGATACCAAGAATATTCTCTTCATTGTTGGCGGTGCCTTTGACGGTATAGAAGAAATCGTAAAACAGCGTCTGGGTGAGAAAATCATTGGTTTCGGTCAGAATAATCGAGCGATTGACGAAGATGGATCCTATATGCAGGAAATCGTCTCAGAAGATGTCCAAAAGTTTGGTATTATCCCTGAGTTAATCGGCCGTTTGCCTGTTTTTGCTGCTCTGGAGCAACTAACAGTTGATGATTTGGTTCGGATTTTGAAAGAGCCTAGAAACGCCCTTATTAAGCAGTATCAGGCACTTCTATCTTATGATGATGTTAAGCTTGAATTTGATGAGGATGCTCTGCAGGAGATTGCCAATAAAGCGATTGAACGTAAAACAGGTGCTCGCGGTCTTCGTTCTATCATCGAAGAAACTATGATGGATGTCATGTTTGAAGTTCCAAGTCAGGAAAATGTCAAGCTTGTCCGCATTACCAAAGAAGCAGTTGATGGAACAGATAAGCCTATTCTAGAAACTGCCTAACGAGGTGCTTATGGAAATCAATACACACAATGCTGAGATTTTGCTGAGCGCAGCCAATAAATCGCATTACCCTCAAGACGATATTCCAGAGATTGCCTTAGCCGGCCGCTCCAACGTTGGAAAGTCCAGCTTCATCAATACACTGCTTAATCGCAAGAATTTAGCGCGAACTTCTGGAAAACCTGGAAAAACTCAGCTGCTAAACTTTTTCAACATTGATAACAAGCTGCGTTTTGTAGATGTGCCAGGCTATGGCTATGCCCGTGTTTCCAAAAAAGAGCGTGAAAAATGGGGCCGGATGATTGAGGAGTATCTGACCAGTCGTGAAAATCTCAGAGCGGTTGTCAGCCTTGTTGATCTTCGTCATGATCCGAGTGCAGATGATGTGCAGATGTATGAATTTCTGAAATATTATGACATTCCAGTCATTCTAGTAGCGACCAAAGCTGATAAAATCCCTCGCGGAAAATGGAATAAGCACGAGTCAGCTATTAAGAAAAAACTGGACTTTGACAAAAATGATGATTTCATTCTTTTTTCCTCTGTCACCAAGGATGGCTTAGATGCTTCTTGGGACGCGATTTTGTCAAAAATTTAATAATACGAATTAAATCCAACTCAAAAAACGAGTTGGATTTTTTGAAATAAAACGAAAAATGTCATATATTTGTAAATTATCAATAGTGTTTTTTTAATCTTTAGTATGTTACAATGGTATCATTAACATCTTATTCAGGAGAAGTACTGTGAAGAAGAGAATTTCAAAAAAAGGTAAGAGAATCCTTTCAGCTTTACTTGCAATGACAACGACAATTGCTGTTGGCTTCGTCTTGGCAAAGCATATTAATCCTGCTAGTGCCAATAATAGCGACCAGCAGCCTATGAATCAAACAGACTATTTCATTTCACAAATCGGTGAGCCAGCGCGTCAGTTGGGACAGGATAATGATCTTTATGCCTCTGTTATGATTGCACAGGCTATTTTAGAAAGTGGCTCAGGACAGTCTGGTCTGTCCGGTGAACCTCATTATAACCTTTTCGGTATCAAAGGTCACTACGACGGTCAGTCTGCTAATATGGAGACTTGGGAAGATGATGGAGAGGGAAATGCTTATACCATCAACGATAGTTTCCGTTCATATCCTAGCTATGTAGAGTCTCTGCAAGACTATGTTGCTGTACTCAAGCAAGGGCATTTTGCAGGTGCTTGGAAGAGCAATGCACCAACCTATCAGGATGCAACAGCTGCCCTGACTGGTGTCTATGCGACAGATACTAGCTATAATGCTAAATTGAATTATATTATTGAAAAATACGATCTGACTCGCTTTGATTCACCACTCTATGAGTCTGGAGCTGGCTATATCGTTTACAATCCTTATCGTCAGCAATACACTACTCAAGATATCTTGGATGTCGATACTGCTTGGGCGAATAGATTTTAATGAAGACAACAAAAAAGAGGGAGACCTCTTTTTTAGTATATAGGTTTTCTTTATAACCCAAATAAAAAATATATATGATTCCTTACTTTCCTTTATGATACAATAGGTAAATAGCAAAAAAATAAAGGAAGTATCATGGCTAAAAAAGATTCAAAACATGAACATTCTCAAAACCACAACTTTGAGAATGAAGGTGAATTTCAGCGTAAAATGACGAGCAGGCATCTCTTTATGCTGTCGCTTGGCGGTGTTATTGGGACAGGTCTTTTTATCAGTTCTGGTTATACGATTGCTCAGGCAGGACCTTTGGGGGCCGTCTTGTCTTATCTAATTGGTGCAGTGGTGGTTTATTTGGTTATGCTTTCTTTAGGAGAGCTTGCTGTTGCCATGCCAGTGACGGGTTCCTTCCATACTTATGCAACAAAGTTTATTAGTCCGGGAACAGGTTTTGCGGTTGCTTGGCTCTATTGGCTTTGTTGGACGGTGGCTTTAGGAACAGAGTTCTTGGGTGCAGGTATGCTGATGCAACGATGGTTTCCTAGTGTTCCAGCTTGGTTTTTTGCGGCTTTTTTTGCAGCTGTAATTTTTGGGATGAACGCTCTTAGTGTTAGATTGTTTGCAGAAGCAGAATTCTACTTTTCAAGTATCAAGGTAATTACGATTATTGTCTTTATTATCTTGGGAATTGGTGCGATATTTGGTCTGATTCCTATGAGTCACCATCAAAACGCGCCTTTCTTCAGCAATTTGACAGCTCATGGAGCTTTTCCTAAAAGCTGGACAGCGCTTTTGTCTATTATGCTGGCAGTTAACTACGCCTTTTCAGGTACAGAACTCATTGGTATTGCAGCAGGAGAAACGGATAATCCGACAGAAGCGGTGCCTAAAGCTATTAAAACAACGATTGGTCGTTTGGTAATTTTCTTTGTTTTGACAATCATTGTTCTAGCTGCTCTGTTACCAGTCAAGGAAGCAGGAGTGACACAGGCTCCTTTCGTAACAGTATTTGATAAGATTGGTCTACCTTATGCAGCGGATATCATGAATTTTGTTATCTTAACAGCTATTCTATCAGCGGGAAATTCTGGGCTATATGCTTCCAGTCGTATGCTATGGTCTTTGGCAAATGAAGGAATGATTAGCCGAAAGGTTGTAAAAATTAATCGTCATGGCGTACCAATGAGAGCTCTCTTATTATCTATGTTAGGTGCTGCTTTATCACTTTTTGCAAGTTTTTACGCAGCAGACACAGTTTTCCTAGCTCTGGTTTCGATTGCTGGTTTTGCGGTAGTAGTTGTTTGGTTGTCTATTCCCATTGCTCAAATTCGTTTCCGCAAACAATGGCTGAAAGAACATCGGGAAGAGGAACTAGCTTTCAAAACTCCCTTTAGTCCTTTCTTGCCTTACATTACGATAGTTCTTTTGGTTCTATCTGTCGTTGGAATTGCTTGGGATAAGTCGCAAAGAGCAGGACTTTATTTTGGCCTACCTTTTGTTGGTCTTTGCTATCTATATTATTTCCTTCGTCATCGTAGATTTTAGGAGTATTTCATGGGAAAATTTAAAGATTTGCTTGACAAGCAAGAAATTATTATTTTAGATGGAGCCTTAGGTACAGAGTTGGAAAGCCTGGGTTATGATGTATCTGGTAAGCTTTGGTCCGCTCAATACCTATTAGACCAGCCTCAGATTATTCAAGATATGCATGAAAGCTATGTAAGAGCTGGCAGTGACATCATCACTACGTCCAGTTATCAGGCTAGCATTCCAGCATTTATAGAGGCAGGACTAACTACTGAAAAGGCTTATAATCTTTTAAAAGAGACAGTCTTCTTAGCACGGAAGGCAATCGAAAATACCTGGCAAGTCTTATCTCCAGAAGAGCAGAAACAGAGACCTTATCCTCTGGTTGCAGGCTCGGTAGGGCCTTATGCTGCCTATTTAGCTGATGGTTCCGAGTATACGGGAGACTACCAGCTGAGTGAGGAAGAATTTCGAGATTTCCACCGTCCGCGTATCCAAGCTTTATTGGAAGCTGGGAGTGACTTGTTAGCTATTGAAACGATTCCAAATGGGGCAGAAGCGGCAGCAATCCTCCGACTTTTAGCTGAGGAATTTCCGCAAGCTGAGGCTTATTTGTCCTTTGTCGCCCAGTCGGAGAATGCTATATCAGATGGCACTAAGATTGAGGAATTAGGAAACTTGGCTCAAGAAAGCCCACAAGTCTTGTCAGTTGGTTTTAACTGTACAGCTCCACATTTAATTGCTCCATTATTAGATGGGCTTGGACAAGTGTGCAACAAACCTTTTCTGACCTATCCAAACTCTGGCGAAACTTATAATGGCTTGACCAAGACTTGGCATGACGATCCAGAGCAGGAGCGGAGCTTGCTGGAAAATAGTAAACTTTGGCAAGAGCAAGGAGTGCGTCTTTTTGGTGGTTGCTGCCGAACACAGCCAGAAGATATTGCTCAGTTATCAAAAGGATTTAAGGGTTGAAAATAGATTTTCAATCCTTTTTTAGAAAATTTAAAAAGGTTCTCGAAAACGCTATCAAAAGAAAGAACTTTGTGATATACTATACATAGTTTAAATTAATAGGAGAATTTTTTATGCCTGAATCGACATTTATCCCTAAAATTGAAGCAGCTTGCCGCAAGAAAGAAGCTTTGTTTGATACAAGCAAGGCCAAGTACGCTGTTCGTTCCATCTTTGCCGGAGCTTTCCTAACCTTTAGTACTGGTGCTGGAGCTATTGCGGCAGATTTGACGAATAAGATTGTTCCAGGAACTGGGCGTTTTCTCTTTCCTTTCATCTTTGCTTGGGGATTGGCTTACATTGTCTTTCTAAATGCAGAGTTAGTGACTTCCAACATGATGTTTCTGACTGCTGGTACCTTTTTGAAGAAGATTGACTGGAAAAAAGCCTTGATGATTTTGCTTTATTGTACCTTTTTCAATCTGATTGGCGCCTTGATTGCCGGCTGGCTCTTTGCTAACTCGGCTGCTTATGCGGGACTTAGCAAAGATAGTTTCATTTCTGGTGTTGTGCAGATGAAGCTTGCTCGATCAAATGAGCTGATTCTGCTCGAGGGAGTCTTGGCCAATATCTTTGTTAATATCGCTATTCTTTCCTTCGTTCTGGTCAAGGATAGTACAGCTAAGCTTTTCTTAGTTATATCAGCCATTTATATGTTTGTATTCCTGACTAACGAACACTTGGCAGCCAACTTTGCTTCCTTTGCTATCGTGAAATTCAGCTCAGCAGCAGCGGAAGTGCAAAATTTTGGTATTGGAAATATCCTACGCCACTGGGGCGTAACCTTTATCGGTAATCTCATCGGTGGTGGTCTACTCATAGGTTTGCCATACGCTTGGTTTAATAAGAAGGAAGAAAATTACGTAGATTAGAATGCAGCCTTAGGGCTGTATTTTTTTGAAAAAATATTTGGATTTTACACTTCAAAGGTCTAATTCAAACAAAGAAGTCAATTCCATTCAGTTCTCTAGTACGATCTTTGACTAACTTTCTAGTCTCTTTTTTTATGTTCGTCGGCTATCAATCTCTAATATCTAAGCAAAAAAGTTGACAGATATATCAAAGTTTGTTAAATTAATTTGGTATATTATGCAATCAAAAGGAGATGTTATGAATAAGATCACTATTCAGTCACCAGATGGAAGCAAAGTCAAAACCTTGTCACCATCCTACTCTATTACAACGTTACTATTTAGTTTTTTTGTACCACTTTTTCGAAAAGACTGGAAATACTTTGGTATTATTTTAGGTTCTTTCTGCGCTTTGCTTGTTATTGCTGTGCTTTTCATTCCAGAAGATTTGTTAAAGCCAACTGGAACAGCCTTTAATTTCTTTTGGACTTTTTTCTATAATCGTTTTTGGATAAAAGATCGTGTTTTCAATGATGGCTGGCTGCCTGCCGATGAAGAAAGCAGAAATCTGCTTAAGAAGACTTTTCCTAATATGCCATAAAACTACTGAAATAAATTTTTTCTATGATAAACAAAGTTACATACACAAAAGGAGGAATGCTATATAAAAGGAGATAAAGAATTGAGTTTAGGAGGAGCTGAGGGAAATGGGAAAAAGGATTAAGTTTTCGCCGCTAAAAGCTAGAATTTTGATGATGATTGGTCCAGTAATAAGTGCTATCTTCTTTGGTTTATATTCGTGTAGTTTTATTTATTATACATTAAAAGAAGGATTATCATTTTGGCTAGATATGATTCGTGATAATTTTATGTTTATTCTTTTCTTTATTTGGATCCATATGAGTTTAGTCGAGTCTATCTATAGAATGATAAAAAATAATCTTCTGTTAAACAGCAATATTCAGGAATTGAGAGGTTGTTACCCTGAGCTTGAAGATAGCTGGGACTATCTCAACGATGCGGACTACCTTGACAAAGATTTGCAAGTTTTGGTTTATGGCGATCATCTCATTTGTTACAGGACATTTGATATTGCCTACCTACCAGAATGCTCTAAGATAGGTGCATTTATGAAGGCGTCTGTTTTTCGTCTTTCCCGTTTTCGTGAGGTAAGACGAGTTCATTTTTCTGCATGGTACCTTGATGGCAGTGAATCTGAACTCCGGACAGATGAGTTGCGAAAGTTTATTGGAATGAATCAGAAAGCTCATAAAGACGCCTTATTTGATTATATAAGAGAGAACTTTGATTATATTGAACTCGAAACATACGACTAAGGGAAAGAAGTAGATATTAGTCAAGTAAGAAATTTGCAGAAAATAATGACTAAATTTAAAAAGATTGTATAAAAAGCTTGCAATCTTTTTTTTCTTTTGCTATAATTATCAATGGTTTGAAAAAACTGCCTAAGACAGTAGGGGAGCTCGACTCATAAAGATCCTACCGAGGACAAAACGTATCATGTAAAAAGAAGCGTATTGTACTTTCGTGTCTAGGTTTGGGCGCGTTTTTCTTTTGGAAAAATCCCCAAGCAAAATAATTACGGAGGTGAAACACTAAATGAGTGAAGCTATTATTGCTAAAAAAGCGGAACTGGTTGACGCAGTTGCTGAGAAAATGAAAGCTGCTGCATCTATCGTCGTTGTTGACGCTCGTGGTTTGACTGTTGAGCAAGATACAGTTCTTCGTCGTGAGCTTCGTGGAAGCGAAGTTGAGTACAAAGTTATCAAAAACTCAATCTTGCGTCGTGCAGCTGAAAAAGCTGGACTTGAAGACCTGGCATCTGTTTTTGTTGGACCATCTGCAGTAGCATTTTCTAACGAAGATGTTGTTGCTCCAGCGAAAATCTTGAACGACTTTGCTAAGAACGCTGATGCACTTGAAATCAAAGGTGGTGCAATTGAAGGCGCTGTCGCATCAAAAGAAGAGATTCTTGCACTTGCAACTCTTCCAAACCGCGAAGGACTTCTTTCTATGCTCCTTTCTGTACTTCAAGCGCCAGTTCGCAACGTTGCACTTGCTGTCAAAGCAGTTGCAGACAACAAAGAAGACGCAGCTTAATCTTAAGCTACGCAGCGTAGCCTAGCTACGAAAAAATATTATAAATTTAAAAATTATTTGGAGGAAATAACAATGGCATTGAACATTGAAAACATTATTGCTGAAATTAAAGAAGCTTCAATCCTTGAATTGAACGACCTTGTAAAAGCTATCGAAGAAGAATTTGGTGTAACTGCAGCTGCTCCTGTAGCTGTAGCTGCTGCTGGCGCTGGTGAAGCTGCTGCTGCTAAAGATTCATTCGATATCGAATTGACTGCTGCTGGCGACAAGAAAGTCGGCGTTATCAAAGTTGTACGTGAAATCACTGGTCTTGGCCTTAAAGAAGCTAAAGAACTTGTTGATGGTGCACCAAACGTTATCAAAGAAGGCGTTGCTGCAGCAGAAGCTGAAGAACTTAAAGCTAAATTGGAAGAAGCTGGAGCTTCAGTTACTCTTAAATAATAGAGTTTCCAATCATAGAAATCAACCAAGTCGAAAGACTTGGTTTTTTTGTATCCAAAAATCATTTTTATGTTAAAACGCTAACCAAAAATAGGATTCTATGATATAATTTAGACAGATTATTGCGATTTAGGAGATATTATGAATAAAATAAAAGTTATATGAGATTGTAGATTAGGAGATTTTTGTTAGGGGGATTCAGATGAATGAATGCAATGGCTTACTGTTGCTCATTCTCTGGTTAAAGGATTTATTATTCTTTTTAGAATAATTTGAAAGGGATTTTATGAAAAAGTTTTTTGGGGAGAAGCAAACTCGGTTTGCTTTTAGGAAATTAGCTGTCGGGCTTATTTCGGCTGCTATTTCTAGTTTGTTTTTTGTTTCTATCGTTGGGGTTGACTCTGTCCAAGCACAGGAAAAGTTGAATGTACACTATAAATACGTGACAGATACTGAAATAACTCCGCAAGAAAAGGAGTTGATTGTAAGTGGATTTCCTAAAATGTCAGAAGGCAACGAGGAGACTTACTATCTTGTCTACAGGTTAAACTCAAATTCTGGAGCAAAAACCTTACCGAATACAGGCGATAATAACAATTCCAATACTATGATGACGACTGGGCTATTTACGACGATAGGATTGGTTGTTTTTGTTGTGTCAAAAAGAAAGGTTCAAAGCAAGTTCCTACTGACTGTTTTTGTGGGTGCTGGTGTCGGAGGAGGATTGATACTATCCGTAGATGCACTGGAAAATGGGATCTTGCTGCAGTATAATGCCGAATATCAAGTGTCGGCTGGGGAAAGTCTGCCGTTACCAGGTGAAATTTCGGGCTATACTTACCTTGGCTACATAAAAGATGAATCAATTAAAAAATTATTAGACAATAAGATTCTTGACAATCAGCAGAATGCTAATCTGGATAAAGAAACTTTAAACCAAAATAGGAAACTAGATTATTCAGTTTCTTTTGATAAGAATGGGCTGAAAAATCAAACGCTTGGCGTCAATACAATTGAGCCTCAAGATGAAGTCTTGTCTGGCCGAGTAGCTAAGCCTGAACTATTATACAAAGAAGAGGCCGTTGAAACTGAGATAGCCTATGAAGAACAGATACAAGAAAATCCGGATTTAGCTGAAGGTACTGTAAGAGTAAAACAAGAAGGCAAACCAGGCCGTAAAATCGAAGCCGTCCGAATTTTTACGGTAGATAATGCGGAAGTTTCTAGGGAAGTTCTTTCGACAAAAATAGAGGAAGCGTCTCCTAAAATAGTGGAAAAAGGTACTAAAAAACTTGACGCGCCTAGCGACAAACCAGTAGCTTCTAACTTGGTGGCACCCGAGCAAGTCGCTCCCTTACCAGAGTATACAGGCGTCCAATCCGGTGCAATCGTTGAGCCTGAGCAGGTCGCTTCCTTACCTGAGTATACAGGTACATTATCTGGAGCCATCATTGAGCCTGAACAAATTGAACCGGAGATTGGAGGTGTTCAATCTGGTGCGATAGTCGAACCTGAGCAAGTGACTTCATTGCCTGAATACACTGGTGTTCAATCTGGTGCAATAGTCGAATCTGAGCAAATGACGCCTTTATCTGAATACACAGGAACGCATGCCGGTGCGATTGTTGAACCTGCACAAGTGACTCCGTTGCCGGAGTATACAGGCGTCCAATCAGGGGCCATAGTCGAACCTGAGCAAGTTACTCCATTACCTGAATATACAGGAGTTCAATCCGGTGCAGTAGTAGCACCCGAACAAGTTACTCCATTGCTAGAGTATACAGATGTTCAAGCAGGAGCAATCGTTGAACCTGAGCAAGTGCCTTCTTTACCTGAATACACAGGATCTCAAGCAGGAGCGATTGTTGAGCCTGAGCAGGTAGAACCTCCGCAAGAGTATACTGGAAACATCGAACCAGCAGCGCCAGAAGCGGAAAATCCTGCTGAAAAAGCTCAAGAGCCAAAAGAGCAGAAGCAAGGACCAGAAAAGAATATCGAGTTAAGAAATGTATCTGATGTGGAATTGTATAGTCTAACTGATGGAAAATACAAACAGCACGTTTCTCTGGATGCCATTCCAACCAATCAAGAGAATTATTTTGTGAAGGTGAAATCATCTAAATTTAAAGATGTCTTCTTGCCGATTTCTTCAATAGTCGATAGCACGAAAGATGGCCAGCCGGTTTATAAAATTACAGCAAGTGCTGAAAAATTAAAACAGGACGTTGACAATAAGTACGAGGACAATTTTACTTTCTATCTAGCTAAAAAGGCAGAGAGAGAAGTCACAAACTTTACTTCCTTTAGTAACTTGGTTCAAGCTATAAATAACGATCTCAGTGGAACCTATTATTTAGGTGCTAGTCTGAATGCCAACGAGGTCGAACTAGAAAATGGCGCTAGCAGTTATATAAAGGGTAGATTTACTGGTAAGCTCTTTGGCAGCAAAGACGGAAAAAATTATGCTATTTATAATTTGAAGAAGCCTTTATTTGATACGTTAAGCGCTGCTACTGTAGAAAATCTGGCTCTTAAAGATGTAAATATCTCAGGGAAAACTGATATTGGAGCCCTTGCAAATGAAGCGAATAATGCAACAAGGATTAACAATGTCCATGTAGACGGTGTTCTGGCTGGTGAACGTGGCATTGGTGGCTTGGTGTGGAAGGCTGATAATTCTAAGATTACGAACAGCAGTTTCAAGGGAAGAATTGTCAACTCCTATGAAACGAGGTCTCCATACAATATCGGAGGATTAGTAGGTCAACTGACTGGCATCAATGCACTGGTCGACAAATCAAAAGCTACGATTACCATCTCGTCAAATGCGGATAGCACAAACCAAACTGTCGGCGGTCTTGCAGGTCTTGTCGAGAAAGATGCGCTTATCAGCAATAGTTATGCCGAGGGCAACATTAATAATGTGAAACGCTTTGGAAGCGTTGCTGGTGTGGCTGGCTACTTGTGGGATAGAGATTCTAGCGAAGAAAGACATGCTGGAAGATTGCATAATATTCTTAGTGATGTCAACGTTATGAACGGGAATGCGATTAGTGGCTATCACTATCAAGGGATGAGGATAACTGACTCATATAGCAACAAAGATAACAGAGTCTACAAAGTGGCTCTTGAGAAAGATGAAGTTGTCACCAAGGAATCTCTCGAAGAGAGAGGAACAATCCTTGATGCTTCTCAAATCGCAAGTAAGAAATCTGAAATCAACTCTCTTGCTGTACCGACTGTTGAAACCTTACTGACTAGAACTAATAAAGAAAGCGATTTTTCTAAGGTTGAAGGCTATCAAGCCAGTCGAGCTTTAGCATATAAGAATATAGAAAAACTACTGCCGTTTTATAATAAGGCAACCATTGTCAAATACGGTAATCTAGTAAAAGAAGATAGCGCCTTGTATGAAAAAGAAATCTTATCTGCAGTCATGATGAAGGATAATCAAGTGATTACAGATATCGCTTCGCATAAAGAGGCAGCTAATAAGCTCTTGATTCATTATAAAGATCATTCATCTGAAAAGCTAGATCTCACCTACCAATCTGACTTTAGTAAGGTAGCTGAATACCGTGTGGGAGATACAGGTCTCATCTATACGCCAAATCAATTCTTGCATAGTCATAGTTCAATCATCAATGAAGTTTTGCCTGATTTGAGAGCGGTCGATTATCAGTCAGAGGCTATCAGAAACACCCTAGGTATTTCTTCAGGAGTTTCATTAACGGAATTATACTTAGAAGAGCAGTTTGCTAAAACCAAGGAAAATCTAGCAAATACACTGGAAAAACTTTTGTCTGCCGATGCAGTCATTGCCAGCGAAAATCAAACGATTAATGGTTATGTCGTTGATAAAATCAAACGCAACAAGGAAGCCTTGCTTCTAGGTTTGACCTATTTAGAGCGCTGGTACAACTTTAACTATGGTGACGTGAATATCAAAGACTTAGTCATGTACCACATGGATTTCTTTGGTAAGGGCAACGTATCACCACTAGACACGATCATTGAATTAGGTAAATCTGGCTATAACAATCTTCTGGCCAAGAACAACGTAGATGCCTATAGCATCAGCTTAGCAAACAATAATGCATCACAAGATTTGTTCAGCACGCTTGCCAATTACCGAGAAGTATTTTTACCAAACAAAACAAATAATCAATGGTTCAAAGAGCAAACCAAGGCTTATATCGTTGAAGAAAAATCAGCTATTGATGAGGTGAGGGTCAAACAAGAGCAGGTTGGCAGCAAGTATTCTATCGGGGTATATGATCGAATTACTAGCGACACTTGGAAATACCGAAATATGGTCCTACCTTTGCTGACAATGCCTGAAAGATCTGTCTTTGTCATCTCGACTATATCCAGTCTGGGTTTTGGTGCCTATGACAGATATAGAAATAATGAGCATAGAGCAGGAGCAGAACTCAATAAGTTTGTTGAGGATAATGCCCAAGAAACCGCAAAACGTCAACGCGACCATTATGATTATTGGTATAGAATATTAGACGAGCAGAGCCGTGAAAAGCTCTATCGAAATATCTTGGTCTATGACGCCTATAAGTTTGGAGATGATACTACTGTCGGCAAGGCTACAGCGGAGGCGCAATTTGACAGTTCTAATCCAGCTATGAAGTATTTCTTTGGACCGGTTGGAAACAAGGTTGTACACAATAAGCATGGTGCCTATGCTACTGGTGATAGTGTTTACTACATGGGCTATCGGATGCTGGACAAGGACGGAGCCATTACCTATACCCATGAAATGACGCATGATTCTGATAATGAGATCTATTTAGGCGGATATGGAAGAAGAAGCGGACTTGGTCCTGAATTCTTCGCCAAGGGCTTGTTGCAAGCACCGGATCATCCAGATGATGCGACAATCACGGTCAACTCAATTCTCAAATATGACAAGAATGATGCGACAGAAAAATCTCGTTTGCAAGTCTTGGATCCAACTAAACGTTTCCAAAACGCGGATGATCTGAAAAACTATGTTCATAACATGTTTGACGTCATTTATATGTTGGAATATCTAGAAGGAATGTCAATCGTGAATCATCTGTCTGATGTGCAGAAAGTGAATGCTCTGAGGAAGATTGAGAATAAATATGTCCGAGATGCGGATGGGAATGATGTTTACGCAACGAATGTGATAAAAAATATTACAATGGCGGATGCGCAAAAATTAAACTCATTCGACAGTCTCATTGAAAATGATATTCTTTCAGCGCGTGAGTACAAAAATGGTGACGTAGAAAGAAATGGCTACCATACGATTAAGCTTTTCTCTCCTATTTATTCGGCATTAAGCAGTGAAAAAGGAACGCCTGGAGATCTTATGGGACGGCGTATGGCTTATGAACTTCTGGCAGCCAAGGGCTTCAAAGAAGGCATGGTCCCTTATATCTCTAATCAGTATGAAGATGATGCTAAGCAAAACGGGAAAACAATCAGTATCTATGGTAAGACCAGAGGTCTGGTAACTGATGACTTGGTTTTACGCAAGGTCTTCAATGGTCAGTTTAATAATTGGACAGAGTTTAAGAAAGCTATGTATGAAGAACGTAAAAACAAGTTCGACAGCTTGAATAAGGTCACATTTGATGATACGAGACAACCATGGACAAGTTATGCTACTAAGACTATAAGTACCGTGGGAGAGTTGCAGGCATTGATGGATGAAGCCGTACTCAAAGATGCAAATGATAATTGGTATTCTTGGAGCGGCTATAAACCAGAATATAACAGTGCTGTCCATAAGCTTAAAAAAGCAGTCTTCAAAGCTTACCTCGATCAAACCAATGATTTCAGAACATCAATCTTTGAAAACCAGAAGTGATTGGTTTGAACTGTCAAATAGTCTGCAAAGTTCCAAGTCTGAAATGACCTTTACCCTACTTCATATTTTTGTTATAATATTTGTATTAAAGCGTGCATTTGCGCGCTCTTTTCTGTGTTTAGAAAGCACTAGGGTGCTTTAGAGTGAGTTATTTTTGAATAGATAGTGAAGGAGGACTTATGTTATACATTTGGTCTTATTTGAAGAGATATCCTAAGTGGCTGGTCTTGGACTTTGTTGCGGCAATCTTTTTTGTGATTGTCAATCTAGGGTTGCCAACGGTACTGGCTCGGATGATTGATGAGGGAATCAATCCTAAGCAGACAGATCGGCTCTTTTTCTGGGCTTGGGTGATGTTTGGCGTTATTATCTTAGGAGTGCTGGGGCGAATTGTTTTGGCTTATGCGGCTGGGAAGCTAACGACGACCATGGTGCAGGACATGCGCAATGATCTCTATGCTAAGCTGCAAGAGTATTCTCATCATGAGTATGAGCAAATCGGTGTATCCTCTTTAGTCACGCGCTTGACCTCGGATGCTTTTGTTCTTATGCAGTTTGCAGAGCAAACTCTGAAAATGGGTGTCATTACTCCCATGATGATGCTGTCCAGTATTCTCATGATTTTTCTGACCAGTCCGTCTCTGGCCTGGATTGTAGCTGTTTCAGTGCCTTTCTTGGCTGTCGTGGTCATTTATGTAGCGGTTAAAACCAAGCCCTTGTCTGAAAAGCAGCAGAAGACTCTTGATAAGATTAATCAGTATGTAAGGGAAAATCTGACTGGTCTACGCGTTATTCGAGCTTTTGCAAGAGAAGAATTTCAAGAGAAGCGTTTTTCTGATGAAAATGAGGTCTATGCGCAAAACTCCAATAAGCTCTTTAAGCTGACCGGTCTGACAGAGCCACTCTTTGTGCAGATTATTATTGCGATGATTGTGGCCATTGTCTGGTTTGCCCTAGATCCTTTGCGGGATGGAAGTCTTGAAATCGGAAATCTTGTTGCCTTTATCGAATACAGCTTTCACGCCCTGCTGTCCTTCCTCTTCTTGGCCAATCTCTTTACTATGTATCCTCGGACAGCGGTATCGAGCCAGCGGCTCAAGGAAGTCATGGACATGCCCATTTCCATCAATCCTAATGAAGATGGTGTAACCGAGACAGATACGCAGGGTTATCTGGAGTTTGACAATGTAACCTTCGCTTATCCAGGTGAGACGGAGAGTCCTGTACTGCATAATATTTCCTTCAAGGCTAAACCGGGTGAGACTATTGCCTTTATCGGTTCAACTGGTTCTGGTAAGTCTACACTGGTGCAGCTGATTCCGCGCTTTTACGATGTAACACTAGGTAAGATTTTAGTGGACGGTGTGGACGTCCGTGAGTACAATCTGAAAGCTTTGCGTCAGAAGATTGGCTTTATTCCGCAGAAGGCTCTGCTATTTACCGGAACTATCGCAGCAAACCTGCGCTATGGAAAGGAAGAAGCCAGCCAAGAAGAGCTGAGTCAGGCAGCTGAGGTGGCTCAAGCCAAGGACTTCATCGAGAGTCGGGAAGAGCGTTTTGAGACTCATCTGGCCGAGGGAGGCAGCAATCTATCCGGAGGGCAGAAGCAGCGGCTCTCTATCGCTCGCGCGGTGGTCAAAAAGCCGGATATTTATATCTTTGATGACTCTTTTTCTGCTCTGGATTATAAGACAGATGCGGTGCTTCGTCGTCGCCTCAAGGAAGTGACAGGTCAGGCAACGGTGCTGATTGTAGCCCAGCGGGTGGGAACCATCATGGATGCTGACCAAATTATTGTTCTGGATCAGGGTGAAATCGTTGGACGCGGGAAGCATGAAGAGCTGATGGAAACCAATGATATCTATCGTGAGATTGCGGATTCGCAGCTGAAAAATCAAGCTTGGACAGAGAAATAGAAAGGAGACTGATATGAAAAACACATCTACTTTTGCTCGTTTATGGAGCTACCTAAAAGTTTATAAATTTGCAGTCGCCTTTGCGATTTTCCTCAAAAACCTCAGCGTCGTTATGAGTGTCGTCGAGCCCTTTGTCTTAGGTCTAGCCATTACTGAACTGACAAATAATTTACTGGATATGGCTAAAGGTGTGGCTGGTGCCCAGATTAATGTGTCCTATGTTGGCTGGGTTATGGTCTTGTATTTTGTGCGGGCGATTTTTTATGAAATCGGTTCTTACTATTCTAATTACTTTATGACCAATGCAGTGCAGGCTACCATTCGTGACTTGCGAGATGAACTTAGTCATAAGATTAATCGTATTCCCGTTTCTTACTTTGATAAGCACCAGTTTGGTGACTTGCTGGGGCGTTTTACCAGCGATGTCGAAGCTGTTTCCAATGCCTTGCAGCAGTCCTTTCTGCAGGTTATCAACGCAGTCTTTACTCTAATCTTGGTCATCTTCATGGTATTGGTGCTTAATCTGCAGTTAGGTATCATTGTGGTAGTTTCGATTCCAATTACCTACCTTAGTGCTCGCTTTATCGTGAAGAAATCCCAGCCGTACTTTAAACAGCAGGCAGATGCACTGGGAGCTATGAATGGCTTTGTTCAGGAGAATTTGACTGGTTTTAATATCTTGAAGCTCTATGTCAGAGAAGAAAGTTCGCAGGAGGATTTTCGACAAATTACGCAAAAACTGCAGAAAGTAGGTTTTAAAGCCAGCTTTATCTCTGGTTTGATGATGCCTGTTTTGAATGTTATTTCAGATCTGACCTATCTCTTGCTGGCTCTGCTGGGCGGTCTTCAGGTTATTGCTGGGCGCTTGACAGTCGGGAATATGCAGGCATTTGTTCAGTATGTCTGGCAGATTAACCAGCCCATTCAAAACCTGACTCAGCTGGCTGGTCAGCTGCAGAGTGCCAAGTCTTCTTTGGACCGAATTTTCCAAGTGCTGGATGAAGCAGACGAAGTCAATGATGAGACAGAAAAGCTGGATCAAGATCTGACAGGTCAGGTTAGCTTCAAGGATGTGAACTTCCAGTATGTAGCAGACAAGCCGCTCATTCGGAATTTCAATCTGGAAGTCAAACCTGGAGAAATGGTGGCTATTGTAGGTCCGACTGGTGCTGGTAAAACCACGCTGATTAACTTGCTCATGCGTTTCTACGATGTAACTAGAGGTGCGATTACAGTTGATGGGCATGACATACGACATCTGTCCCGTCAGGATTACCGTAAACAGTTCGGTATGGTGCTACAGGATGTCTGGCTTTATGAAGGCACCATCAAGGAAAATCTTCGCTTTGGCAATCTGCAAGCCACTGATGAAGAAATTGTAGAAGCGGCCAAGGCAGCTAATGTGGACCGCTTTATCCGAACCCTACCAGGCGGCTACAATATGGAAATGAATCAAGAATCCAGCAATATCTCGCTGGGGCAGAAGCAGTTACTTACGATTGCGAGGGCTCTTTTGGCCAATCCTAAGATTCTGATTTTGGATGAAGCGACCTCATCTGTCGATACACGGCTGGAGCTCTTGATTCAGAAGGCTATGAAAACACTCATGCAGGGCAGGACTAGTTTTGTCATTGCTCACCGACTATCGACCATTCAGGAAGCGGATAAGATTTTGGTGCTCAAGGATGGTCAGATTATCGAACAAGGCAATCATGAGAGCCTATTGGCTGATAAAGGATTTTATTATGACCTTTATCAGAGCCAATTTTCTAAAAAAGCAGAAGAAGCCTGATAATGCTTGCTATATTTTTTGACAACTGCTAGAATATAAGCAAAGTGAGGTAGCAATGTCTTTAACTAGTCAAATTATTACAGCAGAATTTCCCGATTTGGATAAGGTTGAGGCTTTAAACCGCGAGGCTTTTCCTATAGAGGAAAGGGTACCTATCAGCGAATTTCTCCGCTATACCAATGATGAACGGTCTCATTTCTTTGCCTTCTACAATGAGGACGAATTTGTTGGTTTTGCTTTTGCAGTTTATAACGAAAAAATGTTCTATGTCAGCTTCTTTGCGATTATGCCGCACCTTCGCAGCCATGGCTATGGGGGAGAGATTATTCATAAGCTGACAGAGTTTTATCAAAAAACCATGGTTCTAGAGGTGGAACGTGTCGATGAAGAATGTGACAATCTAGAGCAACGTCAAGCGCGTATGGACTTCTATAAGCGTAATGGCTTCCAAACGACTAATGCCTTTCTGGAATATGAAGGATTAAGCTTTGAAATCCTGTATTTAGGACATCATTTTGATGAGGAGGCTTATCGAGATATTTTCCATATGCTACAAGAGAAGAACTTCTTTGAATTCGAAATTAAGTACCGAAGATTTAGCGATGTGTAAAGAATGCTAAATGATTTATAGCCATTTTTAAAAGGTTGAGACTTCCTATCTCAACCTTTTTACTATGAAAAATCTCTTTTATTTTGTTTTGGATCAGGAAGGACAATATTGTATTTTTCTCGCATTCAGCAATAGTTGAGTATATCTGTTTAAAGAAAGTGAACCATCAAAAAAAATAAAGAGAGGTTGGTAAATTATGCGATTTAAAACAAATTTATTTATCTTACTTTAAAATAAGCCTTAAATCTGTGGATAAGTCAGGAATTTGCTAAAAATCTTCAAAAATATTTCGATTTATTTCGTTTTTTAAACCAACTTACCGTGAAAAGTTAAAAGCCTTGCGGAGCGGGCTATTTCCGTATATAATGATAAAGCATGAAAAAATTTAAAGGAGATTCCCGTGATTAAAAAAGGTGCTTTGACAGGCTTGCTCTTATTTGGAATATTTTTCGGTGCCGGAAACTTGATTTTCCCGCCTTCACTTGGAACATTATCTGGCCAGCATTTTTGGTCAGCTATTGCAGGATTTGTCCTGTCTGGGGTTGGGCTTGCTGTGCTGACTTTGATTATCGGAACTCTCAATCCTAAGGGCTATATCCACGAGATTTCTCAGAAGATTGCGCCTTGGTTCGCTATTGTCTATCTTGTAGCCTTGTATCTGTCAATCGGACCCTTTTTTGCTATCCCACGGACTGCGACGGTGGCCTATGAAGTTGGTATCTCTCCTATGCTGTCTAAAAATATGACAGGTATCGGATTGATTGTTTTCACGACACTTTACTTTGCGGCGGCTTATCTGATTTCTTTGAATCCATCTAAGATTTTGGATCGGATTGGACGTATTCTGACGCCTGTCTTTGCAGTTTTGATTATTATCTTAGTCATTCTAGGAGCTTTGAAATACGGAACAACGACACATCAGCAGGCTTCGCAAGCTTATTCTGCGTCAGCTTTTGGGCAAGGGTTCTTGGAAGGTTATAATACTTTGGATGCCTTGGCTTCCGTGGCTTTCAGCGTAATTGCTGTAACAACTCTTAACCAGCTTGGTTTCAAGAATAAAAAGGAATATATTTCAACCATCTGGGTTGTTGGTTTGATGGTAGCGCTGGGCTTTAGCGCCATGTATATCGGTTTGGCTTTTCTAGGCAATCATTTCCCAGTTCCAGCTGAGATTATTGCCAAAGGCAATCCAGGTGTTTATGTCCTATCGCAGGCGACACAGGCTATCTTTGGACCTACAGCACAGATTTTCCTTGCAGCTATGGTTACTGTGACTTGCTTCACAACAACAGCAGGACTTATTGTATCGACTGGGGAATTCTTTCATAAAACTTTCCCTAAGCTATCTTATAAAGTGTACGCAACAGTCTTTACTTTGATTGGGTTTGTGATTGCCAATCTTGGGCTCAATGCTATTATTCAATATTCTGTTCCAGTCTTGCAAATTCTCTATCCAATTACCATTGTTATCGTTCTGATTGTCATTGTCAATAAATTCTTGCCACTGTCCAAAATCGGTATGCAATTGACGGTGGCAGCAGTGACTTTGATTTCCTTTGCGAGCATTCTTGGGCAGCAGTTCCATATCGCTTGGGTAAGTGATAAGGTAAATGCCCTTCCATTTGCTCAGGCTTCCCTGCCTTGGTTGGTGCCAGCTCTAGTTGGAATCCTGCTTTCTCTCTTTTTGCCAAACAAGCAGAAGAGTGAGCGTTTCGAGATTGAAAGCTAATAGATGACATCCGCCACAATGTGGTGGATTTTTTTGACTCATTGTCAATTATAGTAGGGAATTTATGGCGAAGGAATTCAAGCTGTTTTTTTGTGATCAATATGACAATATAATCATTTTATAAGATAGATTTAAGAAAAATTTTAACTTTTTCTTAACCATTTTTAATCTTAGGAGATTATACTAAAGTCATAAAAAAACCTAAAGGAGAATCTTATGAAATTCAATTCAAATCAAAAATATACCCGCTGGTCAATTCGTCGTTTAAGCGTGGGTGTGGCTTCCGTTGTTGTTGCCAGTGGTTTCTTTTTGCTAGTTGGTCAACCAAATACCGTACATGCGGATGATCTCACCTCAACTCCTACTAAAGTTCTTCAAGAAGATTCGTCATTATTAGAAAAGAATAAGTTGCCAGAGACAGCTTTAAAAGAAGAAATGGATTCTGCTCTATCTGCAAATCAGTCAGCTCCTAAGGAAGAGGTTGATGAAACTATTTCTCTAGATAAGTCTAGCCTAGCTCCTAAGGAAGAAGTGGTAAAACCAAAAGAAGAACAGACTATGGCAGAAGTTAGCAATCAAAAAGAAGAAGCTAAACCGGAGGCAACTCTTGTTGAAGTTTCAAACCAAGATCGTGAAGCGGCTACTTCTCAATCGGTAACGACTCCAGATGAAGTTAGAAAAGGAGTTGAAGAAAATACTAAGGACTCAGTAGACGTTCCTGCCAGCTACTTAGAAAAAGCAAACGTTCCTGGTCCATTCTTAGCAGGTGTTAATCAAGTTATTCCGTATGAAGCTTTCGGTGGAGACGGCATGTTGACTCGCCTCTTGTTAAAAGCCTCAGACAAAGCCCTATGGTCAGATAATGGTTCGGCTAAAAATCCTGCTCTATTGCCGCTTGAAGGCTTGGCAAAAGGTCAATACTTCTACGAAGTGGATTTGAACGGCAATACTACAGGTAAAGACGGGCAAGCCCTTCTTGACCAACTTCGTATTAATGGCACTCATGATTACCAAGCGACTGTCAAAGTCTATGGTGCTAAAGATGGTAAACCAGATTCGACCAATCTTGTAGCAACAAAAAATGTAACTGTTAGTTTAAATGGCCTTGTTTCAAAAGAATCAGTCAAAGACTCAGTCACCAAAAATATTAAAGACCATATTGATGTTCCAGCTAGCTATTTAGAAAAGGCAAACGTTCCTGGTCCATTCTTGGCAGGTGTTAATCAAGTTATTCCGTATGAAGCTTTCGGTGGAGATGGTATGTTGACTCGCCTCTTACTCAAATCTTCTGACAAGGCTCCTTGGTCAGATAATGGTTCGGCTAAAAATCCTACTCTATTGCCGCTTGAAGGCTTGGCAAAAGGTCAATACTTCTACGAAGTGGATTTGAACGGCAATACTACAGGTAAAGACGGACAAGCCCTTCTTGACCAACTTCGCATCAATGGCACTCATGCTTACCAAGCGACTGTCAAAGTCTATGGTGCTAAAGATGGTAAACCAGATTTGACTAATCTTATCGCAACTCGTCAAGTAACGATTCAGCTTCGTGGAAAAGAAATGGCTGCACAACCATATCAACAAGAACAAATGAATGTGAAACCTTCTACAACAGATTCTATGAGTACAGCTATGGGTTTGAAGGAAATGGATCACCGTATAGCTGATCTGAAGGAGAAACATCCCACTTCTAATCCGATGGCAGATATGGTGAAAAAAAATGATAAGCCTTCGTTACCAAAAACTGGTGAAGCCCAGACTTCTACAGCAACAATTGGTTTCTTCGGGCTAGCCTTGGCAGGAATTCTTGGCTTTCTAGGTTTGAAAGAAAAACAAAAAGATTAAGTAAGGTTCAAATTATTTAAAAATTACTAAAAATAGTGTTATACTAAAGCCAGTATAACACTGTTTTTATGAGGAGATTGGCAATGGGAAAGACAATTTTACTTGTTGATGATGAGATTGATATTCTGGATATCAAAAAGCGCTATCTTGTGCAGGCTGGCTACCAAGTTTTAGTGGCTCGAGATGGCGTGGAGGGATTAGAGCTTTTCAGAAAGAAATCTGTTGACCTGATCATCACGGATATTATGATGCCAAATATGGACGGCTATGACTTTATCAGTGAGGTTCAGTATATAGTACCTGATCAACCTTTTCTTTTTACAACGGCTAAGACCAGCGAGCAAGACAAAATTTACGGGTTGAGCTTAGGAGCAGATGATTTTATAGCCAAACCTTTTAGTCCACGCGAGCTAGTTCTAAGAGTCAATAATATTTTGCGCCGACTTCATCGTGGAGGTGAGATCGAACAAATTGAGCTCGGTGACTTGATGATGAATCATGTGGTTCATGAGGCTCGTATCGGGGAGTGTTTGTTGGAATTAACAGTGAAGTCCTTTGAACTGCTTTGGATTTTAGCTAGTAATCCTGAGAGAGTTTTTCAAAGACGGAGCTTTACGAGAAGGTGTGGCAGGAAGACTTCGTAGATGATACCAATACACTTAATGTTCATATCCATGCTCTGAGACAGGAATTGACCAAGTATGCCAGTTCAAACACTCCTGCCATCAAAACTGTCTGGGGTCTTGGGTATAAAATGGAAAGATCACGAGGTGGAAAATGAAATTAAAAAGTTACATTCTAGTAGGGTACCTAATTTCTAGCCTACTAACGATTTTACTCGTTTTCTGGGCAGTCCAGCGAATGTTGATTGTAAAAAGTGAGATTTATTTCCTAGTTGGAATGACATTGATTGCTAGTTTTATAGGAGCGGCAGTCAGTCTCTTTCTTTTATCGCCAGTATTTTCTTCCCTTCGGCATTTGAAAAAACAGGCTCAGAATATTGCTGACAAGGATTTTAGTACAGAGATTGACTCCAAGGGCCCTATCGAATTTCAAGAGTTGGGTCAGGCTTTTAACGATATGTCGCATAATTTGCAAGAAACGTTTGAGTCGCTTGATGAAAGTGAACGAGAAAAAGGAATGATGATTGCCCAGCTTTCTCACGATATTAAAACTCCCATTACCTCTATTCAGGCGACTGTGGAGGGGATTTTAGATGGAGTGATTGAAGAAGAGGAGCAGATTCATTACTTGACCACGATTAGCCGTCAGACAGAGCGTTTGAATAAATTGGTGGAAGAATTGGATATTTTGACTCTTAATGCCCAGCCTCAAATAGAATCAGATGGAGAAGCTGAAATAGTCTTTCTAGACCAGCTATTGATTGAGGTCATGAGTGAATTTCAACTATTGATTGAGCGGGAGGAGCGGGATATCTACATTCAAGTGTCTCCCGAGTCAGCGAAAATTAAGAGCCATTACGATAAACTTTCCCGTATTTTGCTCAACTTGCTAAATAATGCCTTTAAATACTCCGACCCTGGGACTAAAATTGAGATCGTGGCTCAGTTAACTGAGCAAATCTTGACAATCAGTGTGAAGGATGAGGGACGGGGTATTTCTCCTGAGAATTTGGATAAGATTTTTAAACGCCTTTACCGTGTGGAAACTTCTCGAAATATGAAGACAGGTGGGCATGGTCTGGGCCTTGCTATTGCACGTGAGTTGGCTCATCAGCTGGGTGGGGAAATAACGGTCGAAAGCCAGTATGGCCTAGGAAGCACTTTTACATTTACTCTCAACTTAACATAAATCCACAATAAGTGATAAACATTTTTAACTCTTGATTTAGCAAAGATAACATCAAATTCAAGTTTTTTCAAATCTATCTCCCTATTTTTAGGGGGATTTTTATTTTATACTAGAGTCAGAAATTGATAGAGAGGTTTTTGAAATGGCAACAAGTTTTTTGTTCTTTATTTCTGTTTTTCTGGCGGGGATTCTATCTTTTTTCTCGCCCTGTATTTTACCACTTATGCCAGTCTATGTGGGGATTTTGCTGGATTCGGATCAGCCGAAAACGGTTCGGTTTATGGGAAGAGACGTTTCCTGGTATGGTCTAGCTAAGACTCTCTGCTTTATAGCTGGCTTATCAACTGTATTCTTAGTTTTGGGCTATGGAGCTGGTGCTTTGGGGCAAGTCCTCTATGCCCCTTGGTTTCGCTACGTTCTTGGTGGGATTGTCATTCTACTGGGAATCCATCAGATGGGAATCATTAATATCCAGCAACTGCAAAAGCAAAAGAGCATCCAACTTAAAAAGAATAGTAAAAGAAGTGATTTCCTTAACGCCTTTCTCTTAGGTATCACCTTTAGCTTTGGTTGGACGCCCTGTGTAGGACCTGTTCTGAGTTCTGTTTTAGCAATTGCAGCTTCTGGCGGTAACGGCGCTCTTCAGGGAGGCTTGCTTATGTTGGTTTATACATTGGGATTAGCCCTTCCTTTTCTAGCTATGGCTATGGCTTCTGGCTGGGTAGTAAAGCGCTTTGCAAAACTCAAACCTTATATGGGAACGCTTAAGAAAATCGGCGGAGCACTCATCATTCTCATGGGAATTTTGCTAATGCTTGGAAATCTAAACGTTTTAGCATCATTATTTGGATAAAAATTATATAATTAAAGGAGACACATCATGAAAAAAATCACTACACTTACAATCGCTGCACTTAGTATCTTTGTCCTAGCTGCCTGCTCTAATCAAAAATCAGATTCTGATATGAAGAAGACGGATGACAGCAGTATGATGAAGAAAGACGATATGAAAAAAGACGACATGAAGAAGGAGGATATGAAAGACTCCAGCATGTCTGATGATAAAATGAAAAAGGATGATATGAAGGATTCTTCTATGATGTCTGACAATAAGTCTGATATGAAAGATGATATGAAATCAAGCGATTCAAGCATGAAGGATGACATGAAAGATTCATCCGAAATGTCATCTGACAAATAAGAATTCCACCATAGGAAAGAAAGTCGTCAGTTTTGTCGGCTTTCTCCTTATTTTGAAAGGAAAGAAAACGATGAAGAAGTTATCAATATTGACTATCAGTCTGCTTTGTGTCGGCTTTTTGGGAGCCTGTTCAAATCAGAAGATGAACTCGGAACTTTCTAAAAGTGATAAAAGCAATATGCAAACAAAAGCTGATTCTGGGAAATCTACCAAGATGGCTAAGGACTTTAGTCTGCAAGGAGTGGACGGCAAGACCTACAAGCTGTCTGATTTCAAAGGCAAGAAAGTATACCTAAAGTTTTGGGCTTCTTGGTGCTCTATATGTCTATCCACTCTTGGTGATACTAATGATTTGGCTAAGGAGCAGTCAGGAAAAGATTATGTTGTCCTGTCGGTGGTGTCTCCGACTTTTAATGGAGAAAAGTCTGCTGATGATTTCAAGGAATGGTACAAGTCTTTGGATTACAAAGACTTCCCAGTTCTCATGGACACCAAGGGAGAATTGCTGAAAGAATATGGTATTCGATCCTATCCATCTGCTCTTTTCGTAGGCAGTGATGGTTCTCTTGCCAAGACGCATATTGGCTACATGAGCAAGGAAGATATTGAGAAAACATTGAAAGAAATCAAGTAAAAAGGAGCAATAAACATGGAAGGAAAATGGAAGATTCTTCTGGTTCTGCTTGGCTTGCTTGTCTGCTTTGGACTGGTCTATGTGATTGTGGGTAATGGTAAGCAATCTTCTCCTGAGCAGATCAAGAAAGCCTCTATGAGCAAGACAGAAGCTGTATCCCAACAAAAGCAAGAAGATGTCAAGGAAGAAGATAAGCGGGAGATTTATCTGGCAGGCGGCTGTTTCTGGGGAGTAGAAGAGTACTTTTCTCGCGTGCCGGGTGTCATTGATGCTGAGTCCGGCTATGCAAATGGTAAGGGCGACACGACCAAGTATGAATTGGTCTCTCAAACTGGTCACGCTGAGACTGTTCACATTACTTACAATGCCAAAAAAATCTCTCTCAAAGAAATTCTGCTGCATTATTTCCGCATCATTGATCCAACTTCTAAAAACAAGCAGGGAAATGATCAGGGTACTCAGTACCGGACAGGTGTTTATTATAAGGATGAAGCTGATCTTGAGACTATTAACCAGGTCTTTGATGAGGTTGCTAAGAAATATGATAAGCCTTTGGCCGTCGAAAAAGAAGCTCTAAAAAACTTTATCAAGGCAGAAGATTATCATCAGGATTACCTAAAAAAGAATCCTAATGGATATTGCCATATCGATGTCAATCAAGCTGCCTACCCTGTTATTGAAGCTAGTCGCTATCCTAAGCCTAGCGATGAAGAGATTAAGGCTAAGCTCTCTCCTGAAGAATACGCAGTCACACAAAAGAATGACACAGAGCGGGCCTTTTCTAACCGCTACTGGGATAAGTTCGATGCTGGTATCTATGTGGATGTGGTGACAGGAGAGCCACTCTTTTCATCAAAGGATAAGTTTGACTCAGGCTGCGGTTGGCCGAGTTTCACACGTCCTATCAGTCCAGATGTTGCGACTTACAAAGAAGATAAGAGCTTCAATATGACTCGAACAGAAGTTCGCAGTCGGGTTGGAAATTCACATCTGGGCCATGTTTTCACAGACGGTCCTAAGGACAAGGGCGGCTTACGCTATTGTATTAATAGTTTGTCAATCAAGTTCATTCCCAAAGCTGAAATGGAGGAGAAGGGCTACGGTTATCTTTTGGATTATGTTTAAGAGCATTTTGATTGAAAATTTGCTATAATAAATCCAGTAAAAATAAGGAGTTGAATCTGGTGTATTCAATTATGATTGTAGAGGATGAGTATCTGGTAAGACAGGGGATTGCGTCCTTGGTAGACTATGAACAGTTTGGCATGCAAGTCATTGCCCAGGCTGAAAATGGAAGAGAAGCTTGGCAGAAATTTCAGGAAAATCCTGCTGATATCCTGCTGACCGACATCAACATGCCACAGATGAACGGCCTCGAACTGGCCAAGCTAGTCAGGGACCAGGCTCCTAAGTGCCATATCGTTTTTCTGACGGGCTATGATGATTTTGACTATGCTCGGACCGCCATTAAACTAGGCGCAGATGACTATCTTCTCAAGCCATTTTCCAAAGATAATGTTGAGGAAATGTTGGCCAAGGTGCAGACCAAGCTTGATAAAGAACGCAAAAAAGCCCAGATTCAAAACTTGGTCGATCAGGGGCAGCGCTCTGAGTTGGAAGAGGCGATTCATGCGCGTCTAGCTGATTCAGAATTAAGCCTGAAAAGTTTGGCTTTCCAATTAGGGTTTAGTCCGTCCTACCTAAGTGTTCTTATCAAAAAAGAACTAGGCTTGCCCTTTCAAGATTATCTGATCCAAGAGCGGATGAAAAAAGCAAAACTCTTACTCCTGACTACAGATTTGAAGATTTATGAAATAGCAGAGCAGGTAGGTTTTGAAGATATGAACTATTTTTCTCAGCGCTTCAAGCAGGTGGTTGGGCTGACACCTCGGCAGTTTAAAAAAGGAGAGGGGAAATGAAACGATATCCGCTTCTTATCCAGTTGATTGTCTATATTTTTCTGCTGGTTCTTTTACTCTTGGGATTTGTTGGGAGTCTTTACTATCAGACTAGCTCGGGGACTATTCGGCAGCTGACAGAGCGGACGACGCGCAATAGTATGGAGCAAAGCGGGCAGTTCATTGCTTCTTATTTGCAAAAATTAAAACAAACCACCTCCACACTGAGCAAGGAAGAAACGATTCGGAAGTTTGCTCAGAATCAAGAAAGCAGCGAAACGTCAGTACAGGCTTTGATGAAAACCATTATTGAGACAGATCCGGATTTGGTGTCGGCAGTATTGGTTACCAAGGACGGGCGCGTGGTCTCGACAGATTCTCAAATCAGTATGCAGACTTCCTCTGATATGATGAATGAAAAATGGTATCAGGAAGCTGTTCATACCAAAGCCATGCCTGTCTTGACCCCTGCTCGCAAGGAATCTCTATCATCAGAGAAGGAGAAGTGGGTTATTTCAGTCACTCAGGAAGTAGTGGATGAAGCAGGGCAGAATCTCGGTGTTTTACGTTTGGATATTGGCTACAATAGTCTCAAAGCCTATTTGGATCGGCTTCAGCTAGGAAAGAAGGGCTTTAGTTTTATTGTCAATAGCCAGCATGAATTTGTCTATCATCCTAAGAAAAGTGTTTACTCCTCCAGTCAGGAAATGAAAGCTATGCAGTCCTATATCTCGGTCAAGGATGGTTACGCAGACCAGAAGCAGGCATTTGTCTATCAGATTGACATTCCAGATAGTGATTGGACTTTAATTGGCGTCGCCTCATTAGAGCAATTACAGATGCTTCAGTCACAGATGCTTTATTCTTTTGTGGGAATGGGTGTTTTAGCACTTCTGCTGTGCTTGACTGGTATTTGGTTTGTTCTGCGTTTGTGGATTAAGCCTCTTCAGAATCTGCAGGCTGTCATTCTGAAGATTGGGGCAGGTGACTCAAATCTGCGAGCAGAAGCTAAAGGTTCTCCAGAGTTGGTTGACTTGGCTCAGCAGTTCAATAAAATGCTGGATCAAATCGAACAGCTAATGGAAGCTGTTAAGACTGAAGAACAAAATGTCCGCCGCTATGAGCTCCGAGCTCTCTCAGCTCAAATCAACCCCCATTTCCTTTATAATACCTTGGATACGATTGTCTGGATGGCTGAGTTTAATGACAGCAAACGTGTTGTTGAGGTAACAAAATCACTCGCTCAATATTTCCGCTTGGCACTCAATCAAGGGCATGAACAGATTTCTCTCAAAGATGAGATTGACCACGTTCGTCAGTATCTTTTTATCCAGAAGCAGCGCTATGGTGACAAGCTCCAATATGAGATTGAAGAGGATGAATCTCTAGCTGATTATAAACTACCCAAGCTGGTACTTCAGCCTTTGGTTGAAAATGCCATCTACCATGGAATCAAGGAAATTAACAGACAGGGCATGATTCGTGTTACTGCGGCAGCAAAAGAGGAGCAGCTGATATTGTCTATCCATGATAACGGCCGTGGTTTTGAACTCCGCGACTCTACGGATATGACTCTCCCTCGCTTAGGTGGTGTCGGTCTGAAAAATGTTGATCAACGCTTAAGATTGCAGTTCGGAGACGACTACCATATGGAAATCGATTCTGAACCAGATAAATTCACTCGGATTAGTCTTTATTTACCGCTAGTTACAGATGATTAGGTCTATTAAGTTTTAAAATATTCAAGCCGGTAGAATTTTCTCCAGCTTTTTACTGTTTGAAAAAAATGCACTAGTTTTGCTGTTCATCAAGCGAATTTTTCTATTTTCCTAGTCACATTATGTTTACCAGAAAATTACCGTAGCGGATTTGTGAAAAATCCATAAGATTCATTTATAATGATAAATGAATGAATATCCTAGGTAAGGAGTTAGAGGAGAGTAAATGGAGTCACCTTTATTTTTTGTTTCAGTTTTTTTAGCGGGTATTTTGTCCTTCTTTTCCCCTTGTATTTTTCCCTTATTGCCGGTTTATATTGGCATTTTATTGGATGACAAGGAGGTCAAGACCCTGAAAGTATTCGGCCGAGAGCTTGCTTGGCAGGGAATGGTTAGAACACTCTTTTTCATTGCGGGTATCTCAACAGTCTTTTTTTTGCTAGGTTTTGGGGCTGGATTTTTAGGAACTATTATTTACAGTTCGACCTTTCGTTATGTGATGGGCGGCCTCATCATTTTGCTGGGTCTGCATCAAATGGAGCTTATTAACATTCGCCAATTACAGATTCAAAAGAGTTTGACTTTCAAAAAGAACGGTCAGAAGCATCATTTTTGGTCTGCTTTCTTACTAGGGATTACCTTTAGTTTTGGTTGGACTCCTTGCATCGGTCCGATTCTCAGCTCAGTTTTAGCCTTAGCAGCTTCGGGTGGGAATGGTGCATTTCAGGGAGCAATTTTGACCTTGATTTACACCTTAGGAATGGCCCTACCTTTCCTAATCTTAGCTTTGGCGTCTAGCTTTGTTATGCAGTATTTTAATAAAATCAAGCCTTATATGGGCCTGATGAAGAAAATCGGTGGAGCCCTGATTATTCTGATGGGAATTCTGCTGATGCTAGGACAGCTCAACGCCCTGTCTGGACTTTTTGGATAAAAGGAGAAAGAAATATGAAAAAATTCGTTACGTTATTAGCAACTGTGTCAGCTGTAGCCTTTTTGGCGGCCTGCTCGGAGCAGGAGGATAAGCCTATGACTATGCCCACAACCAGCAGCTCGTCTAGTGAGGCTGTTCAGACAAGTACAGTCACCCAAGCAGCTGTCGGTCAAAAGGCTCCCGACTTTACTTTGCAGTCTATGGATGGAAAAACTGTCAAACTTTCTGACTATAAAGGCAAGAAGGTTTATCTAAAATTCTGGGCTTCTTGGTGCGGACCTTGTAAGAAGAGTATGCCAGAATTGGTCGAGTTAGCTGGTAAAACGGACCGTGATTTCGAAATCTTGACAGTTGTAGCACCAGGTCTCCAAGGAGAGAAATCTGCCGAGGAATTCCCAAAATGGTTTCAAGAACAAGGTTATAAAGATGTACCAGTTCTATTTGACACTTCGGGAGAAATTTTCCAAGCCTATCAGATTCGTAGCATCCCAACTGAAATCCTCATTGACAGTCAAGGGAAAATCGGTAAAATCCAGTTTGGCGCTATCAGTAATGCTGATGCAGAAGCAGCTTTCAAAGAAATGAAATAAAGCAAAAAAGAATGGACTTATCATCCATTCTTTTTAGTTTGAAAGGTAATTAAGCGCTAGCACCTGATGTCGCATCGGCTCCTCCGTCTCCATGACCTCCATCGCCTCCAGCATCAGAAGCACCAGAAGTAGCGTCTGCGTCTCCATGACCTCCGGCAGGAGCAAATTGTCCGCTGCCTCCAACCAAACGTTGACCAGTTTCTTTTAAGTACCAGTCAAGCCATGGTTGGAAATTAAAGACGATTTCATTGATTCCTGCGTATGATCCGTCAGGATAGTACATAGCTTGGTAGTTGTGGGTATTGATAACGCCTGCAGGTGAACCTGGGACGATTGTACGTACGTATTCTTGGTTTCCGTTGCGAAGTGTTCCGATAACCCACTCTACATTCTTCATCCGAGCTGGTGGAAGAGAGCCGTGAACAGTTGACATGCGGCTACCTGATTGAGGTGGCACACGTTTGGCAAACATGGTGTCTGGGTCTTGGTGGGCGTTGTTGTAGTAAAGGAATTGGTTGTTATCGTCAGCGTATGTCAATTCAAACGGCATAGCCTTCAAGAACATGTCAATCTGGTTAACTGTCAAGATACCATGGTCAAGTTTGACATAAGTATCGCCTGAAACAGCGCCAGTGATTTCAGCGACCTTTTCTACCCATTCTGGATCATCTGGATCAACTTCTGTAATTGTCGTAGCGATTGGTTTTCCGCAGTCTAAATCTTCAGGTTCAATTGGTTTTGGTTTTTTCAATTTTGAAACGACCTCTACATATTTGATAAAGTTATCTAAGCATGTTTCAAGGAAATTCACAGTTCCTTCGTTGGTGATATTGCCATCATTGTCAAAAGCTTCCTTGGCTTTGCCCAGCAAGAACTCGTTGCCTGGAAGGGTGTAAGCATTGACACCAGGAGCGTCTAGGATTTTACGCAGGTGAACTTGAGCACGAGAAGTTCCTTGATCGTAGTATGATGCACCGACAATCATGACAGGCTTGTTTTCGAAAGGATGAACCTCATAAGAGAGCCATTCTAAGACACTCTTCAAAGGAGCACTGATAGTATGATTGTGCTCAGGGGTTGCGATAATGACACCGTCTGCACGTGTGATTTTGTTATACAAATAACGCAATTGGAAGCTTTCATCCCATTTTTCATCTTGGTTAAACATTGGGACTTCATCGATTTCTAAGACTTCCAATTCAAATTTAATTTTGAATTGACGGCGGATGAATTCCAATAATTTTCGGTTGTATGACTGTTCGTAGTTTGATCCTACAATTCCAACAAATTTCATTCTTTCGGTCTCCTATCTTACAATTTTTCCCAGTTAAATTCTTCAGCATCTTTGCGAAGCAATTCTTGTGCGTTGCGCAATTTTTCAGTGATTTTGACAAAGATACGGAAGTCATCAAAGATAGCATCTAACTTTTTGACAACGTCAAGATCTACCAAGTCTCCGCTTTGGTCAAAAGCTTGAAGAGAATGCGAAAGCAAGAACTCATCTGGAAGAACAGTTGCCTTGATTTCTGGAGCGTTCAAAATTTGACGGAGCTGCAACTGGGCACGAGAGGAGCCAAGTGTACCATAAGAAGCACCAGTGATCATGACTGGCTTGTTCAGCAGTGGATAAATACCATAAGAAAGCCAAGCTAGGGCGTTCATGAGCACAGCCGGGATTGAGTGGTCGTACTCAGGTGTTCCAATGAGTACTCCGTCTGCTGCATCGATTTTTTGGGCAATTTCTGATACCAACTCAGGCACGTTTCTGTCAGCAGGTTTATTAAACATTGGGATATCTTTAATCTCTACCAGCTCGATTTCAGCCTTATCAGCAAAGTGCTTAGACATATATTGAAGAAGTTGCCGGTTTGTAGAACGTTTAGAATTTGTTCCAACAATTGCAATAAGTTTTAACATAAAATTTCCTTTCTGAAATTAAGATACAGAGCCCTCATGTGTACATTTATTTTTCTTGAGGCAGGTAAAAACCAGAAGAAAGAGAGGGCGTTTTTAAATGGGCATTAGTTATAAAAGCTAGAGCGACAGAGTTACCGCATAGTGAGGTAGCAAATAATTAAGAAGCAGGAATTATCTGCTCTAAAAGTCCTGAGCTACAGAAGATCTGATCGTCTTGGGTGATAATCAATGCTTCGATCCCTGTCTGCTGTTCAATCTGGGACAGAATTGATGTCGGACTTTCACCAAATAGGCGAGTTGTCCAAATTTCGCCATCTACCGACTTGTCTGAAACAATGGTCAGACTAGCCAATTGATTTTCGATAGGATAACCTGTTTTGCGATCCAGAATGTGATGGTAGTTCTGCCCTTCAACTGTAAGGGTTCGCTCGTAGATTCCTGATGTGACCACTGACTGATTGGTGACCGCTAGTATAGCTGAGTGATTGCCGCGAGGCTGCTTGGGATTTTGGATACCAATTCGCCAGGCACGCTGGCTGACTGCATTATGCCCAATTGTCAGGACATTGCCACCAAGATTGATAAGAGCAGAGGTCACTCCCTGACTCAGCAAATAGTCTTTAATCTTATCAGCGATATAGCCTTTAGCCAAGGCACCTAAATCCAGCTTCATGCCTTTCTTAGTCAAAAAGACACTACAATCTTCTGGATTCAACTCAAGCAAGTTTGGGTCGGTCAGACTTAGAGCTTGCTGAATCTCCTCCCTACTTGGGAGACGGGCGTCTGAAAATCCTATCCGCCAGGTCTGGACGAGAGGGCCAATCGTGATATTTAAGTGGCTGCCTTCTGCTTGGCTGTGATATTTCCCCAGCTCAATCAGCTCAAAAAGCTCTGGATGAACTGAGATGCTTTCAATTCCTGCCAGATGATTGATACTCATAAGTTCAGAGTCTTCATCATTGGCACTGAAGCGATTTTTATAGACATGAAGCAGTTGGACAGCCTCATCTAAGAGTATTTCCGCTCGCTCATGATAGAGAGAGAGACAAATTGTACTTCCCATCAAATGAAGCGAGCGAGAAGCAAAGTCCACATTATCACAACCTTTCTAAAATTAACCTCTCTGACCTTATTATATCAAAAAGATACCGGTTTCACAATCTTAAAATTGTTATATTTTCAGAAAATTAACTTTCACACAAAGCTGTATTTTCGAAGCGATGAGACAGCGGTAGTATAGCTTTTTAGGCAGGATAAGAATTTTTGAAAATATCGAGCAAATTTCTTGTAAACGCTCACAGGAGATGATATACTGGTCTAGTAAATTATAAATTAAGGTAGGACTATTCTTATGAGTAAAATCGTTGTAGTTGGTGCAAACCACGCAGGTACAGCGTGTATTAATACAATGTTGGACAATTATGGTGCAGAAAACGAAGTAGTTATTTTTGACCAAAACTCAAACATTTCATTCTTGGCATGCGGAATGGCCCTTTGGATTGGACAGCAAATCAGCAAGCCAGATGGACTTTTTTATGCAGATAAAGAAACTTTTGAAGCAAAAGGCGCAAAAGTTTATATGAATTCACCAGTTGAGTCAATTGATTATGATGCGAAAAAAGTTACAGCTATTGTTGATGGCAAAGAGCATGTAGAGTCTTATGACAAATTAATTTTAGCAACAGGTTCTCAGCCAATTCTGCCTCCGATTAAAGGTGCTGAGCTGGATCCTAACAGCCGCGAATTTAAGTCAACCTTGGAAAATCTGCAGTTCGTAAAATTGTATCAAAATGCTGCAGATGTTATCGAGAAATTGCAAGACAAGAGCAAACATATCGAACGTGTGGCAGTAGTAGGTGCTGGTTACATTGGGGTTGAGTTGGCAGAAGCCTTCAAACGCCTTGGTAAAGAAGTGATTCTGATTGACGTTGTGGATACTTGCTTGGCTGGTTATTATGACCACGACTTGTCTGATATGATGCGTCAAAACCTTGAAGATAATGGTGTTCAATTAGCCTTCGGTCAAACTGTTCAGGCTATTGAGGGTGAAAGCAAGGTAGAACGCATTGTAACAGATAAGGCTAGCTATGATGTAGATATGGTTGTCTTAGCAGTTGGCTTCCGTCCAAACACTGGTCTTGGTGCCGGCAAGCTGGAAACATTCCGCAATGGTGCTTTCTTGGTAGATAAGAAGCAAGAAACTAGCATCAAAGATGTTTATGCAATTGGTGATTGTGCGACTGTTTACGATAACTCTATCAATGATATAAATTACATTGCTTTGGCTTCTAACGCCCTGCGCTCTGGTA
The DNA here is from genome assembly GCF_900475275.1 of Streptococcus sanguinis. Lineage (NCBI taxonomy): Bacteria > Bacillati > Bacillota > Bacilli > Lactobacillales > Streptococcaceae > Streptococcus > Streptococcus sanguinis. Next base: position 1,200,580 of record NZ_LS483364.1, on the reverse strand, counting down.
TCGTAGCAGCTCATAATGCTTGCGGTCATGAATTGGAGTCTAACGGTGTTCAAGGTTCTAACGGTATCGAAATCTTTGGTCTGAAGATGGTTTCAACTGGTCTGACAGAAGAAAAAGCTAAACGCTTTGGTTACAGCCCAGCTGTAGTTGAGTTTAAAGATACTCAAAAACCAACCTTCCTTGAAAAGGTTGAGCATCATGATGTAACAATTAAGATTGTCTATGATAAGGATACACGTGTAGTTCTTGGAGCTCAGATGGTTTCTAGAGAAGATATGTCTATGGGTATTCACATGTTCTCATTGGCCATTCAGGAAAAGGTTACAATTGATAAATTAGCCTTGCTGGATCTCTTCTTCCTGCCACACTTCAACAAACCGTACAACTACATCACTCAAGCAGCTTTGCGCGCTAAATAAGAAAATAAGTAAGTCTGGGACAATTCCTAGACTTTTTTGTATAGAGCCTTAAAAAAGAAAACTGAAAGAAGAAATTTATTTTTCGTCTGTTTATCAGGTCTGCTTTGTGCTAGAATAGTGGTAAAGTAAATATTTAGAGGAGATTGGGAATGGCAAAAGAAGCTAGCTCACATGAGGACGACATCAAGAGAGAATTTAATTTCGCAACTCATTCGATTATTTCCCAGGTTTTACGAGGTGTTTTAGTTGGGATTTTTGCTGGACTGGTAGTGGGCGTTTTTCGCTTTCTGATTGAAAAAATCTTTCACTTAGTGCAGGATGTCTACCATAGGAGTCAGCAGTCTATGCTTTGGTTACTGGCCGTGGTGTTAATTTATGCTTTCATCGTCTTGCTCAATGACCGCTTGGTAAAGTTGGAGAAGAATATCAAGGGGTCAGGTATTCCGCAGGTTGAAGCAGAACTGAAAGGCCTGATGTCGCTTTCTTGGTGGAGTGTTCTCTGGAAGAAGTTTGTTTTAGGGATTTTAGCCATTGCCAGCGGTCTGATGTTGGGGCGAGAAGGGCCAAGTATTCAGCTAGGCGCCATGAGTGGCAAAGGCGTCTCTAAATTTCTGAATTTGAGTTCTGCTGAGGAGAGAGCGCTCATTGCTAGTGGTGCGGCGGCAGGCTTAGCAGCAGCTTTTAATGCACCAATCGCAGGTTTGCTATTCGTAGTAGAAGAAGTTTACCGTCATTTTTCACGCTTTTTCTGGGTCTCTACGCTGGCGGCCAGTCTAGTTGCTAACTTTGTCTCACTCTCCATGTTTGGACTGACACCAGTGCTGGACATGCCGGATAATATCCAGGTCATGAGGCTGGAGCAGTATTGGATCTACCTAGTCATGGGCTTGCTGCTGGGCTTGTCAGGCTTTATTTATGAGAAAGTTATTTTGAATATTCAGCTAGTCTATCAGTTTTTGGGTCGGTTGTTTAGGATTTCAGAAGCTTACTATCCTATTCTGGCCTTTGTCTTGATTCTTCCAATTGGTTATTTCTTGCCTCACTTGCTGGGCGGGGGCAATCAGTTGATTTTATCTTTGACCGCTAGTCATTATACTGTGGGAACCTTGCTCTTGTTTTTTGCTCTGCGTTTTGTCTGGAGTATGATGAGTTATGGCAGTGGCTTACCAGGTGGTATTTTCCTGCCTATCCTAGCTCTGGGTTCACTCCTTGGTGGAGCAATGGGGGCGGTCTGTCTGCAGCTTGGTTTGATTTCTCAGGAACAATTTCCGATTTTCATTATTCTGGGCATGAGTGGTTATTTTGGCGCCATTTCCAAGGCACCACTGACAGCCATGATTCTGGTCACAGAGATGGTCGGGGATATTAGCAATCTCATGCCACTGGGACTGGTCACTCTGACAGCTTACATCATCATGGATCTGCTAAAAGGAGCGCCGGTCTATGAAGCCATGCTGGAAAAAATGTTGCCAGACAGTATCGAGGACAAAGGAGATACGACTTTAATTGAAATCCCTGTTTCTGAAAAGATTGCTGGTCGGCAGGTACATGAGCTAAACTTGCCTGATGGGGTCCTGATTACCATGAATGTCCACAAGGGGAAGACTCAAACGGTCAATGGCAGCACGTGCCTCTATCTGGGGGATACGATTTACTTGGTGCTGAAAAAGACGGAGATTGGGAAAGTCAAAGAAGAGCTGCTTTAATAGTTAAAATATATAGTTTTTGATTAAATTGTCAGACAATTTCTTGAAATATGAGAAAAAAACTGGTATAATTTACAGGAAATAATCTCTATCTAGGAGAGAAAACAAAGGAGTCACCATGAAAAAACTTGGCATCGTCCTATTTTCAACGGCAATTTTACTGACTGGCTGTGCAGCCAACAACTCTTCAAACAAGACTGGCTCAAGCAGTCAAGCATCCAGCAGCCAAACAGCTGTCAATCAGAAAGAATTGGACAAGGCGACAGCGGATTATAAAAAGTTTGTCCAAGGACAAATCGATCAGCTCCTGACAGATACGGAGAAGTTTCGTGATACCCTTAAAGAAGGCAAGCTTGATGAGGCTAAAAAGCAATATCCGCTTATCCGTATGGCCTACGAGCGCTCGGAGCCGATTGCTGAGAGCTTTGGTGAATCAGATGTTAAAATTGACTTCCGCTTGGTCGACTATGTGGACGAAAACAAGACCGAAGAAGGTTGGTCTGGTTTCCACCGTATTGAAAAAATCATATGGGAGCAAAACACAACCAAGGGAACTGAAAGCTATGCTGATCAGCTGGTCAATGATATAAAGGAGCTAAAAGCTAAAATCGCAACGGTTGAAGTGACACCGGATATGATGCTGACAGGTGCTGTTGACTTGCTCAATGAAGTAGCGACCAGCAAGATTACAGGTGAAGAAGAAGTATTCTCCCATACAGATCTCTATGATTTCCGTGCGAATATTGAAGGAGCAGAAAAGATTTTTGAGCTCTTTAAGCCATTGATTAAGGATAAGGACGAGAAACTTGTCAAGACCCTGGAACTTGAGTTTAAAAACGTCAATGGTCTTTTAGACAAGCACATGACTGACTCGGAAAACTACAAGCTCTATACAGAATTGACAAAGGAAGACACCAAAGAGTTGGCAGAAGCAGTGACCAAACTGGGTGAGCCTCTTTCACAAATGGGAGTCATTCTAAACGGGGAGTAATCATATGACAAACGACGAAAAATGGTTTAATAAAAAGATGGATCGTCGTGAATTTCTTAAAAAAGCAGGGATTGGAGGCGCTGGTCTTGCACTGGGTGTCTCTGGTGCATCTGCTTTTTTCGCTAATCAGGCCAAGGAAGATAAGAAATTCGCTGACGGTGAGGAAGAAATCAGCTTTTACGGGGAGCATCAGGCGGGGATCACAACTCCAATGCAGAAGAATATCTACTTTGTTGTGTTGGATTTGCATACGACAGATAGGGAAGCCATTATCCAGCTCTTTAAGGACTGGACAGCCTATAGCGAGAAGTTGGTAGATGGAGAATTGGTCAAAAAAGATAATTCCAATGCTCTTTTGCCGCCAACGGATACTGGAGAAACTGTCGGTCTCAACCCTTATCGACTGACCTTGACCTTCGGTGTCTCAGCCTCTTTTCTGAAAAAAATGAGCTTGTCAGACAAACGACCTAAGGCTTTTCGGGATTTGCCGCCATTTCCAAAGGAGCAGCTCAAAGAAAAATATACTGGTGGCGATATTGTCATTCAAGCCTGTGCAGATGATGAGCAGGTGGCCTTTCATGCGGTCCGCAATCTGGTCCGCAAGGGCAGAAATGCCATCACTATGAAGTGGAGTCAATCAGGCTTTGCAGCTATCGGAGACCGGATGTCAACGCCTCGTAATCTCTTTGGATTTAAGGACGGCACGGCCAATGTGACCAAGGAAAAAGATTTTGACAAGGTCATTTGGTGCGACAGCAAGGACTGGATGCAGGGCGGCTCTTACATGGCTGTCCGCCGAATACAGATGTTCCTTGAGACCTGGGACCGGACCAATCTGCAGGAGCAGGAAAACACTTTTGGCCGCTATAAGGAAAGCGGAGCGCCTTTTGGCAAGAAAGACGAGTTTGACGAGGTTGACTTAGACTTGCTGCCAGAGGATTCACATGTCCGTTTGGCCAAGGAGGTTGATAAGCCTATATATCGCCGGTCTTATTCTTATTCAGATGGGATTGATGAAAGTACTGGTCAATTTGACACAGGCTTACTCTTTCTTTCCTTCCAGAAAGATCCAGACAGCTTTGTCAAAGTTCTAACTAATCTAGGCGCTCAAGATAAGATGAATGAATACGTCACGCATATCGGTAGTGGTTTGTTTGCTTGCTTTGGTGGAGTGAAAAAAGGAGAGTACCTTGGTCAAAAATTATTTGAATAAAAGTCTGTTGATATTGGGTCTCTTGCTAGTTGTTTTAGCTAAGCCGGTTTTAGCGGACGAGAGCTACAGCAGTTTATTCGTCAAAATCACTGATGCCAGCACTGCGGTCAAGCAGAAGGACCAGGAAAAAGCCAAGCAGTTAGTCAGAGAAATCAAGACTGAGTTTGATAGGGTGGCTAATCACGACTCTGCAGCGGGACAAGAGGTAAGCAAGGTACTAGACTTATCGGGTCAGGTGACGGAGGAGAAGCTGACACAGATCTCTTCGGCCCTCTTGAAATTTGAGAAAGAGCAGAATCCAGTCGACTTAGAGGCCGAGAAAAAGAAGCTTCTCAGTAAGCTAGAGCCAAAATTTGAAAATCTACAAAAGGCCATTAGCGCTAAGGATTTAGAAGAGACACGAGAAGCATACAAGAAGATGAATAGCACCTGGACTACCAATGAAAGCGTGGTGCGAGACAACAGCACAGCCCATTACGGCAAGGTGGAAACAGCCATTTCATTCCTGCGCAGCGCCATCGAGACGGAGCCTACTGACTTTGATATGATTCAGTCTTCTTTTGATGATTTGAAAACCGCCATTGATCATTTTGTCAAAGGCGAGAAAGTCCAAGAAGCTGCTGGCAATCTGACGCTGAAAGATGGGATTAAGCTGCTAGAGGAGGCTTTGAGTCTCTTCCAAAGCGGAGATGATAAAAAGGCCGCTGCTAAGATGAAAGAGTTCATCACCATTTGGCCAACGATAGAAGGAGATGTCAGTGTCAATAATCCTTCGCTTTATACCAAGGTAGAGAGTCAGACGCCTGTTATTATGGTCAAGGGTAGCGAAGAGAAGTATCAAAAGCAGCTAGAATCCTTGATTAGTGAGCTGTCACAGATTGACACAACAGCTTCTTATCATTTTTTTGATGCTATGCTGATTTTGCTACGTGAGGGTGTAGAAGCGCTCTTGATTGTCATGGCTTTGATAACGACTCTGAAAGCTTCAAAGATGAAAAAAGGACTCAAATGGGTTTATGCCGGCGCAGCAAGCGGAGTTCTAGCCAGTGCTGTGATTGCAGCTTTGCTGCAGTTTCTTTTCCCGGCAGTTGCTTCCGGATCCAATCGTGAAATTATCGAAGGTGCAGTGGGAATTTTCGCTGTCGCTATGATGATATTGGTTGGTATCTGGCTGCACAGCAAGGCATCTATCAAAAAATGGAATGACTTTATGGAAAACCAAATGAAGGCTGTAACAGCCACAGGCAGTTTTATTTCCATGTTTGCTCTTAGCTTTCTGGCTGTTTTCCGTGAAGGGGCTGAGACCATCCTCTTTTATGCGGGAATTCTACCGCGCATCACAATGACTGATTTCCTTTTGGGAATCGGCTTGGCTGTTCTAGTCTTGGTCTTGCTGGCCTTTATCATGAGCAAGGCGTCTGGTCTTCTCAAACCACACAGCATTTTCTTCTGGCTGACCTGGCTAATCTATGTCTTGGCCTTTAAAATGCTGGGCGTCAGCATCCATGCCCTTCAGCTGACTAATATCCTACCGACTCACTTAATCAATGGTTTTGTGACAGTAGACTGGATGGGGATTTATCCAAGCATAGAAGTGGTAGTTAGTCAGGCGCTCTTTATCCTGCTGGTGGTCTATGTTAGCTTTAAAAATCAGAGAAGTGAGCAGTAGCATGGATAAGAAAGAACAGACTATTATTGAGCATTTGACAGAGTTCAGACGGCGTTTTCTAGCGGTATTGGCTTGTTTTTTCGTGGTTTTTCTGGTTAGCTTGCTCTTTTCGGCTGATATTTATCGATGGCTGACTAGTAATTTTGAGAATAAGCTGCTGGTGCTGGGGCCGGATGATATCCTTTGGATTTATATCAGTCTGGCTAGTCTGGTCGCTTTTTCCCTGACCTTGCCATTTCTTGTTTATCAAGTCTGGGAGTTTGTCCGACCGGCTTTGCGAGCCAATGAAGCTCGGGCTGTTTTCGCTTATATCCCGGCTACCTTTCTCTGTTTTGTTCTGGGGCTGGCTTTCGGCTTTTACTTTGTGACTCCGGCTATTTTGCAGGTTTTGCTGTCGCTGGGTGAGGGCCTCTTTGAGACTCGATTGACAGCGCAGAATTATCTTAGTTTCGTCTTTCATACCACTATTCCGATTGCCTGTCTTTTTGAGTTGCCAGTTCTGGTGTCCTTTCTGACTTCTATCGGTTTGCTCAATCCAAAATTTTTGGTAAAATATAGACGATACGCTTACTTCATTTTGCTGGTTTTAGCTGTTGTCCTGACACCGGCCGACTTTATCAGCGACTTGTCTATGACAGTGCCTTTGATTTTGCTCTATGAAGCCAGCATCCTGCTTAGTCGCATCATTTATCAAAGAAAATCAACGAGGAGAAATTAATGGGACTTTTAAAAGACATCGGAGTACCTGGGGTAATCATTATTGTTCTGGGCGCCCTGCTTATTTTCGGACCAAAACGCCTGCCCGAACTGGGGCAATCTATCGGTAAAATGTTTTCAGAATTCAAAAAAGCAGTCAATCATGCTGGAGAAGAAGAAAAGACCGAGAATAAAAATGAAAAAGAGTAAAGGAAAAGCACGGATAGCCGTGTTTTTCTGCTAGAATCAAGATGGATTTTGGAAAGGAAGGAGGACGAATGAAAAAATTAGAAGAACGGATTCTTAGAGATGGACAAGTGTTAGGTGAAAATATCTTGAAAGTTGACTCTTTCCTGACTCATCAGGTTGATTTTTCATTGATGAAAGAGATTGGCCAGGTCTTTGCGGAGGCGGTAAAGGACGCAGGAATTACCAAGGTAGTGACCATTGAGGCCTCTGGCATTGCTCCGGCGGTCTTCGTAGCGGATGCACTGGGTCTACCAATGATTTTCGCTAAGAAGGCCAAAAACATCACGATGACAGAAGGAATTTTGACGGCTGAAGTTTATTCTTTTACCAAGCAAGTGACTTCGACTGTTTCGATTGCTGGGAAATTTCTCAACTCTGACGATAAGGTGCTGATTATTGACGATTTTTTAGCTAATGGTCAGGCCGCCAAGGGATTGATTACCATTATTGAGCAAGCAGGAGCCCAGGTTGAGGCAGTTGGTATTGTCATTGAAAAATCGTTTCAGGATGGCCGTCAACTTTTGGAAACTGCTGGCTATCGTGTCCTTTCTTTGGCGCGAATAGCAGGGTTTGAGAAGGGGCAAGTTGTATTTGCTGAAGCAGATATATGATTTCCTTTTCCTTTTGACTATCTGTCTGGCTTATAGTATAGTAAAGATAGTTGATATTTTAAAAATTTAAGCTCGTTGATTTTACTTGGGTAGAAAAAGTTTTTGAGGGATTTCTATGCACCAAACTCATAATTTACAGCAGCGGATGCGGCTCTTTATTTCTATTTTTTTGCCGATTTTGATCTACCAACTGGCCAATTTTTCAGCTTCATTTGTTGATACGACCATGACTGGTCAGTATGACACCTTGCATCTGGCTGGTGTTTCCATGGCAACTAGTCTTTGGATTCCATTTTTCGACCTGCTGATAGGGATTGTTTCGGCCTTAGTACCCATAATCGGGCATCATTTAGGACAGGGCAAAAAAGAAAAAATTGCTGCTGATTTCTATCAGTTTATTTATCTTTCTTTAGGGTTATCGCTAATTTTATTTGCCTTGGTATTTGTGGGTGCTCCTCTGGTTTTGTCTCACCTTGGACTAGAGCCTTTAGTAGAAGAAGTAGCTAAGAACTATCTTTGGTATCTGGCGCTTGGTATTATTCCTCTTTTGCTCTTTAGCACCATCCGTTCTCTGTTTGATGCTCTAGGGTTGACTAAGCTTTCCATGTATCTCATGCTCTTACTCTTGCCCTTGAATGGCTCTTTCAATTATGCCCTAATATACGGAGCATTTGGATTTCCAGAAATGGGTGGAGCCGGAGCTGGACTTGGGACTTCTTTGGCTTATTGGGTTTTGCTCCTCATATCCTTGTTAGTAGCAGTCAAACATCCAAAAGTCCAATCCTATGAGCTATTGAAGATTCGACCGTTAGAGAAAAAGGGCTTAATCGAAGGCATTCGACTTGGACTGCCTATCGGAGGAACGGTTTTTGCTGAAGTCGTGATTTTCTCGGTTGTTGGCCTGGTCATGGCTAAATTTTCATCTTTAATCATTGCCAGCCATCAGGCGGCCATGAATTTTTCAAACTTAATGTATGCCTTTCCTATGAGCATTTCAACCTCAATGTCCATCATTGTTTCTTATGAAATTGGAGCCAATCGTCCTGACGATGTTAAGAAATTCTGTAAACTTGGGCGGCTGACGGCTTTGGGAATTGCTGGATTTACCTTTCTCTTTCTCTATATCTTACGAGACCGAGTGGCTGCACTCTATGGTTCGGATACCGAGTTTATACGTATGACATCTGTTTTTCTGACCTACAGCCTCTTTTTCCAGTTGGCAGATACTTTTGCGGCTCCTTTGCAGGGCATTCTTCGGGGCTATAAGGATACTCAGGTGCCGTTTTACTTGGGTCTGATTGCTTATTGGGGAGTTTCGCTTCCCCTGGGACTCTTCTTAGATTACTATACTAGTTTAGGCCCTTATGGATATTGGATCGGCCTCATTGCCAGCTTGGTGATGAGCGGCATTCTTTTTCAGTGGCGGCTTAATCGTTTGGCTAAAAATATCATAACTTAAAGATCGCTGGCTTGTTCTTTTAGGATAAGTCAGTGTTATTTTTTTCACAAAGTTTTATTAAAATTAGATTAAAGCGGTAAAACGCTTACATATTTTCTAGTATATTGATTGTGAAAATGATATAATAGACATAAGATTATCGAGTTAAGTTTTTGTTTAAATAGGTTAAATTTTAAAATATTGTTTGCAGTTGTCTTTGGTTTTCAGTAGAAAAGCGAGGGAACTATATGACTGAACACTATACCCATCTTTTGCAAGAAGTACTAAATGCTGCAAAGGAATTAGCTATTCAAAAACACAATTATCAAGTGGACATTCCGCATGTTTGGACAGTGCTGACCCAGCCTCAAGCTTTTGCCTTGGAATTCTATACCGGTTTGGACCTTGATATTAATGAATTTATCAGCGTCATCAATCAGGAACTAGATAAAATTCCTGTGTTTTCGCATACGGACGCAAATCGCTTTGGCCGTCAGTATAGTCAGCGTCTCAAGAATCTTTTAGATGATGCGGAGGCTGAGAGGGCGGAACTGAGAGATGAGGTGGTAACAGTAGAACACCTGATTCTCAGTCTATTTCATCAGCAAAGGAATCCGATAACTGTTTTTTTAAAGCAGACTGGGATTGATAAGGAACTGGTTGCGAAAAAGTTGAATAAGGTTCGTCAAGGCAAACGAGCAGTCTCTTCCAGTCAGGAGAGTCGCTATCAAGCCCTGAGCAAATATGCAACTAACTTTAATCAGTGGTTGGCAGACCAGTCCGGTAGGAAGGTGATAGGCTGCCAAGAGGAAATCAATGATATTATCCGTGTCCTTTCCAGAAAAGACAAGAGCAATGCCATTCTCATAGGCTTTCCAGGTGTTGGAAAATCCAAAGTAATGGAGGGGTTTGTTGGTAGACTGCTTGCTGATGATGTTCCAGAATATTTACTGGGCAAGGAAGTTTTTAAGTTAAATCTAGGCGGACTGATTGCCGGGACTAAATATAGAGGAGAGTTTGAAGAGCGCTTCAAGGCTGTTTTGGATGAGGTGCTGGCTGCTAAGAGGAAGATTATTCTTTATATTGAGGATATCCACCAAATCGTGACAGCAGGTCGGACAGAGGGCTCTCTTGATGCAGGTAATCTTTTAAAGCCGCTCTTGGCTCAGGGACAGATTAATATCATCGGCACAACGACTTTTGCTGCCTATCGAGAAAGCTTCGAGCTAGATCAAGCTTTGGAGGGGCGCTTCCAGCGCATTCGCATTGAGGAGCCTGATCAAGATAAGGCATTGACAATTCTGCAAGGACTGCGAGAGAATTATCAGGACTTTCACGGAGTTAGGCTGACGGACGAAGCTCTGCAGGCAGCGATTAGTCTTTCAATTCGTTATCTGTCAGATCGTTATTTGCCTGATAAGGCACTGGACTTGATTGATGAGGCTTGTGCTGTCAAGAAAATCCAGCTAGCTCAATCGGGAACTAATCAGCCAGACGTCAGTCGTGAGGATATAGCCAGTATCGTAGAGCGCATAACGGGAATCAAAGTGCAGGGAATCATGGACAATGAGCGCGAACACCTGCTAAATCTAGACAAGCTCCTGCGCCAGAGAATTGTAGGACAAGACCAAGCTGTTCAAAAGGTTTCGGAGGCCATTTTACGCTCGAGAGCTGGAATTCAAAATCCAAAGCGTCCTATTGGTTCATTCATCTTTCTGGGGCCTACTGGAGTCGGGAAGACTGCTCTGGCAAAAGCCCTTGCTGAGCGACTGTTTGGCAATGAGTTGGAAATGGTCCGACTGGATATGTCTGAATACATGGAAAAACATGCCGTGGCTCGTTTAGTTGGTCCGCCACCAGGCTACGTAGGATTTGAAGAGGGAGGACAGCTGACAGAAGCTGTTCGTAGAAGGCTTTATTCGATTGTCTTGCTGGATGAGATTGAGAAAGCCCATCCGGATGTATTTAACACCCTGCTGCAAGTCTTGGACGAGGGACGCTTGACAGATTCGAAAGGGCGTACTATTGACTTTAAAAATACTATTTTGATTATGACAAGCAATATTGGCTCCCAGCAGATTTTGGAAAGTCTCAAAAATGAACAGGGACTGACTGCTGAAACGCAGGAAGAAGTTCTGTCCCTGTTGCAGCATAGTTTTCGACCAGAATTTTTAAATCGGATTGATGAGACAGTTATTTTCAATCCGCTGACGGCAGAAGATATGATCAATATCGTAAAAATTATGGTTCATCAACTTCAGGAAAGGTTGAAACATCAGAAGATTCAGCTTCATCTGAGCGAAGAAGTTTACGCTTTTTTAGCCCAGAATGGCTACCAGCCGGAGTTTGGTGCTCGTCCTATTCAAAGAAGCATTATGCGCTATCTAGAAACGCCTTTGGCTCGTTATTTGGTTGAAAATAAGGAAACAACTGAACTGACAGTTCAAGTCAGTTTGAAGGATAGGCAACTGGATTTTAATTATTTGGTATAAGTTCCCTCTAAAAAGTAAGCGCTTACTATGTGTAGACGAAGAAAATGAAGAAAGGAGGTTTATCTTTTTCAGAGCAGACTGTATCTTAAGATTTCGAGATGAGTCTTAGGTATATGAATAAATAATGAGATGTTTTTTGTATCTATAGCCGACAGCAATCATTTTGATTGTTGAAGCACCCTTTGCATTTTATGAAAGGAGGCCTGCTTTGTCTGTTTATGATGTTTTGATTATCGGTGCTGGACCGGGCGGTTATGTGGCTGCTGAAGAAGCAGCTCGTTTGGGTAAGAAGGTGGCCGTGGTAGAAAAGAAGTCTATCGGCGGAACCTGCCTGAATGTAGGATGTATACCGTCTAAGGCTTATCTCCAGCACGGTCATTGGTTGCTGACAATGGCGGAAGCTAGGCGTTATGGCATTGAGAGCAAGCTTGAAAGGATTGATTTTGAGAAATTGGTAGACCGAAAGAATCAGGTTATTGCCAGTTTGCAATCTGGAATTCATGCTAGCTTTAAGTCTTTAGGTATTGAATATATCCAAGGGCAGGCCAAGTTTGTCAAAGACCGAACTTTCTCCGTCAATGGTAAAGAAATCAGTGGCAAAGATGTGATTTTGGCTACTGGCAGTTATCCTTTTGTGCCTCCTATCAAGGGATTGGAACAGGTTGACTATCTAACGACGGATACGTTTTTTGACTTGAGGGAGCTTCCTGAGAAGTTGGTCATTATCGGAGGTGGCGTTATCGCAATTGAGCTAGCTTTCGCTATGTCTCCTCTAGGTGTTGAGGTCACTGTTATTGAGGTTGCGCCGGAAATTCTTTTGACCGAAGAAGCTGAAGCGCGACATGTGATTCAAAAGAAACTAAAGAAAATGGGGGTGATGATTTATCAGGGAGCGCAGATAAAGGAAGTAACTGCTAGTTCTGTCTTACTTGAGAACGAGCAGGTTGCTTTCGACCATCTTTTAGTCGCTACTGGCCGCAAACCAAACCTAGAGCTAGCCAAGGATATGGGTTTAGCCTTGACAGAACGGAATTTTGTCAAGGTAGATCAATACTACGAAACATCCAAAGAGCATGTTTATGCTATCGGTGATCTCTTGGAATCTTATATGTTGGCTCACGTAGCTAGTGCAGAAGGGATAAAGGCTGTAAAAGCTATCTGCCGGAGAGCTGAAGAAGCAGTTGATCCGCTGGGTGTTCCCCGTTCACTCTACACCAATCCTGAAGTGGCTTCTTTTGGTCTCAGCAAGGAAGAGGCTGAGAAGGCGGGCTATGATGTTCTGGTCGAGCAGCTGCCTTTCTCTTATAATGGGCGGGCTATCGCTATAGGTGAGACGGAGGGCTATGTCAAGCTAATCTCAGAAAAGCAATACCATCTTCTACTAGGTGCTGTCATCGTCGGTCCGAACGGTACAGATCTTCTGCAGAATTTGATTTTGCTGAGGCAGGCTGAAGCAACGCTGGATCAAGTTCTTGAAACGGTTTTTGCTCATCCGACCACATCAGAACTAATACAAGAAGTCGCAAAAAGACTCGTTCAGGACGATTAATGAGGAGGTAAAAATATGTCAAATTATAAAGATTTACCACAACGATTGACCAAAACAAGAAACCAAAGTGCTGTATCAGAGCTAGTCGATTTAAAAGTCCATGATGCTACCGAAGTTGAGGTGGAGCAGATTTCCAAAGAAAAAGCTAAGACCATGTATAAAACCATGTGGGATATCCGAAATTTTGAGGAAAATACACGGCGTTTCTTTGCTGCAGGACAGATTCCTGGCTTTGTTCACCTTTATGCTGGAGAGGAAGCGATTGCTACTGGTGTCTGTGCCAATCTGACAGACCAGGACTATATTACCAGTACTCACCGGGGACACGGTCACTGTGTTGCTAAGGGCGGTGATTTAAAGGGAATGATGGCAGAAATTTTTGGCAAGGAGACTGGGCTTGGAAAAGGAAAAGGCGGATCTATGCACATCGCTGACTTGGACAAGGGAATCCTCGGTGCCAATGGTATGGTTGGTGGAGGCTTTGGTCTAGCTACCGGTGCAGCAATGCGCAACAAGTACTTGAAAACCGACAGTGTAGCTGTCTGCTTCTTCGGTGATGGTGCGGCCAATGAAGGGAATTTCCACGAATGTCTCAATATGGCATCAATTTGGAAACTGCCAGTTATCTTTGTCAATGAAAACAACTTCTTTGCAGAATCGACACCGCAATGGTATTCTTCAGCGTCTGGCACCATTGCTGAGAGAGCGGCTGCTTATAATATGCCCGGCGTTCGGGTTAATGGTAAGGATTTATTCGCTGTCTACCAAGTAGCCAAGGAAGCTGTAGAGCGGGCTCGTAGAGGTGAAGGGCCTACCTTAATTGAAGCTGTAACATATCGCGATCATGGTCACTTTGAAGGGGATGAGCAGAAGTATAAGGCTTTGGAAGGTGAAGAAAAAGACTGGGCTGATGTGGATGCTCTGGACGTCTTCCGTGACTACGCTATCGAGCATGGCCTCTTGACTGAAGAGGAACTTGATGCCATATTAGAGGAGTCTCGAAAGGATGTGGAAGAAGCTATCAAATTTGCTCAAGACAGTCCGATTCCTCGTTCCGAGTCTCTGCTGGAAGATGTATTTGCTGATTGATAGAAGGAGGTTGAACAAATGGCTAGACAACTGTTATTTATGAAAGCAATCAATGAAGCGCTGGATCAGGCAATGGCAAAAGATGACACCGTAATCCTTCTGGGAGAAGATATTGCTGGCGGTGTAACAATCAAGCACTTGGAAGAAGAAAACGAAGATGCTTGGGGCGGTGTAATGGGTGTAACCAAAGGGCTTATGCCAAAATATGGCCGAGAGCGGGTGATTGATACTCCGATTTCTGAGCACGGATACGTGTCAGCATCTGTTGGAATGGCCCTAACTGGCTTGCGGCCAGTACCGGAGCTGATGTTCAATGACTTTATCGGTTTCTGCTTTGACGCCATTCTGGGGCAAGGCTCAAAAATGCGCTATATGTTTGGCGGTAAGGCCAAGGTTCCGATGACAATGCGGACCATGCATGGGGCAGGAGCTTCGGCTGCAGCTCAACACTCGGGTTCATATTACGGTCTCTTTGGATCTATTCCTGGTATAAAGGTAGTTGTTCCAGCAACTCCGTATGATGCTAAAGGGTTACTGCTGGCTTCCATTGAAGACGACAATATCGTGATTTATTCAGAAGATAAGACTCTCTATGGTATCAAGGGAGAGGTACCAGAAGAATATTATACAGTTCCAATTGGGAAGGCTGCTGTCCGCCGTGAAGGAACAGACCTCACTATCGTTACTATCGGTAAGATGCTTTATGTAGCTTATGAAGTAGCGGATCGCTTGGAAAAAGATGGTATTTCGGTTGAAGTCATTGACTTGAGAACGGTAGCTCCTTGGGATGAGGAGACTGTCTTTGAATCAGTTAAGAAAACTGGACGGTTGATTATCGTTGATGAATCCAACCCTCACAATAACACCGCGACGGATATTGCAGCAGCTGTGACAGACAAATGCTTTGACTATCTAGACGGCCCAGTGAAATGCGTCTGCGCGCCAAATGTGCCGGTACCATTTGCGGTGAATTTGGAACAGCTCTATATCCCTAATGCTGATAAGGTTCTGACTGTTGCTGCAGAATTGATTGACGATCTGAAGAGATAGAAGGGAGGCAAGTATGGCTACAGAAATTGTAATGCCTAAGCTAGGCTTAACAATGACCGAAGGTCTGATAAATAACTGGCTGGTCAAGGAAGGCGACACCGTAGCTGCTGGTCAGCCTGTCTTGGAAATCAGTTCTGAAAAATTGACCAGCGATGTAGAGGCGCCAAGCGCAGGAGTGATTTTAAAAATTATCAGTCAGGCGGGCGATACTGTCCCGTGCAAGAAAGTAATTGCATGGATTGGTGAAGCGGGAGAATCTATTCCAGGTATGGAGACGGAAGAAGTCTCTGCGAATAAATCAGAAAGTGAAAAGGGGGTAGTTGATGCAAGGGTTGGACTAGCAGAAAAAACTGCCGCAGCAAGTTCCAACTCAGCCGGAAACAGTGAACAGGGACGTATTTTCATCACTCCTCTTGCCCGCAAGATTGCTAAGGAAAAAGGATATGATATTTCCATGATTTCAGGAACGGGAGGCAAGGGCCGCATTACCCGACGGGATGTAGAGAATCATAAACCAGAGGCGCTTCCAAGCCAAACACCTGAAAATAGCTCTGCAGTCCTTCAGCCGACTAGTCAGGCTGACTATGGCGCAGGATTGACAGGCATACGCAAGACTATTGCAGAGCGGATGATGACCAGTCTCCAGACATCGGCTCAGGTGACCTTGCACCGTAAGGTGGATATCAGCAAGCTGATGACCTTTAGACAGGATATGAAAGATAAGGTGGCTTCTCCTCTAGAAAATGGCGAAATCAGCATCACGACTCTGCTGACAAAGGCAGTTGCCAAGGCGTTGAAAGATCACCCTCAGCTCAACGCTTGGTATTTCAATGGTCAGTATCAGGAAGTAGAAGATATTCATATCGGTATTGCGACTGCGCTTAGTGATGGTCTGGTGGTGCCAGTCATTCGTCATGTGGATAAGCTAACGCTGGCTGACTTGGGCTTAGCTATCAAAACAGAGGCCACCCAAGCTCGTAAAGGCACTTTAGATCCAGCTCTTTACTCAGGTTCAACCTTCAGTATTACCAATCTCGGGGCAGCAGGGGTTGAATATTTCACACCTATCCTAAATACTCCAGAAGTGGCGATTTTAGGAGTTGGTGCCCTGCAAACGGCGCTGGCTCTTGACAGCCAAGGACAGGTCTACGAGCAGAAATTCCTGCCGCTCAGCTTGACTTTTGACCATCAAGTCGTAGATGGTCAGCCCGCAGCGGAATTCTTAGCCAGTCTAGCGGACAAGTTGGAGTCTCCTTACGACTTGGTTTTCTGATAAATGAATGAATAATGAATTTCATTCCTGGATGATAAAGAAAAAGGCCGGCAGTGTATATGCCTATAAACTGCTGGCTTTTCTTTTTTATTTTTCCCGCATTTGACCTTGTGGGAAGTAGGTTCCTTCTGGCATGTCGTTAATGATGACATGGACAGCAGACTGAGGTGCGCCAGTATTTCTGACAACGGCTTCAGTTACTTCCTTGGCAAGAGCTTTTTTCTGCTCTAGAGTGCGTCCTTCAAATAAATCAATTCTAACAAATGGCATATTTTCTGCCTCCTTTATTTCTTTATCATTATTTTATCATAAATGAGGTTTTAAAGAGTAGTGAATTATGGTAAAATAATGTGAAGTAAAAATGGAGATAGTGAATTAGCAAAGATTTAAATTATGGCTCAGTTATACTACAAATATGGCACGATGAATTCGGGCAAGACCATTGAGATTTTAAAAGTCGCCCACAATTACGAAGAACAAGGCAAGAGCGTAGTTATCATGACCTCGGCTGTTGATACCCGCGATGGTTTCGGCGTTGTTTCTAGTCGTATCGGCATGAAGCGGAATGCTCTGGCTATTGAAGACCAGACGGATATTTTTGGCTATATCCAGCAACTGCCTGAAAAACCTTATTGCGTTTTGATTGATGAGGCTCAGTTCTTGAAACGCCATCATGTCTATGATTTGGCTAGAGTGGTGGATGAGCTGGATGTTCCGGTTATGGCTTTTGGTCTGAAGAACGATTTTCGCAATGAACTTTTTGAAGGCTCCAAGCACCTCTTGCTCTTGGCTGACAAGATTGAGGAGATTAAAACGATTTGTCAATATTGCTCTCGTAAGGCTACCATGGTTTTACGGACTGATAACGGAAAGCCGGTTTATGACGGAGAGCAGATTAAAATTGGCGGCCACGAGACCTATATCTCAGTCTGCCGAAAGCACTATTTTAACCCCGATATTAAGTAATCCAACGATAGAAAAAAGGAGATGATGAAAAATCTATGAACATCTATGAACAGTTACAAGCGGTTGAAGATCGCTACGAAGAGCTTGGTGAACTCCTAAGCGACCCAGATGTGGTCAGCGATACCAAGCGTTTTATGGATCTTTCTAAGGAAGAAGCCAGCACCCGAGATACAGTGACGGCATACCGCGAGTATAAAAAAGTCCTGCAAAACATCACAGACGCTGAAGAAATGATAAAAGACGCCTCTGGTGATGCTGACTTGGAAGAAATGGCTAAGCAAGAGCTTAAAGATGCCAAGGCTGAAAAAGAGGAATACGAGGAAAAACTAAAAATCCTCCTTTTACCGAAGGATCCAAACGATGATAAGAATATTATCCTTGAAATCCGCGGGGCTGCAGGAGGAGACGAGGCGCAGTTGTTTGCAGGAGACCTCTTGCAGATGTATCAAAAATATGCTGAAAGCCAAGGCTGGCGCTTCGAAGTCATGGAGGCCTCTTATAATGGTGTAGGCGGGATCAAGGAAGTGGTCGCTATGGTCTCAGGTCAGTCGGTCTACTCAAAGCTTAAGTATGAATCTGGCGCTCACCGCGTACAGCGGGTTCCTGTAACCGAAAGCCAAGGTCGCGTTCACACCTCAACAGCAACTGTCTTGGTGATGCCAGAAATCGAAGAAGTAGAATACGACATTGATCCTAAAGATCTTCGTATTGACATCTACCATGCATCTGGTGCTGGCGGACAGAACGTCAATAAGGTTGCAACTGCTGTTCGTATCGTCCATCTGCCTACCAATATCAAGGTTGAAATGCAGGAAGAGCGTACTCAGCAGAAGAACCGGGATAAGGCTATGAAAATCATCCGAGCTCGTGTAGCAGACCACTTTGCTCAAATAGCTCAAGATGAGCAGGATGCAGAGCGCAAGTCCACAATTGGTACAGGTGATCGCTCAGAGCGGATTCGCACCTATAATTTTCCGCAAAATCGAGTGACAGATCACCGTATCGGCTTGACCTTGCAAAAGCTGGACACGATTTTAGCTGGCAAACTGGATGAAGTCGTTGACGCTCTGGTTCTCTATGACCAAACGCAAAAACTAGAAGAGCTGAATAAATAATGACATTGGCTCAATATTTGGCGGAGCTAGAGCAGGAGTTAGTAGCAGCGGGAGAAGAAGCAGAAAGCCTGTCTTTCGTTTATCGAGCTCTCAATAAGCTCTCCTTTACCGACTTTGTTCTCAAACTTCGGACAGAAGTCAGCCAGGAAGACCGTAAACAGCTAAAAGCAATTCAAGAGCAGCTGCTTGCCCATAAGCCGGCTCAGTATATCATTGGCAGCAGTGACTTTCTAGGTTTGAGTCTCAAGGTTGATGAGCGTGTGTTGATTCCAAGGCCTGAGACGGAGGAGCTGGTGGAGCTGATTTTGTCAGAAAATCCCGAAAGTTCTCAGTCTGTCTTGGATATCGGAACGGGTAGCGGAGCCATTGCTCTGGCACTGGCAAACAGCCGTTCAGACTGGCAGATTACTGCATCTGATCTCTCTGGCGATGCTCTTGCCTTGGCAGCAGAAAACGCTCAGTCCTGCGGACTTAACCTTACTTTTGTCCAATCTAATTGCTTGGATGCTATTAGTGGAAAATTTGACATTATCGTCTCTAACCCGCCCTATATTTCTGAAGCGGATAAGGATGAGGTTGGACTTAATGTTTTGACCTCAGAACCTCACATGGCCCTCTTTGCTGAGGAAGATGGCTATGCCGTCTATCGGAAAATAGCTGAGCAAGCAGGGGACTATCTGACAGATAAAGGAAAAATCTATCTGGAAATTGGATACAAGCAAGGAGACGGTGTCAGGGAGTTATTGAAAAAATCTTTTCCTCAAAAACGAATCCGAGTCTTGAAAGATCAATTTGGCAAAGATAGAATGGTGGCGGTTGACAATGGATAAGATAGAAAAGACTCTGGCAGCAGGCGGAGCAGTTGTCCTGCCCACGGAAACAGTGTATGGCCTCTTTGCCCAGGCTTTGAATGAAGAGGCAGTTGAGCGAGTCTACGAATTAAAACGAAGACCTCGTGACAAGGCTCTTAATCTCAATGTTGCTAGCTTGGAAGAAATATATGCTTTTTCCAAGAACCAGCCCAGTTATCTGGATAAACTCTATCAAACATTTCTGCCTGGGCCGCTGACTATTATCCTCCAGGCCAATGACCGAGTGCCAGCTTGGATAAACTCAGCTATGGAAACCGTGGGTTTTCGGATTCCTAATCATCCAGTTACCCTGGACTTGATTCGGAAGTACGGTCCCTTGATTGGTCCATCCGCCAATCTTTCTGGAAAAGCTAGTGGAACTTCTTTCCAGCAGATTATGATGGATTTTCAAGAAGAGATCTCAGGTGTAGAAGATGATGCATCTTTGACAGGTCAGGATTCAACTATTCTAGACTTGTCTGGAGAAAAGGCTCTTATTTTACGCCAAGGGGCAATCACTCGCGAGGATATTCTCGCCCAAGTAAATGATATAAAATTTTAACTTTTAGGACCTAAGGTCCTATTTTCGCAAAAGAAGGGAGACACCTTATGATTTTTGACCAAGAAGACTACAAAGCATTTGACCCAGAGATTTGGGAAGCAGTTGCTAAAGAAGAAGAACGTCAGCAACATAACATTGAGCTGATTGCTTCAGAAAACGTCGTTTCAAAAGCTGTCATGGCTGCTCAAGGTTCTATTTTGACAAATAAGTACGCTGAGGGCTACCCAGGTCGCCGTTACTATGGTGGGACAGATGTAGTGGATGTGATTGAGAGTCTGGCAATTGAACGCGCCAAGGAAATCTTTGGTGCCAAGTTTGCCAATGTACAACCTCACTCAGGCAGTCAGGCAAATTGTGCAGCTTATATGGCTTTGATTGAGCCAGGTGATACAGTTATGGGTATGGATTTGTCTGCAGGTGGTCATTTGACACACGGTGCATCAGTCAGCTTCTCTGGGCAAACCTATAATTTTGTATCTTATAGCGTAGATCCCGAAACAGAATTACTGGACTTTGATGCTATCCTCCAGCAAGCCAAAGAAGTTCAGCCTAAGCTGATTGTGGCAGGGGCTTCAGCCTATTCTCACATCATCGACTTTTCAAAATTCCGTGAAATCGCTGATGCAGTGGGTGCCAAGCTTATGGTAGATATGGCTCACATCGCTGGTTTGGTTGCTGCTGGCCTCCATCCTAGCCCTGTGCCTTATGCGGATATCACAACCACGACGACCCACAAGACCTTGCGTGGCCCTCGCGGCGGCTTGATCTTGACAAATGATGAAGAATTGGCTAAGAAGATCAACTCAGCTATCTTCCCAGGAATTCAAGGCGGACCATTGGAGCATGTCATTGCAGCCAAAGCAGTTGCATTTAAAGAAGTGCTTGACCCAGCTTTCAAGGTTTATGCCCAGCAGATTTTGGATAATGCCCAAGCTATGGCCCAAGTCTTCCGTCAGCATGATAAGTTCCGTGTGATTTCTGACGGTACTGAAAATCATCTTTTCTTGGTTGATGTCACTAAAGTTGTAGAAAATGGGAAAGTAGCGCAAAATCTCTTGGATGAGGTTAATATCACGCTTAATAAAAACTCCATCCCTTACGAGACTTTGTCACCATTTAAGACTAGCGGGATTCGTATCGGTACAGCAGCCATTGCAGCTCGAGGCTTTGGTGTAACAGAAAGTATCAAGGTAGCCGAGCTTATTATCAAGGCTCTGGAAAACGCTGAAAACGAAGCAGTGCTGAATCAAGTGCGGGCGGAAGTTCGCGAACTAACGGACGCTTTTCCGCTCTATGAGGGCTTGAACTAAGATGGATATTTACGTAAAAAAAGCAATTATTCATCAATTCAGCCCAGCTGATACCGAACTGCTGCTGGCAGATAAGTTTCTCAACATTACTCCTAAGATTGAAGAATACCTGCGCAAGAAGATTGAGAGGGTTTATTCTGACGATGCTAAAACAGGTGTTTTCGATCCTGAAAACGTCTTTTTAGCCCAGCTTTCAGACGACCTATTGGAAACATCAGTGACAGTGGCCAAGCTCTGGCAGGAGGAGTTTTCTGTCAGTGAAAACCAGAAAACCAACGATCTGATTTTTGTCCAGTTTGACAAAGAAGGTGTGGAGCACTTTGCTTTTCTGCGGATTGCTCTGCGGGAAACACTTACTCACTCAGGTGGTGAGGTTGACAATCCCATCAAACTGACGCAGAACAATCTGCCTGGCTTTGGTACGGGGGCAGACGAGGCTTTGGTCATCAATCTCAAATCTCGCAAGTACCATCTGATTGAAAAGCGCATCAAGTATAACGGTGCCTTTCTCAATTATATGTCAGACAATCTCTTGCAGGTCAATCCGACAATCTCAGCCAAGAAATCAATCAAAGCACTTGAAAAGACTGCTCAAAAAGTTGCTGAAAGTTTTAACAAAGACGATTTTCAGTTCCAATCCAAGGTCAAATCCAGTATTTTCAAAAATCTGGAAGAAAATGACGAACTGTCGCCTGAGAAACTGGCCGATGATCTTTTTGATAGCAATCTGACTGCCCGACTTACCTTTATTGACCAAGTCAAGGAATCTATTCCTGAGCCAGTCAAGTTTGATGAGATTGACAGCAGCCGCCAGAAGAAGAAGTTCGAAAATCAGAAACTCTCCCTTTCAAATGGAATTGAGCTCATCGTTCCTAATAATGTCTATCAGGACGCAGAGTCTGTAGAATTTATACAGAACGACAACGGGACCTATTCTATTTTGATTAAGAACATCGAGGATATCCAAAATAAATAATGTTTAAATTTCTAAGAAGACTGATTTTAGTCCTTTTCGTGCTCTTTGCCTGCTACAAGATTTATCAGGTTCATCATGATGTCAAGCAGGTCATGAAGTATCAGAGCTTAGTCAGAGAAGTGCTGGACGAGCAGGATACAGCGGCCAATGAAGAATTGGTACTGGCCATGATTTATACAGAGACCAAGGGAAAAGACACTGATGTCATGCAGTCCAGTGAAAGCGCGACTGGTCAGACCAATGCCATCACGGACAACAAAGAAAGTATTCGCCAGGGCGTCCAGACCCTGTCTGATAACCTAGAGTTAGCCAGCGAGAAAAAGGTAGATGTTTGGACAGCAGTACAAGCCTATAATTTCGGTCAGGCCTATATCGACTACGTCGCTAAAAACGGTGGCGAAAATACGCTGGAGCTGGCTAAGAAATATTCAAAAGATGTAGTAGCGCCAAGCTTAGGAAATGTAACTGGCAAGACCTACGGCTACTATAACTTTATTTCTATTTTCCACGGCCCAGAGCTCTATATCAACGGCGGTAATTATTATTATTCCCGTCAGGTCAAGATGAATATGCACATCATGCGTCTCTTAAAATGGTTTTAGAAAGAAGTGGTTAAGCTTCTTTCTTTTTTGATGGTGAAGTAATAATCCAGATATTTGTAACCACGATGGATACATGATATAATTTTGTACATCTATCATAAAAAGGAATGAAAAATGAACAAGAAACTTGGTTTTAAGCTCCTCATTCTGGTTTTGGTGACAATTGCCGGTCTAACAGCTTTTTACAACCATAAAGAAGCTACTAGTCTCAATACAAAACAATATGTGCAGTCAACAACGCCGACCTTGTTTTTCCACGGTTTTGGATCCAGCTCTAATGCTGAAAACCATATGACAGAGGCAGCCAAAAAAGCTGGAGTCACTCAGACAATTATCACGGCAAATGTCAGTAAAAATGAGCAAGTAAGCTTATTAGGAGAGATACCGAAAGGTGCTATCAATCCCATTATTAAGGTAAACTATGAAGATAACCGCAATGCCGATTATGCTCAAGACGGCAAATATGCAGCAGCTGTGATTCGCAAGCTACAAGAAACTTATGGCTTTGATAAGATGAATCTGGTAGGTCATTCGATGGGAAATATGTCCATCCTCTTTTATATGCTGGAGAACGGCCAGGATGAAAAGCTGCCCGAGCTGCAAAAGCAGGTCAATATTGCCAACCATGTTAATGGTCTAGAAGGAAGAGACTTGCCTGAAGATTTGAGTATCCTAGACGACCAAACTGGCCAGCCTAGTACTATGAGCCAGACTTATCAAAAACTACTGGGATTACGAGAAGTATATCCACAAGAGCAGGTTGATGTTCTTAATATCTACGGCGATTTCAAAAATGAATCCGATGGCTCCGTACTCAATACCTCTTCCCGCAGCCTCAAATATCTCCTAGTTGAGAATGCTAAATCTTACCAGGAAAAGAAAATTACAGGCCAGTTGGCTCAGCACAGCCAATTGCATGAGAATCCAGAAGTAGACGAATTACTGATTGACTTCCTTTGGAAAAAGTAGAAAAGAGCAGTTACTGGCAAGCAAATCCAGTGACTGTTTTTTCTTTGAACTTCTTTGAGAAATGTTGTAAAATGTATCTATTATCTCAAGCCCTCAATGGATGAGATAATAATAACTCCATCATTGCAGCAACTTAACTGAAGCACTCTAAACATCAAAAGGAGCGAAAATCACAAGCTCAAGAAACAGAAATTAGAGGCAGTCAGATAGAAAGTTTACTGTATAAAACAGCTATAGAATTTGGGAAACTATAGCGAGGGGAAAAGAGGAAAAAATATGAAATTCAAAAAAACTTTAATGACAGCAGGAGCCTTGCTGGCTACTCTGTTTACTGTATCGACCGCAGCTGCCAATTCAAATGTTCAGAAAGTCATTGATGAGACTTACGTGCAGCCAGAGTATGTGCTGGGTTATTCCTTGGATGAAAGCCAAAAACAGCAGACCTTGCAAATGCTAGGCTACAATTCATCTAGTGACAGCAAGCCACTTAAGACCATGACACCGGAAGTCTACTCTAAAATCATGGATGTTGCCAACGACCCTAGTCTGCAGCTTTATTCTTCTGTAAAAATCCAGAAGTTAGGCGGCAACAAGCCATTAGAGGTCAAAATTGTCACTCCGCAAAACATCACTAAGGTTACAGAAGATATGTATCGCAATGCAGCTGTTACTCTGGGTGTTCAGCACGCGCAGATTACCGTTGCAGCACCAATTCCGGTAACAGGTGAGAGCGCCTTGGCAGGGATTTACTACTCTCTAGAGGATAATGGCGCGACCATTCCTCAGGAAAATAAAAATCTAGCACAGGAAGAACTGGCTGCCCTTTCTGGCATCAATGCTGAAAATACAGGTAAGGAAGGCTATGACGCAGACAAGCTCAACGTAGCCTTGGCTGATATCAAAGCGGCTATTGCCAATGCTAAGAAGAACAACAGCAATCTGACAGCAGATGATGTTCGTAAGATTGTTGAAGAAACCTTGAAAAACTACGGTCTAACTCAGTCAGTGACCAGTGACCAAATCAACCTCATCGTGAATTTCGCTATCAATCTTTCAAACAGTGGAGTCATTACAGATTCTGACTTTACAAAGACACTTAGTGACTTGAAAGACAGCATTGTTTCAAAGGCAGGGGATACTTTTAACAATATTAACCTCAACTTTGATGCAAACGGCCTCCTTCAAGAAGGCGGTAATTTCTTTTCTAATATCTGGAATGCCATTGTCAACTTCTTTAAAGGATTATTTGGCGGTTAATTTCAAGACTATATAAAACAAGGCTGGGACTAAAATGTCCCAGCCTTGTTTGTTTTTTTATGCGTTAAATCCTCCATCAGAAGTCTTCCGGTGGAGGATTTTTTAAATATGATTTACTTGTTACTCCCACTCAACAGTTGCAGGTGGTTTGCTAGTGATATCGTAGACGATGCGGTTGACGTGATCCACCTCGTTGACGATACGAACAGAGATTTTTTGCAGAACATCCCAAGGAATCTTGGCAAAGTCAGCTGTCATGCCATCAATAGAAGTGATAGCGCGAATCGCAATTGTGTAGTCGTAAGTCCGGCCGTCACCCATGACACCAACAGAACGGACTCCAGTATTAACAGTAAAGTATTGCCAGATGTCGCGGTCAAGACCAGCTTTGGCGATTTCTTCGCGGAGAATAGCATCAGATTCGCGGACAGTTTCCAATTTTTCCTCAGTGATTTCTCCCATAACGCGAATAGCAAGTCCTGGTCCTGGGAATGGCTGGCGCCAGACAATTTCATCAGGCATACCAAGCTCGGTACCCAAAGCACGCACTTCATCCTTATAGAGCGTGTTCAGTGGCTCAATCAGCTCAAACTGCATGTCTTCTGGCAGACCACCAACGTTATGGTGAGACTTGATAGTCTGAGCAGTGTCGGTACCAGATTCGATAACGTCTGTATAGAGAGTTCCTTGAGCCAAGAATTTTACATCTTTTAGTTTGCTGGCTTCGTCGTCAAAGACATAGACAAACTCGTTTCCAATGATTTTACGTTTTTGCTCTGGATCTGAGACACCGGCTAGTTTATCAAGGAATCGTTTAGCAGCATCTGCCTTAATGATATTCAAACCAAATTTGCCGCCCAGCATATCCATGACCTGATCAGCTTCGCCTTTACGTAAAAGACCATGATCCACAAAGATACAGATTAGTTGATCACCGATTGCTTTCTGTAAGAGAACACCGACGACAGAAGAGTCTACACCACCAGAAAGTCCCAACAGCACCTTCTTGTCACCAACGGTTTGGCGGATTTTTTGAATTTCCATGTCAATGAAGTTATCCATAGACCAGTCGCCTTTAGCTCCACAAATATTAAGAGCAAAGTTACGAAGAATATCATAACCGAACTCTGAGTGACGAACCTCAGGGTGGAACTGAATGCCGTAGATTTTCTTAGCAGGATTTTCAATTGCTGCAAAAGGACAGTCAGCAGAAGTACCAGTACGGACAAAGTCAGCAGGAATTTCTGTTACTGCATCTCCATGGCTCATAAGAACTAGCTGGCTTTCAGGTGTTCCGTTGAAAAGGCTGGAGTTAGCAGTATGTGACAGAGTCGACTGACCATATTCACGATTTCCAGCATGACCAGCAGGGACAACCTTGCCGCCCAGCTTGTGAGTCAACAGCTGCATACCATAGCAGATTCCCAAAATCGGGATTCCCAACTCAAAAATTTCCGGATCAATATCAAAGGAGCCGTCTTCATATACAGAATTCGGACCACCGGAAAGGATAATCCCGACAGGCTGGATAGCACGGACCTCGTCTGCAGTAATCTTGTGGCTCTTGAGCTCAGAAAAAACACCGATTTCACGAATGCGGCGTGAAATCAGCTGGTTGTACTGGCTGCCGTAATCAAGCACGATGATCTTTTCGACATCTTGCAATTCAGTTCTAGTTGTCATCTGTTCCCTTTCTTAAAAGAAGTAATCTTTTCCCCTCATTTTATCACAAAAAAGGAATTTTTCCAAGGTAATAAGGAGCAAGAGTGATGAAAAAGCGAATATGAGTCTTTATTTGGCTAAACAGCTAGAATCGTGAGAAAAGCAAGCATTTGAGAGCTAATACTTATCATTTAGTTTGACATTTGAAGTATTTGGTACTAAAATAAAGGAAGGTACCAAATAAGAAAGAAGAGTCAACATGTTGCCCGCATATATCAAAATTCATGATCAGATTAAGAAAGATATTGACGATGCCGTTTGGGAGATTGGGGAGCGCCTGCCCAGCGAGCGAGATCTAGCCGAAACCTTTAAGGTCAGCCGTATGACCCTGCGTCAGGCTATTACACTCTTGGTTGAGGAGGGAGTGCTGGAGCGTCGGGTCGGTAGTGGAACCTTTGTAGCCAGCACACGCGTTCAGGAGAAAATGCGCGGCACCACCAGCTTCACGGAAATCATGAAAGCTCAAGGCAAAACGCCATCCAGTCAGCTCATTTCTTATCGGCGTACCCTGCCGAGTGAGCAGGAAGTGGAAAAGCTAGGCATCCATAAGACAGAAAATGTCATTCGGATGGAGCGGGTTCGCTACGCTGACGATTTGCCGGTGGTCTACGAGGTGGCTTCAATTCCAGAGAAGTTCATTAAGAATTTCAAAAAAGAAGAGGTGACCAGTCATTTCTTCCAGACCTTGCAGGAACATGGCTATAAGATTGGCAAGTCTCAGCAGACGATTTATGCTCGGCTGGCTAAGGAAAAAATCGCCAATTACCTCGATATTCCCCGTGGCCATGCTATCTTAGGACTGACTCAGATTTCTTACTTTGATGACGGTACAGCTTTTGAATATGTAAAAAGCCAGTATGTCGGCGATCGTTTTGAATTTTATTTAGAAAACAATTAATTATTGCAAAACTCTTGGTTATCACCAAGGGTTTTTAACTTGTCTTTTACTCGGAAGAAAAAGCTGATTGTAGTTTTGCAATCTCATATTTCGAGTGTTTATTTCCCTTGTCAGACTAGAGTTTATCATGCTTTTCTGGTATAATGTTTCTTATGGAAATTGAAAAAACAAACCGAATGAATGCTCTCTTTGAGTTTTATGCGGCGCTTTTGACTGACAAGCAGATGAACTATATCGAGCTCTACTATGCAGATGATTACAGTCTGGCGGAGATTGCCGAGGAGTTTGGTGTTAGCCGTCAGGCCGTTTATGATAATATCAAGCGGACGGAGAAGATTCTGGAAGACTATGAGAAAAAGCTGCACATGTACTCGGACTACATTGTCAGAAGTCAGATATTTGACCAGATTACAGAGAAATACCCTGACGACAGCTATCTGCAGGAGCAGATCGGGATTCTGTCTGGTATTGACAACCGAGAGTGACTATGGCTAAACAAGTTATCTACAAGGGAATGTCCTGCTGGTTGTTGGAGTTGGAAGAATCTTTTCCTGCCAGGGTACAACTCATCTCCCCTGACGATCTTTCTAAGGCAATGCAAGAAGGTTTCAGTTGCTGGGGGTACCCAAATGAGATTATGAAAGAAGTCTCTGCTGAGGAATATGCTTGTTTAACACGTTTTGGAAAATTTCCACCGAATTGATTGAAATAGAAACATAGAAACTAGGAGAAATAAAATATGGCATTTGAAAGTTTAACGGAACGTTTGCAGAACGTCTTTAAAAATCTGCGCAGAAAAGGAAAAATCTCAGAGAGCGATGTTCAGGAAGCAACCAAAGAGATTCGTCTGGCCCTTTTAGAAGCCGATGTTGCCCTGCCGGTTGTCAAAGACTTTATCAAGAAAGTCCGTGAGCGGGCTGTCGGCCATGAGGTTATCGATACCCTCAATCCAGCGCAACAAATCATCAAGATTGTTGACGAAGAGCTGACAACTATCCTGGGCTCTGATACTGCTGAGATTATCAAGTCACCAAAAATTCCGACTATTATCATGATGGTTGGTCTGCAAGGGGCTGGTAAGACTACCTTTGCCGGTAAGCTTGCTAATAAGCTCAAGAAAGAAGAAAATGCTCGTCCGCTCATGATTGCGGCGGATATTTACCGTCCGGCGGCTATCGATCAGCTGAAAACACTTGGACAGCAAATTGATGTTCCTGTCTTTGCTTTAGGCACTGAAGTTCCAGCTGTTGAGATTGTCCGTCAAGGTTTAGATCAGGCAAAAGCCAACCACAATGACTATGTCCTGATTGATACGGCTGGGCGTCTCCAGATTGACGAAAAGCTCATGCAGGAGCTGTCTGATGTCAAAGCGCTGGCTAATCCGAATGAAATCCTCTTGGTTGTCGATGCCATGATTGGTCAGGAAGCAGCTAATGTCGCTCGTGAATTTAACAGCCAACTGGAAGTGACCGGGGTTATCCTGACTAAGATTGATGGTGATACCCGTGGCGGTGCAGCCCTGTCTGTCCGTCAGATTACTGGTAAGCCTATTAAATTTACTGGTACCGGTGAAAAGATCACTGATATCGAAACCTTCCACCCAGACCGCATGTCCAGCCGGATTTTGGGCATGGGGGACATGCTGACTCTGATCGAAAAAGCCTCTCAGGAATACGATGAGAAAAAATCGCTTGAAATGGCTGAAAAGATGCGGGAAAACACCTTTGATTTCAATGATTTTATTGATCAGCTGGATCAAGTCCAAGGCATGGGACCTATGGAGGATTTGCTCAAGCTGATTCCAGGCATGGCCAATAATCCTGCCCTCAAGAATATCAAAGTTGATGAGAAAGAAATTGCTCGCAAGCGTGCCATTGTATCCTCTATGACACCGGCTGAGCGGGAAAATCCTGACTTGCTGAGTCCTAGCCGTCGCCGTCGGATTGCCAATGGTTCAGGTAACAGTTTCGTCGATGTTAATAAATTTATCAAAGACTTCAATCAAGCTAAGCAGATGATGCAGGGTGTTCTGTCAGGCGATATGAGCAAGATGATGAAGCAAATGGGTCTTAATCCAAACAATATGCCTAAGAACATGCCTGGTGGCGGAGGAATCCCCGACATGTCAGCTCTGGAAGGCATGATGGGCCAAGGCGGTATGCCAGATATGTCAGGCTTAGGAGGAGCCGGCATGCCGGATATGAGCCAAATGTTTGGCGGCGGCCTCAAGGGCAAGGCCGGGGAGTTTCTGATGCGCCGCAGCATGAACAAAATGGCCAAGCAAATGAAGAAAAACAAGAAGAAGCGGAAGTAGTGAGGCTTGACTATTCTCTTACTAGTTTTAATTGTGTTTATTTGTAAAGGTATATTTGGTTTATTATATGCTTATTTTTAGCTTTATATTCTACTTACTCTTATATTTTTTATTGAGATTTTTTCAAAGATGTGCTGATAAACTGTTGATAAAATTTTCTATAATCAATCGAACTGTACCAAAAAGCTTGTATTTAGTATTTTTGAATATTCTACTATATATTTTTCTAGTACATTTTTTAAGTTTCATTAACATAATAGGATGCATTAGTGAATACTGGATATATTTTATGTTTATAGTTTTTTCTACAACATTTGATTTCCATTATATAAGAAACACTTCTGATTTTAGATATTCTAAAAATACAAAAAATTACTTTAATGTTGAAGCAGCAGAAGTGTTTTATAATATTTTTTTAACAGTTGTTGTAGCTTGGTGTGCTCTAGCTATATTTAGTGGTAAAAATATTGCCACTCACGGAGACACAGTTATTTACTATGTTTTCCCTCATTATTGTGCAATTAAACTTTTAAAACAGAATCAGGAGTAAGATGAGTGAATCTAATAAAAGATTATTTTTATTATACTTGGTATTCCATTATATTCAATACACAACAGTATGATGGTCACAATAGCTATTTATCTTACTTCTTTATTGTGAACTGTATATTTATTTTTCTTATTTTTAGATTGAATAGAAAGAAATGTTTTGATAATACTTTTCTTAGAATTCTTAGTATGCTTTTTATTTCTTTCTTTTTATTAGGATGTTTAGGATTCCTCACAAGAGATTATAGTTTTGCTTATGATAAAAATATGAGTTTAGAATCTCAGACAAAATGGGGAGGACTTGTTTGGGAGAATATAATTGGCATTTCAGTTTTATACTCATTAATATCTTTGGTTCTATATAGAAAATTTATAACAAGTTTTTTATATTTAAAACCAGAGTTGCATGATGATTTCTTTCAAAAAACAGCTTTTAATTGGATTGAATATAAAAAGTTTTTAGGACTTGGTATAGAAATTGCAATATTTTTAGCTAGTATGATTGTTGCCAACAAGCAAAATACGGAAAGAGCTTTAACCTACAATGATGCGTGGATGTACACTATAATTCTTATTCTTCTATCCTTTCGATTGTCATTTTCTTTAGAATATATAAAGTATAAAAATAAATTTCCTTTTACACGACAAGACTATGAGGCGCTTGAGTTTTATAGTAAGGACAATAGACTTAATTTAGCTAGTATTGATAAACGCTCCAAACGCAAATGGATAATTTATGGAGTAGATTTTGATTATAAAACAAAGTTAGTCTTATATTTCAGAAAAAAATTATTAATAAAGAAAAAAATATCTAACAGCAATTTACCTGTTAAAATGAAAGTCAATCAAAGAAAAATTAGGAGAATTATAAAGAGGAATCTTGATCTTCCTAAAATTATTGACCTAATTGGTTTTCCAAATAGCGAAATTGTAAAGGTAAAGTCTAAAATAAACTACAAATATGCTCAATGGAATAATAATTTTTTTAATTATTTTATAAGGTTTAATAATAATGAGGTCATCAAAATCCAAAAAGTTTTTAAATATAGACGAAACAGAATATACAAAGACTTATTAATAAGATGAATTACTTTACAGCTTTATTTCTAAAAATTAATACTCTGATTAATAATTTAGTTGCGCGATCAATCAAACAGCTGCCTGCCAGCAAACAATCAATTGATCCTATTATCATGATTCCAGGTAGTTCGGCAACAGAAAATAGATTTAATCGAATGGTTAAAAAGCTCAATCGGAATCAGCATCCGCGTCATAGTCTGGTCCGTATTAAAGTCTGGAATGACGGACACATGACCTACAGAGGGCATTTGAAGCGCAAGGACAGAAATCCTATTTTTGTGGTTGGCTTTCAAAATAATCGCGATGGTTATGAAAACATCAAGCAGCAGGCGGCCATGTTTGATGCTGCCTTGACTGTCTTGCTAGATAAGTATTCTTTTAACAGTTTTAAGGCGCTGGGGCACTCTAACGGTGGTCTAATTTATACAGTATTCCTGCAGCAATACCTTGCAAACCATTCTGGGGTGGAGATGGAAAAGCTCCTGACTATTGGCAGTCCTTATAATCTGAACAAGAAAAATCTCAATCATCGAGTTGAGATGTTAGATGACTTTGTAGCCAATCAGGAAAAACTTCCTAAAAAGCTTCAGCATTTATCAATTTTGGGAATCTTTTTCCGAGATGGAGACGGAATTGTCCATAAAAGCAGTGTAGAAGCTGGGAGTTTGATTTATAAAGGAAAGATTGCTTCACACAGAGAGGTCGTCATCGTAGGCAAGGACGCCCATCATTCTTTACTGCCGCAAAATGAGCAAGTAGTTGATTTGATTAGGGAGTTTTTATTCTAATAATTATTTTACATAATTTAATTTTAATAAAAATTAGAAAGGCAATAAAACAATGAAAATGACAGACATTCTCCATAGGTATTATGGTGACTTTGATCTGGTAAATGAAAAATGGAACGAAGACGAAGACTATGAAAGCATTTTAATTAAGCCAAAGGATAATCAAGAATATAAAAGATGCCGTTTGGCAAAGAAAACACCCAAAAAAGAAGGATACTTTACAGTCTTTTGGAAAAAAGACCAAGACAACAAGAATATTCCTTATACTGATAGAGACTTGGGTGATGAACTGGTTATTGTCGTTATCGACGACTGTCATTGCGGTTTATTTATAACTCCCAAAGAGGTGGCTATTAGTAAAAAAATTCTTTCTACAAAGGATTGTAAAGGAAAGATGGCTATGCGGTTTTATCCGTCCTGGTGCACACATTTAAATAAAACAGCTCAGGCAACACAAAAATGGCAACTGGATTATTTTCAAAAAATCGAATTAGAAGAATAAGTTTTAGGAAAAACAAGACAGAGTTTAGCTCATCAATTCTGTCTTGTTTTTATTATCTATTTTGTAGTAAAGTGAGATTGCTTACTTCCCTCTATCATCTTTCCGAAAAACTATAATTTTCTTGAAAAATATATCTAGATATGCTATACTACCATTATAGAAAAAACGGAGAAATGTGATGAGACGTGAACTGTTATTAGAAAGAATTGATAGACTCAAAGCCACTATGCCCTGGTACATTCTGGAATATTACCAGTCTAAGCTGGCGGTGCCTTATAGTTTTACAACCTTATACGAATATCTCAAAGAATATGATCGCTTTTTTAACTGGATGCTAGAATCTGGTATCACGGATGCTTCGCATATTGCTGAGATTCCTCTCTCAATCTTGGAAAATATGACCAAAAAAGACATGGAAGCCTTCATTCTTTATCTGCGCGAGCGGCCGCTTCTCAATGCCAATACAACTCAAAATGGTGTTTCCCAGACAACCATTAACCGGACTCTTTCGGCTTTATCTAGCCTCTACAAATATTTGACTGAGGAAGTCGAAAACGAACAGGGCGAGCCTTACTTCTATCGAAATGTGATGAAAAAAGTTGCTACTAAGAAGAAAAAGGAAACTCTGGCAGCCCGTGCAGAGAATATTAAGCAGAAGCTCTTTTTAGGGGATGAGACAGAAGAATTTCTCCAGTATATTGATACGGAGTACCCCAAGAAACTCTCTAATCGAGCTCTGTCCTCCTTCAACAAGAACAAGGAACGTGATCTAGCCATTATTGCCTTGCTACTAGCCTCTGGCGTTCGTCTGTCTGAAGCTGTTAATCTGGATCTGAAAGACATCAATCTCAAAATGATGGTCATTGAAGTGACAAGAAAAGGCGGAAAAAGGGACTCTGTCAATGTTGCTGCTTTTGCCAAGTCCTATTTAGAGGAGTACCTGAGTATTCGAAGCAAACGATACAAGGCCGAAAAGACGGATACAGCATTCTTTTTGACTGAATACCGAGGCACTCCGAATCGAATCGATGCTTCCAGTGTTGAAAAAATGGTGGCCAAGTATTCTGAGAGCTTCAAGGTGCGAGTGACGCCTCACAAACTCCGCCACACACTTGCTACACGTTTATACGATGCAACCAAATCTCAAGTTCTCGTCAGTCATCAGCTAGGGCATGCTAGCACTCAGGTAACGGACCTCTACACCCACATTGTCAATGATGAACAAAAGAACGCTTTGGACAAACTATAAATTACATAATTTAAAATATGTAAATAAAACAATAATAACAAAAGAGCGAAAATCTAGTTTAGATGCTTCGCTCTTTTTCTTATAAAAACTCAATCCAATAATTACGATGAGGTTCAACAATCAGCGGTTTGCCCCAGAAGTGCTTGAGATGTTCTAGATTTGCTGCTGTGACAGGTCGATTTTTAGAGTTGTACTTTTCAGCGCTTTCTCTAGTTAGGAAGCATTTGACCGCTTCGTAGGAGCCTTCTGCTGTCTCTCTATTCAGCCCTTCAAAGCTAATTTCATCACCCGGCTGAGGATTATCCGTAAAGAGTTTTCCTATAAAGTAAACTGTCTTACTCTTCATCAAATCGTAAGCCTTGATATTCTCTATCCGGTTATTAGCTGCTGCAAACATGATGCAAAAGCTGTCGACAAGGTCCTTCAAGGGCATCAGATCTTCCTTGGGAACGAAGACATCTACCATGTAGAGCCCGCCAATGACTAGGTTTTGGAAAGAAGGTTGCTGAATAACATTATCTAACGCCATGCCAAGCGGTAATTTCACGGCTTGATAGCCTGATTTTTCAAATTCTTCTTTCTTTTTCTCATAATCTTCTGGAGATATGCTAACATAAAAGTTGTCTGGATTAGGAGATGGTTTTTTCTTCAGAAAAGCTACAACTGTGCGATCCAACTGCTCAAACAGATCAAGGCTTTCTACTGGGACTTTTTGCATCAAGGCACCCCTTTCTCTGGTTCCCTATCATTTTATCATATCTGGTAGATAAAACCTAGAGAAAACTAGCTGGTTAAGGAAACGTAAGAATGTTGTTGATTTGAAATATACTGTTTACATAAAAAACTAAACTCTTCGAGAGCTTGGTTTTCTTTATGTCATATTTTAACCGACGATAGCTTCGGCAATCTCTTCTCTGCTGATTCCAGCAAAGTAGCGGCTAATATCAATCGTTTCAAGAGCTTTAAGGACATCTTCGCGCTCGTATTTAACGCCGCGCAGCACATCTTCTACTGCTGCTACATCCTCAATACCAAAGAAGTCTCCATAGATTTTAATATCCTGAATCTTGGATTCAACAACATTGGCAAAGATTTCTACCTTACCGCTGGTAAACTTGGTGCCACGGCGCACATTGTATTCAGGTGATTTACCGTAGTTCCAGTCCCAAGTTCCAAACTTGCTATCTCTGATTTGCTTGATTTCTTCCAGTTCTTTCTCAGAGAAGACATACTCTGTCATTTCTGGATATTCTTTCTTCATATAGTCCAGAAGCAGGTCTCGGAATTCTTCGACGGTAATCTTTTCTGGCAATTCATTGACAATATTGGTTACACGGGCACGGACGGATTTAACTCCTTTTGATTCGAACTTGTCTTTAGAAACCTTAAGCGCATTGGCCAAGACGGACAGATTAACATCAAAGAGCAGGCAACCATGGTGCATGATACGGCCGTTAATATAGGCCTGAGCATTGCCACAGAACTTTTTGCCATCAATCTCTAGGTCATTGCGGCCAGTGAATTCAGCCTTTACCCCAAGCTCTGCCAAGGTATTGATAACTGGCGTAGAAAAACTCTTGAAGTCAAAAGCACGATCTTCGCTTTCCTTAGAGATAATGGTGTAGTTGAGGTTGTTTAGATCATGATAAACGGCACCTCCGCCACTGATACGACGCACTACTTCAATACCATGCTCACGGACATAATCACGGTTGATTTCTTCGATGGTATTTTGGTGACGCCCCACTATGATAGAGGGTTTGTTAATCCAGAGCAGGAAAATTTCATCCTCATCTAAGAGGTGTTTGAAAGCATATTCTTCCAAAGCGATATTAAAAGCTGTATCATTTGAGTAGTTAACAATGTATTTCATAAGCTACCTCTTTATACGATAGAGACTGGAACAATGTTTTATGCCCAGTCTAATCTATCTTTTAAATTATTTTTTCTTAGGTGAGTGAACTGCCAATCCCAGTACATCAGCAAATGCTTCGTACATAACTTCTGAGAAGGTTGGGTGACCGTGAATGGTCTTAAGCATTTCTTCTACGGTGATTTCCATTTCGATGATGGTTGATGCTTCGTTGATCAATTCTGCAGCCGCAGGACCAATGATATGAACACCGAGGACTTCACCATACTTCTTGTCAGCGATGACTTTAACGAAGCCTTGAGCTGCGTCTGAAGCGATAGCACGGCCGTTAGCAGCGAAGTTGAACTTACCAATTGCTACATCGTATTTCTCACGAGCTTGCTCTTCTGTCAAACCAACTGCTGCTACTTCTGGCAGGGTGTAGATGGCTGCAGGTGTCAGATTGAGTTTGGCAACATGGTGGTTACCCTTCAGAGCATTTTCAGCAGCAACTTCACCCATGCGGAAGGCTGCATGAGCCAGCATCTTAGTACCATTGATATCACCTGGTGCGTAAATACCTGGAACAGAAGTTTCCATGTACTCATTGACCTTGATACGGCCGCGATCCAGTTCGAACTCGACCTCACCAATACCTTCTAAGTCTGGCACACGTCCGATAGACAGCAGAGCCTTATCTGCTAGAATATCTTCTTTTCCTTCAACCTTGATACGAAGTTTACCATTTTCTTCGATGATTTCTTCCAACTTAGTTTCAGTCAGAATTTTCATCCCCTTGCGCTCTAAGATGAGGCGAAGGTTTTTAGAAACTTCCGCATCCATAGCTGGTACGATGCGGTCCATCATTTCGATAACAGTGACTTTTGAGCCAAATGTCATGAAGGCTTGTCCAAGCTCAATACCGACAACACCACCGCCGATAATTACCAGATTTTCTGGTACTTCGTTCATTTCCAGAATATCATCGCTGGTCATAACAAGAGATGATTCCATACCAGGAACATTGATCTTGCTGACTTTTGAACCACCAGCCAAGATAATCTTCTTTGTTTCTACCAGCTCGCTACCGTTTACAAGAACATTCTTGTCTTTAGTAATAGTACCAATTCCCTTATGAACATCTACGCCATAGCTGCGAAGAAGGCCAGCAACACCGCCAACAAGCGTATTAACAACCTTATTTTTTGTTTCCAGAACCTTGTCCATGTCCACTGAGAAGCTTGGATTTTCAATGATGATACCGCGATTAGCAGCGTGACCAAGGCTTTCAATGATTTCAGCATTGTGCAGGTAAGTCTTTGTAGGGATACAACCACGATTCAAGCAGGTTCCGCCTAGCTCAGACTTCTCAACCAAGGCAATCTTGCCACCCAGCTGGGCTGCTTTGATAGCCGCTACATAACCAGCAGGTCCACCACCGATAACAACGATATCGTAAGCATCATCGCTCTTATCATCATCTGTGTTTGCTGCCGCTGTTGCAGGAGTTGGTGCTTCCGCAGGTGCAGATCCGCCAGCAGTTGGAATGTTTTCTCCTTCTTCTCCCAAGTAACCGATGACTTCCGTTACTGGCACGGTTTCACCGTCTCCTTTGAGAATGGCAATCAGATAGCCATCTTCTTCAGCTTCCAATTCCATGCTGACCTTGTCAGTCATGATTTCCAGAAGGATTTCCCCTTCTTTGACAAATTCGCCGACTTTCTTATTCCATTGGACAATTTGCCCTTCGGTCATATCCACACCGGCTTTTGGCATAATTACTTCTAAAGCCATTTTTCTTTCCTTTTCTAATTTAATTTTTCATTTGCTGAGTGCTTCTTCGCTTTTTAGAATAGCAAAGAAAATAAAATCTTATACCAACATTGAAATTGGATCTTCAATCAAAGCCTTCAAATCCTTCATAAACTTAGCTCCAGCCATTCCATCAACTACACGGTGGTCGATGGTCAAGCCCAGACTCATAATTGGACGAATAACAATTTCGCCATTAACAACAACAGGTTTCTCTACTGTCGAGCTCACACCCAAGATAGCAGAGTTTGGCTGGTTGATGATTGGACCAAAGGACTGAACGCCAAACATACCCAAGTTACTGATTGTGAAGGTTGAGTTTTGCAGCTCGCTTGGAGCCAACTTGCCTTCCAAAGTACGTCCGATCACATCTTTAAAGGCTACCACAAGCTCTGATAGGCTCATTTTTTCTGCATTGTAGACAACTGGTGTCATCAGGCCGTTATCCATACCGACTGCCATTGAAAGGTTGACATAGTTGTGTGTGATAATGGTCTTGCCATCCTCTGTCAAAGTTGAGTTGAGATAAGGATGCTTCATCAGTGTTTTCACAACAGCCAGCGAAAGCAGGTCTGTAACAGTTACTTTCTTGCCAGTTGCTTCCATGATTGGCTCCAGCACTTTTTTACGCAAGGCCAGCATTTCTGTCATATCAACATCATAGTTAAGTGTGAATGTTGGCGCCGTCAGGTAAGATTCTACCATCCGCTGAGCGATAACCTTCCGCATTGGCGTCATTGGAATACGCTCAATTTCACCGTAAGGAGTGACATTATCAGGCACTTCTTCAACTTTTTCAATTTGAGCAGGAGATTTGATTGTATCGCTCTCAACATTCTCAGGCAAGAAAGCAAGAACATCTTTCTTCATAATCTTGCCACGATGGCCAGTTCCTTGAATCTCTTGCCAAGCAATATTGTGTTCTTGGGCAATTCGTTTTGCCAGTGGTGAAATGCGCACCACATTTGTATCTTTATAAGTTTCCACGTCTTCTTTGTGGACACGACCATTTGCACCTGAGCCAGAAACATCATAGAGGTTGATTCCCAAATCATCCGCTAACTTTCTAGCTGCAGGAGTCGCTCTTAGCTTGTCATCAGCCATGACCTCTCCAATTCTAATTATGATACTAAGGGCGTAAAAAGCGACTGAAAAATAGGAAATCTACGCAAGCTTCGATGAAGCCAAGGAGATTTATCTTTTTTCCGAGCTTTTAGCCCATGTTCAACTCTACAAGTAACTTGGATACGAAACGTATCTCAAGTTGCTACAGCTGCCGCTATCGGCGTTCAACCTTACAGACTTACTAAGTCGCTCATCGGATATAATCACTCCGAATAACGATTGTCTGTAATTTGTAAAATTTTAGCTACTTCGACCTCTACACAAGATTAGATTACATAAAATAATTTATGTAATCTAATTCATAAGAAAGCCTTTTCTTTATTATACCTTATTCTTTATGATATGTCTTCCGAATAGCATCTTTGATGCTTTCAACGGTCGGAATCATCGCGTTTTCCAAGTTCTGTGCATAAGGCATTGGCACATCTTCACCTGCACAACGGCGAATTGGAGCATCTAGATAGTCAAATGCTTCAGACTCAGAAATAATCGCTGAAATTTCACCAATGAAACCGCTAGTTTTGTGGGCATCATTAACCAAAACGACCTTTCCGGTCTTCTTAACAGAATTGATGATAATATCCTTATCAAGCGGCACCAATGTACGTGGGTCAACCACTTCTACAGAGATACCTTCTTCTGCTAATTCTTCAGCTGCCTGCATGACACGGCGAAGCATTTTTCCGTAGGTAACAACTGTTACATCGGTACCTTCTTTTTTGATTTCACCTACACCGAGTGGGATTACATACTCAGGATCTAGTGGCACCTCGCCTTTTTGGTTAAATTCAGACTTGTATTCCAAGATAATAACCGGGTTGTTATCTCGGATAGAAGCCTTGAGAAGTCCCTTCATATCAGCCGGAGTTCCTGGAGCGACTACCTTAAGTCCTGGAATGTGGGTAAACCAAGATTCCAAAGACTGAGAGTGCTGAGCCGCTGAGCCAACTCCATTACCTGCCGCACAACGGACAGTCATTGGCACTTGTCCTTTTCCGCCAAACATATAGCGCGTTTTAGCGGCTTGATTAACAATAGCATCCATGGCGATTACAGAGAAGTCCATAAATGTCATATCTACGATTGGACGCAGCCCTGTCATAGCTGCTCCAGCTGCTGCTCCAGAAATAGCTGCTTCTGAAATCGGACAGTCACGTACACGCTCTGGACCGAACTCTTCCAGCATACCAACAGATGTTCCGAAATCTCCACCAAAGACTCCGACATCTTCTCCCATTAAGAGTACATTTTCATCGCGACGCATTTCCTCAGACATAGCGAGGATAATGGTGTCACGAAAAGACATAGTTTTAGTTTCCATTTTCTTTTTCTCCTCTCTTTAGTCTGCGTAAATATCTTCAAAGGCAGATTCAAGTGGCGGAAACGGACTTTCTTCTGCGAATTTTACAGACGCTTCTACCGTTTCTTTGACTCCAGCTTGGATAACTTCCAACTCTTCCTCGCTTGCAATCTTGTTTTCCAGCAAGTATTTACGAAGATTTTCGATTGGATCCTTCTTCTTCCATTCTTCCACTTCTTCACGAGTACGGTATTTACCTGGGTCAGAAGACGAGTGTCCCAACCAACGATAGGTCACGCTCTCAATTAAGACAGGTCCTTTACCACTGCGAACATGCTCCACAGCCTTTTGGAAACCTTCATAGACATCCAGAACATTATTGCCATCTTCGATGAACATACCTGGAATACCATAAGCTGCACTGCGCTCGTGGATGTGCTCTACATTGGTCATTTTCTTGATGTCAGCAGAAATACCATAGCCATTATTGATACAATAGAAAATAACGGGCAGATTCCAGATAGAAGCCATGTTGACTGCTTCGTGGAAGACACCTTCGTTGGTAGCACCGTCACCGAAGAAGCAGACAACAATCTTGCCAGTCTTCTGCATTTGCTGGGTCAGAGCTGCTCCAACAGCAATTCCCATGCCGCCACCTACGATACCATTAGCACCAAGGTTTCCGGCATCTAGGTCAGCAATGTGCATAGAGCCGCCTTTTCCTTTACAGGTACCGGTGTATTTCCCTAGGATTTCCGCCATCATTTCGTTGAGGTTGATTCCTTTTGCGATAGCTTGACCGTGTCCCCGGTGATTAGAAGTCAACAAATCATCCTTGTTCAAAGCCAGCATAGCACCAACATTGGCTGCTTCCTCACCTACTGAGAAGTGAGTCATTCCAGGAACCTTTCCTTTTTTTACAAGTTGAGCAATTTTTAAGTCCATTCGACGGATTTCTTCCATCTTACGGAACATCTCTAACAAAAGATTTTTATCTAAAGTTGCCATTTTTTTGCCTTTCTAAGCATAATTCTTCTATTTAATTCTATCTAAAGCTGTAAGCACTGTCAAAACTTTTGCTCACTTATATTTCACAAAGAAAAACCAGTCAATCCATTGGATAAACTGGTTGTAGGCACCAAAACAGGAATTTCACAAACTTTTTTTGTGCTAGAGTAGTTTTTACTATTTTGAAACTGTTATACGAAAATAATAGCAGAGCATGCTTTTGATTAGTCCGCCTGTTTAGCAAAATCTGCAATCATCTGCTCCATCTGCTCACGGCTTGGTGTTGTTAGCATATAGAGGTAGTCACCTTGCAGCTCTGCAAAAGCGGCTGGCATGTCTTTCTTAACTTTGAAATTATCTCTGTATTTCTCCAGCAAGTCAGCCTCAGGGTAAGCATAGTTTGTCGATGCACGGCGCGAGGTTGCCAAACAATACAGTGGCTCCATGTGAGCAGCTGGGAAAGGCTCTCCTGCTACAATCGCTGCATAGCCTCTGTAAAGATCGATTGAGTGGGCGAAATTATAGACATCAATGGTAAAGCCGCCAGCTGGACGGTTATTGTACTCAATGGCTACATAATCATCACCTTCGCGGAAGAACTCAATATGGAAAAAGCGTTCTTTCATGCCGAAGGTTTTGACAATCGCTTCTCCATAAGCACGCAGTTTTGGATCCATATCCTTAAGAACGTAGTAGGAATTGTCCATCTTATAGATCATCAAATCCAGCGGTGTATGGGCATAGTCAAAGGTGGTTGCAAAGACGATCTGACCATCCTTATCTACCAAACCGTCAAAAGTACAGATTTCGCCAGACTGGACAAACTTTTCAAAGAAATAAGCAGTCTGATGATCCCATTCTTGCTTGAATCGTTCGACATCTTCTGCTGTTTCTAATTTAAAGGTTGCAACTGCTCCTACTCCATTATCAGGCTTAGCAATCAAAGGCAGACCAAGTTTCTTGACAGCCAAATCAGCGCCTGCTTCTGTATTGACAATCTGACCAGGTACCACTGGAACGCCTGCTTTTTTAAAGAGTTTCTTCATTTCTGATTTGAACTTGGTCTTTTTCAAGTCTTTTGGCTTTGCTCCAAAGACATTGAATTGCTCACGCAACTCTGCGTCAAGTTCCAGCCAGTATTCATTATGTGACTCAATCCGGTCGATAGGTCCATGCTTGTAGAAAAGAAAGGCCACCGCTCTTTTTACTTCATCAAGGTTTTCAAGATTTTCTACTCTGAAATATTCGGTCAATGAATCCTTCAAAGGCTGGTCTAGCTGGTCATAAGGCTCCTGACCGATTCCCAGAACAGTGATTCCTTTGTTAGCCAGCTCCACTGTAAACTGCTGAAAATTTTGTGGATAATAGGGAGAAATAACGATATAATTCATAGGAAACCTCCTTTAAAGATTGAGTTCATTGAGGAAATAAGGCATTTGCTTACGCCACCAAATCCAGTCATGGGAAACATCATGACCCCATTCGGCAAACCAAGCTGGAATATTCTTATGCTCAAAAGCTTCTTTCAGCGTGTAGAAGGAAGGCAGGCCATCCTGCTCCCAGTCACCCAAGCCAGTACAAACGATAATATCGGCCTGTCGATAGCGGTCAATAAACCAGCCATCATTTTGGTTCCAGATATAGTCTGCTGGAGAGTTTTGATAAATGACTTCGTCATTCAAATTGTCACCAACAAAGAAACGTGCATCATAGACACCACTGAGGGCAATCACTTTATTGAAAACATCTGGATGCTGCAGGAAGAAATTAACAGCATGATAAGCTCCCATGGAGCAGCCTGTCGTCATCATAGGGTCAAACCAGCCTGTCTTATGCTTGACGAAAGGAATAGCTTCCTCGATGACATAACGCTCATAGGCACGATGCATTTCTGCTCGATCGTGTGGGTGCTT
The DNA here is from genome assembly GCF_900475275.1 of Streptococcus sanguinis. Classification (NCBI taxonomy): domain Bacteria; kingdom Bacillati; phylum Bacillota; class Bacilli; order Lactobacillales; family Streptococcaceae; genus Streptococcus; species Streptococcus sanguinis. Next base: position 1,157,415 of record NZ_LS483364.1, on the reverse strand, counting down.
CCAGTCCGCCAACCAGCTCTCGCTATCAATGCTGCTGAGAGTGAAAAATTGGACCTTACCAGCCTCAATAAAACCTGCACAGGCCTCAATCATACCAAAGTCAGCATATTCATTATGGCTGCCGCCTGATGATGCAAAGACTATAATCGGGAGCCCAGCATGGCCATAGCGATTGATATACATTTCTCGGCCTAGATTGCCGCTCCAATGACTTAAAAATTCTACATGCATAGTTTTTACCTCTTTCTCACTGTTTGACTAGATTACCATTTCTCGCTGATAAAACGGAAACAGTCTGGCAAGTGCTCTGCCCAAGCGATTTCATTATGAATAGCTCCAGACTGGATCTTAATCTGAATATTGGACAAATCTACCCCAGACACGAGCAACTGTCGGAAATAGCTGAGCGATGAATCAATATAGGCCTGCTTGATGTTGCCAGCCATTAATGTCTTATCTGTATCATCAGCCTCTTCTGTCCCAACATAAATGAAAACTCGCTGGTCAGCCTGAAGTTTTTTTCTCTCAATATAACGGTCAAAGGCTTCCTGATGCAGCCAATTTGCTGATGAAAAGATTCCCAGACAGCCAATCTGATCTTGGTATTCAACACCGATAAACTGGCTGATATTTCCCCCAAGAGAAGAGCCAATCATAGCCGTATGCAGCCGATCCGACTTAGTCCGATAATGCTGGTCAATAAAAGGCTTGACGACTTCCATGACAAACTCCGCATACTCTGTTCCCTTGCCGCCAAACTGAATACCGGGAATATTGGACTCTTGGAACTTCCAAGCTGAATACTCATTCATCCGCCCTTGGCCATCGTTGTCAATAGCCACGACAATCATTTTTTCAATATCTGGATTACGCTTAATTGTTGGAATCACCTTCCACGAATGGCCGCTGAAAGACTCTTTGCTATAAAGAACATTTTGTCCGTCGTGAAAATAAACGACCGGATACGTCTTATTTGTGTCCTGACTATAGTTCTTTGGAAGCAAGACGCGGACACGGCGTTTTTGCTTAGTATAAGGAACGACCAACTCATGTGTCTTCATTTCAAGGTAAAAATAGGATTTATTCATTTTCAGAAAACTTTCTATTTTCAAAATTTTTATTTATTATATCACAAATTAAGCAAAAAAGTTAGGAAATTCCTAACTTTTTAATGATTTTTATTAGATAATGATAGAAAATAGATTATTTATCCAAATAAGGCTGTAAATCCTGCAAGGCTCGCTCAGCAATTTTCTCATAGCGCTCTTTCTTGTCACGAATCCGACGGCCGTCCAACTCTTTGATAATGCCAAAATTGACATTCATGGGTTGGAAATGCTTGCTGTCAGCGTGGGTAACATAGTGTGGCAGGCTACCGATAGCTGTTGTTTCTGGAAAAACAAGTGCTTCTTCTCCTTTGAAGAGTCGAGCGGCATTGATACCAGCAACCAGACCAGAAGCTGCAGACTCAACATAGCCTTCGACGCCAGTCATTTGACCTGCAAAGAAAAGATTAGTCTGTTTCTTAGAGCGGAAAGTCTGTTCTAGCAGATTTGGAGAGTCCATATAGGAGTTTCGATGCATAACACCATAGCGGACAAATTCTGCATTCTCAAGGCCAGGAATCATCTGAAAGACACGCTTTTGCTCTCCCCACTTGAGATGAGTTTGGAAGCCGACGATGTTGTAAAGACTGCCTGCTGCATTGTCCTGACGAAGCTGCACCACAGCGTATGGCGTCTTATATTCACCATCTCGAGGTCCTTGGTAGTCATCTGGATATTCTAAACCAACCGGCTTCATCGGTCCATAAAGCATGGTTTTAATACCTCGCTTGGCCATAACTTCAATAGGCATGCAGCCTTCAAAGTATTTTTCCTTCTCAAAGGAATTGAGTGGTGCTTCCTCGGCATTGACCAAAGCATCATGGAAATCCATAAATTCTTGCTTGGTCATTGGCGCGTTGAGATAGGCCGCTTCCCCCTTATCATAACGAGATTTGAGATAGACCTTAGTCATATCGATGGTATTGACATCAATGATCGGCGCCGCCGCGTCGTAGAAATAAAAACCGTCGCCTCCATTAAGCGCATGGATTTTCTCGGCCAGAGCATCACTAGTCAAGGGCCCTGTCGCGATGACTGTGATAGCATCCTCTGGAATTTCAGTGATTTCTTCACGAATGACCTCAATCAATGGATGGTTGGTCACTAGCTCTGTTACCATCTGAGAAAAACCTTCTCTATCAACTGCTAGAGCACCTCCTGCTGGCACTCGAGTCGCTTCTGCTGACTTTAAGATGACTGAATCCAACCGTCTCATTTCTTCTTTTAGTAGGCCAACTGCATTGGTCAGCGCATCTCCTCGCAAAGAGTTAGAGCAGACCAGTTCTGCAAAGTCTGCAGTCTTGTGTTGAGGCGTTGACTTAACACCCCGCATTTCATAGAGTTTGACTGGGATGCCGCGCTTGGCAATCTGGTAAGCTGCTTCACTGCCAGCCAGACCAGCACCGATAACATTGATATAGGATGATGACATGATACTCTCCCTTGGATATTTCTAGATTTTCACTCTGACCATTATAACAAAAAGATAGTAAAAAAGACAGACAGGAGGATTCCTGAATGTCTTTCCAAAATTATTGTTTAACAAAACTGAATGTCTTATAAGCATACAGATGACTATTGTCTTCGTAACTTATGCCAAAGCCCACTTCTGTATTCCTAGGTAGTTTATCGATTTGAAGTATTTGAACAAGTAAGTATTCAAAATCAGAGTCTGTCCAATTGTCAATATCTTCATTAGCTAATTGTAGGTTTTGTTTTCGTACTTGTTCTATATCAATGCTTATATGAATACTAAAAGTCGAACGATTGTCAGCAACTCTTTTTAAGAGTATATCGCGATTAAGAGCAAGCAAATCTTCATCTAGTTTATTTGCTCTACTTAGGTCTAAGTCCTTGATTAACGGAGCTAGTTCTTTGACATCTGTTTTCAAAATTGCTTCTCTTTTTTCTTGTTCTTCAAGATGAGTTTCTGGGTTGCCACTATATTCTTCTTGTGGCACCAAAGAATAACTTGAGTCAAAGGAGTCCAATTCAATTGAGTTTTTAATATAAAGCTGTCTAATCATATCTTTGCTCAAAAATGTAGAAGTCAAGCTATCACTTTGAAGCAATCTATTGTATGCTTCTTCAAGTCTATCATAATTGTCATCGCCAGAAACATACTCCATTTCTAAACGATAGACTGTTTTCTTGGCCAAACCAAAGAAAATTTTCTTCTCAACTTCTTTAAGTCTCGGGTTGTATCTGAGGACTGGAGTTTTCTGAACATAATCTTTTTCAAAATCCACATAGACATCAACAAATTTTTTGTTTCCTTCAACGTAAAACGGAAATCCCTGATAGCCAAAAGTATCAGCAGTCGAGTATCCTTCTGCTTTTAGTCCTGCAGCTTCTATTACGGAACTAATATTTGATATAGCCGTACTACTTAAATCATGATCTACACTGTTGTTGCATGCTGACAAAATAAATAATGCGAGAATAGAAAACAGTACACTAATTATTTTCTTAATCACTTTGCTTTTAACATCTCCTCCAAGTAAGCAATCTTAGCAAAATCTTTATGATTGTTATTTTCATTTCGGTAAGAATCTTGGGAAGAAGCACGGTAGATAGCTAAGAATTGCTCTGCATTCGGCAGTAGAAACTCAACATCTTCAACTTCTTTTCGAGTCAACTCCTCTAGCGGCACACCAGCGAATGCCCCCAAGGTTTCCATGGCTCCAAATTCAATAGACAGATCTTCTTTTTGAAATTCATGCTCGTGCAGATCGACTAAGCGATAGCCCAAGCGCTCCATCATAGGCTCAATCTTGTCCATATCGTAAATACGTTCTTCGTCTGGTGCTTCCCAGCCACGCTCATCACCATGAACATGAATATCAATATCACGCGCCTGCCAGTCTTGTCCAGTAACTTGCTCCAGACCTAGAGAACCCATCAGAAGTGGAACAATTCCTATCTTATTCAGTTGAGACGCGATTTTTAGAAATTCTGCAAATTTATCTGTCATAAAACTTCACCTCTTCTTCAGAAAGATATTTTACGTAATATAAATTATGTAAAAATGTTATTTCACTTTTTCTTCTTCGTAATCGCCATTGCTGCAGACTACTTGCTTGCCACCACCGCGTACTTTCTTTTCAATCAGATAATGGTCACATTTTGGACAGTTCCGACCAACTGGCTTGTCCCAAGATGTGAAATCACAGTCAGGATAACGATCGCAGCCGTAGAAAATGCGATTTCGCTTAGTCTTACGCTCAATAACTTGACCTTTCTGACACTGTGGACAGGTCACGCCGATTTCTTTGACGATAGCCTGAGTATGACGACAGTCTGGAAAATTGCTACAGGCGTAGAACTTGCCAAATCTACCCAATTTGATGACCATGGGACTGCCACAGACCTCACAGTCAAAACCAGCTGGCTCATCCTTGATTTGGATTTTCTCCATTTCAGTCTCGGCTTTAGCCACTTCCTTTTCAAAAGGTTTATAAAACTCGTCAATAACTTTCTGCCATTGCTCTTTGCCAACTTCTACATCATCTAGTTTAGCTTCCATTTCTGCTGTAAATTTCACATTTACAATGCCTGGGAAGAATTCGACAATCAGTGAATTGACAATCTCCCCTAGTTCCGTCGGCTCAAAGCGCTTGGAAACCAGCTTAACGTAATATCGTTTCTGAATGGTCTCAATGGTCGGTGCATAGGTAGACGGCCGACCAACGCCATTTTCTTCTAAAGTCTTGATAAGAGTCGCTTCAGAATAACGAGCAGGTGGCTGGGTAAAGTGCTGTTCTGGATTGGTATTTACACGTTTGACGGTATCGCCCTTTTCCATGTCTGGCAGCATTTTATTCTTGTCAGAGTCGTTGTAAATAGCCAGATAGCCATCAAACTTGACCTGACTGCCGTTGGCAGAAAATTGGACACCATTTTGCCCCAGCTTAACATTCATAGTATCAAAGACTGCTGCTGTCATTTGACTGGCTACAAAACGGTTCCAAATCAGCGTATAGAGCTTAAGCTGATCCTTATCCAGATACTTTGCGATGCTTTCTGGAGTATTGAAAACGCTGGAAGGACGAATGGCTTCGTGGGCATCTTGAGCGCCAGAAGCGTTCTTGGGCTTGCTGCCATGTTTGGAATATTTGGCGCCAAATTTATCCGTGATAAAGCTCGCTGCTTCATTTTGCGCTACTGGGCTGATACGAGTCGAGTCGGTACGCATATAGGTAATAAGACCTTGTACGCCAGAACCGATATTAATCCCTTCATAGAGCTGCTGAGCCACCATCATTGTCTTACGAGTCCGGAAATTAATCTTATTAGCGGCATCCTGCTGCATAGAGGAAGTCGTGTAGGGCAGCGGAGCATTGCGTCGACGCTCTTTCTTTTCGACACTGTCGACTGTAAAGTCATCACCCTTGAGGTGAGACAGAACTTCTTTGACCTCGTCATTGTTGGTCAGCTTCATCTTTTTACCATTCATACCATAGAAGCTGGCCTGGAACTGACGGGTTCCTTTCTTGAAGGTTCCATCAATTGTCCAGTACTCTTCTGGTTTGAAGGCATTGATTTCATTTTCCCGGTCAATAATCAGCTTGAGAGCGACAGACTGCACCCGGCCAGCTGACAGGCCTTTTTTGACTTTCTTCCAGAGAATAGGAGAAATAGAATAACCAACCAAGCGGTCCAGAACTCGACGAGCCTGCTGCGCATCAACTAAATTCATATCAATCTGACGCGGCTCTTTAAAAGCATTTTTGACCGCATCTTTGGTAATTTCGTTGAAGACGACACGGTTTTTCTCTTTTTCATCCAGATTAAGAATGTGAGCCAAATGCCATGAAATAGCTTCTCCTTCGCGGTCCGGGTCACTTGCCAGAAAGACTTGTTTAGCTTTCTTTGCTTCTTTTTTCAAGTCATTAATCAACGGACCTTTACCACGAATATTGATGTACTGCGGCTCATAGTTGTTCTCAAAATCAATGGACATAGTAGACTTTTTCAGGTCACGAATATGCCCGACACTGGCCAGAACCTTGTAGTTTCGTCCCAGATATTTTTCTATTGTTTTTGCCTTAGCAGGCGACTCTACGATGACAAGATTTTTCTTGGTCGTAGACTTCTTCTTTGTTTTTGTAACCAATTTAGACACCTTCTATAAGAAATAAATCTCATAGAGTTTAAACTATTTTTTGATAGATGTCAACTGCTAACTTTTCTTATAGGAAAACTTGTTTTAAAAATCAAATTCAGAAAGAACGTCAGAGCCTGATGTGATGCACTTTGCGCCCTCTTGAATCAAATGATGGCAACCGTCAGATTTCCCATCTAAAATTGACCCCGGAATAGCAAAGACATCTCGCCCTTCTTCCATCGCTCGCTCACAGGTAATCAGGCTGCCTGAGCGCATCTTAGCTTCTGCCACGATGACGCCACGACAGAGACCAGCGATGATCCGATTCCGCTCTGGAAAATGAAACTTCAAAGGCTGTTCACTTGGACCATACTCTGTCAGCAATAAATGATTTTTGCCAATGTAAGATTGTAATTTTTTGTTTGCTTTGGGATAAAAGACATCTAATCCTGTTCCGATGACAGCAATCGTCTGCCCCCCGTTTTGCAGGGCAGCCATATGAGCCGCTGTATCTATTCCACGAGCTAGGCCACTAACGATAACCAATTCATTATTTAGCTCCTTGACAATCTTTTGTACGGAGGCATTTCCTTGCTTGCTGCTGTCTCGACTGCCAACGACTGCAGCCTTGGGCAATTCTAGTAGATTTAGATTTCCCTGATAAAATAACAAAGTCGGGGCATCATAAATCTCACATAAATCCCAAGGGTAAATATCATCCAAGATAGAAAAGGACGGAAAAAGTTCGAATTCTTCCTTCAAAGCTGGTAGATCAAGACGTTTATACTTCTCTATAAAGAGAGCGGGATTACGGCACTCAGATACGACAGCCTTATCTCGGAGAGAAAGCTTGCTATCTCTACTCTCGGCGTATCTCAAAACATTTAAAACCTGATGATTAGTCAAACCAGCTTTTTTCATTTTATAAATCTCAAAATTATTCATTTTTTCACCTCACTTTCTTATTCGTAAAAAATTCAAAAAAAGAACTGCAATACAGTTCCTTCTTTACGATTTTATTGAATTTGATGTTGTCAATAGCTGGTCTCCTTGACTATTTGCCTTTAACCCATCTTTTATTCTTTATGAACAGGAATTTCCTTAATAATTTGTGCTGGATTACCAGCCAAGACTACATTGTCACCAAAAGACTTAGTCACAACCGCTCCTGCTCCGACTACCACATTATCCCCTAATGTCACTCCTGGCAGAATCGTCACACCTCCGCCAGCCCAGAAATTATCACCAATAGTGATTGGTGCTCCGTACTCAATACCGGAATTTCTTTCCACTGGATCAAGCGGATGAAGAGGTGTCAAAAACTGACAATTTGGACCGAGCATGCCATTGTTTCCGATGCGAATGGGGCAAACGTCCAGCATAGTCAGGTTCCAGTTAGAACAAAAATTTTCTCCTAAATGAATGTTAATTCCGTAGCCGCAAACCAAATCTGGCTTCATAGCAAGATTATTTCCCGTACTGCCAAACCATTCCTTGATAATGGCCGTACGCTTGTCACTGTCTTGCTCGTGGTTGAAACGATATTGAAATTCTTTGGAGCGGGCTCTAATTTTTCTTAAATCTTCGTCTTGTGGTCGGTAAATCTCTCCAGCAATCATTTTTTCGTATTCGCTTTGCATGTCATCCTCCTTTTCATGCGTGACAAATGGATGGTCAGGTAAAGTTGTTCATCCTCTGATGTTTGGTAATTTCTGGTTTGCTTTAAAAATTCAGCAATCTTCCTAGTTGTCTCATAAGCCAAGGGATACTTACATTTAAGTAAGTCAAACATCTCATTGTCCTCTAAATCACGGTGGCCGCTATCAGTCAGGACTCGCTCACAGAAAAATTTTAGATGGGTCATGAAGCGCTCAAGGTAGATGTCTTCCTCGTCTAAAGAAATTTCCAAACTGTACTTGACAATGGTCATGATTTCCTCCATCATCATAGTCAAATCACGCGCAGTTCCGTCGCCATTTTCCAGCTCTGCATTGACCAAGGTCAGCGCCATAAAAGCTGCTTCATCATCTGGAAGTTCCTTGCTGACATAAGCACTCAAAAGCTGTTTGGCATACTGACCAACCTCAAACTCGATAGGAAAAAAGCGTTTAATATCCCACATGAGGAAATTCTTGAGGTAAATATCATCTTCCAAGCGCAGCAAGACTCCGTGGATATGATCTGCCATCGCCAGAAAAGCAGTGTCTTTGAGTTTCTTCTGCAGTTTCTCCCTTGCGAAAGAAATAATCTTATCTGACATTTCCATGACCTCTGCTGGCAACTCCATCAGAAGCTGTCGTCTATTTTCTGACAAGACATACTTTTTCTCAATCAGCTCATCTGGAATCTCCTGGCCAACTTTTCGACCAAAGGCCAGTCCTCGTCCCATTAGAATAACTTCTTCTTGGTCCTCTTCAGAAATCACCACATTATTGTTTAAGATTTTACTGATAAGCATGCCTCACCTCTTCGTGCCTATTCGCACATGGATTTTATTGGTTCAAATGTCTTGCGATGAATAGGAGTTACGCCGTTTCGCTCCAAGCCCTGCAAATGGCTCTTAGTTCCATAGCCTGCATTTTGCGCAAAATCATAACCAGGATATTCTTTGTCATAGTCTGCCATCAGCTTATCTCGAGTGACCTTAGCAACAATACTGGCCGCTGCAATAGATAGCGAATTAGCATCACCTTTGATGATGGACTCTTGCGGAATCTCGACATCTAGCTTCATGGCATCAATCAGCAGATAATCTGGCTTGAGACAAAGCTTAGACAAAGCATCTTTCATAGCAAGCTTGGTCGCTTCGTAGATATTGACTTTATCAATAATCTTGCTGTCCATCAGGCCAACACCTACTGCCAAGGCTTTATCCATAACTGCTTGATAGATTTCATCATGCTTTTTCTTAGGAATTTTTTTACTATCGTTAAGCCCCTTAATCTTACATCCTGGAGGTAAGATTACTGCTGCAGCGACAACTGGTCCAGCTAGAGGACCGCGGCCGACCTCATCAATCCCAGCGATTGCCTGGTAGCCTGCTTGATAAAGCTCTTTTTCATACCGTAACATCTGCTCCAGACGCAAATCTTCATCTAACTCTGCCTGAATAGCTCTTTTACGCTTTTCAATCGCTTTTTGAACTCCACTGCGCAAATCATTCGCTGCTTCTGCCAGAAAAGGATCAGCCAAATCAGTCACTAACTCTAAGCGTTGCTGAATCTCCTTAATCGTTGCCATCTAATTCTCCTACTGTATCCAAGCAATATCGGCCCAATTTACCATCACGAACATCTTTGACAAATAAGCTATAAAAACGATCATAGTCATCACGGAAACCAAGTTTTTGAGTCATATCCATAATCATATCAGGTGCTTCCTGACTCAGATCCAGCTGCTTGAAGCGTGCTGTCAGCTCCTCAGGATAATGCTCCTTGAAATAATCGAGGCCAAAAATCGTTACCTCATCCATAGGCAGTAGATTATCCTTAATAGCTCCAGTCAGAGCAAGCTTGAGAGCAACCGTCTCATCTTCAAACTTAGGCCAGAGTATTCCTGGTGTATCCAAGATTTCCAAGTCTTTATTTGACTTGAGCCATTGCTGGCCCTTGGTTACACCTGGCTTATTCCCTACAACGGCAATTTTCTTACCTGCCAAGCGATTCATGAGGGTTGATTTGCCAGCATTGGGAATGCCAATAATCATGGTACGCAGGGTTTCGATGCGAATTCCTCTCTCTTTCTGACGCGCCAATTTGTCAGCCATAAGCTTTTTAGCTGCATCTGTCACTTTTTTTACAGCAGATTGCTCTTTGGAATTAATAGATAAAGTCGGAATCCCTTGGCTTTCAAAATAGCTCTGCCATTCTTTAATACGAACAGGGTCAGCCAAATCAGCCTTGTTTAAAATCAAAAGCTTGGGCTTGTCACCCACAATCTTAGTCAGCATAGGATTCTGACTAGATAAGGGCAGTCGCGCATCAACCAGTATCGTCACAAAATCAACAAACTTAATATTTTCCTGTACCTGTCTCCGTGCCTTAGACATATGCCCTGGAAACCATTGAATCGTTGCCATAATTTATCCTTTCAACGAATATCATTGATAAAATTTTATATCTTTAACTATTTTAACATATTTCTAAAATTTAAGCGGATGAATGCTAAAGTGATCCTTTCTACCTCAAGAGCAAAAAAAGCCCTAGCAGGCTTTTTAACTTTATCTCACTTGCTCAAAATGCAGATGCACAGCGATATGATCTCCATAGCCATTGCGCTCTAAATCGCGTTGCAAGCGATAGGAAATATAATGCTCTGCAATGGTAATATAGCCTGCACCCAAGAGGCGGCTTTCAACCATGGACTGAATCATGCTAATAGTCGCACGCTCAACCTTAGCTTCATCCAAATCCAGAACCACTTTCTTTGTAACCTGCGCTAAATTCTGACGCAAATCATCTGTCAACACATAGACAGTCTGAGCTGCCTTTAAAACTGCTTGATAAATTTTATCTGGGTCAAATTCTACAACCTCACCACTCCGTTTAATAACTTGCATAAAAAAACTCCTTTTATATTATATATTTCTAATCTAATGTAAGTCTCTAACATGACTGCTGTCAGTCCAGTTGTCTATAGTCTGCTCAAAAAGAATTCTGGAAGCCAGACCATACCTTAACATTATATAATTTTTTCCAATATTTTTCAAAGGAAGCTTCCTTTTTTCTTTAATCTTAAAAGACTATATAAAAAAGGACTGCTCTGGGCAATCCTTTCTAGAAATATTTTTCAGTTCTATCAATCAATAATCCGGTCTTAGAACGCCTTTAACCGTCTCTTTGGTTGCTTGATAGTCGCCATCGACCACAACCTTGATAATACGTTTGGCATCTTCTTCGGGCGCTGGTACAAGCGGCAAGCGAGTTGGGCCAGCTGCAAATCCTAAGTAATTAAGGACTGCCTTGACTGGAGCTGGACTTGGGTAAGAGAAAAGGGCATTGACTTTAGGGATGAATTTCCGTTGGATAGCTGCTGCTTTTTTGATGTCATTGTGTTCAATAGCGTCCAGCATTTCAAACATTTCATCACCGTTTGTGTGAGAAGCAACAGAAATAACTCCATCAGCCCCCAAATTCATAGCATGAAAGGCATCGCCATCCTCACCAGTATAAATCAGAAACTCCTCTGGACGATGCTCAATCAGATAGGCCATGTTCGCCAGACTGGTACATTCTTTAACGCCGATAATATTTGGATGTTCTGCCAACCTCAGCATAGTCTCAGGTGTCATCTCAACAACAACCCGGCCAGGTATATTGTAGATAATGATAGGCAGGTTTGAAGCATCCGCAATGGCTTTAAAGTGCTGATACATCCCTTCCTGAGAAGGTTTGTTGTAATAGGGTACAATGGCCAAACCAGCTGCAAAGCCACCAAATTCATCTACTTCTTTGACGAATTCGATAGAATCACGCGTTTCGTTGGTACCGACACCGGCAATCAAAGGAACACGCCCTTTGACAACCTTTTGAACTGCCGCAAATAACTCCAACTCTTCATCATGAGTCAGAGTTGGACTTTCAGCAGTTGTTCCAGCTAGTAAAATCCCATCCGTATGATGCGCCAAAAGGTGCTCAATCAAGTCTGGAATAGCATCAAAATTAATGGAACCATCTTCATGAAAAGGTGTAATAAAAGCTGTGATGATTTTACAGTTTTTCAGATCCGAATACGCCATAAACTTACCTCTCTTTATTATACGAAAAGAGGGTTGAAAGAACGATTATTCAACCCTATGCTGTCAAGTTTCCTTATTCACTTTATTTTAATTCAAAAACAACTTCTGCTGTCGGACGAACTAAACCACGCTCATGCAGTGTCTCTGCGATTTGAACAGAATTCCAAGCTGCACCTTTAAGAAGATTGTCTGAAACAACCCACATATGAATTCCTTTTTCTGCATCAAGATCCTTACGAATTCGGCCAACAAAGGTTTCTTTCTTACCAACCGCATTGATCGCTTGCGGATAAACCTGATGAGCTACATCATCCTCCAAAATAGCACCTGGGAAAGCTGCGATTGCTGCTTTTACATGTTCAATAGGTGCAACTTCCTTAGTCTCGATGTAGACAGACTCTGAGTGAGCAGACAAAATCGGAAGGCGGACACATGTCGCAGAAACAGCAATAGAATCATCTTCCATGATTTTCTTCGTTTCTTTAGTCATCTTCATCTCTTCATAAGTGTAGTCGTTATCTGTAAAGACATCAATCTGAGGTAAGGCATTAAAAGCAATAGGATAATGTTTTTTGTCGCCGCCACATGGCAGGATATTGGCTTCCGCCTCCTTAGGATTTACACCATCATTGAGAACAGAGCGCAATTGAGCTTGGGTTTCAAGAATGGCTCCCATACCTGCACCAGAAACTGCTTGATAGGTAGACACAATGATGCGCTCCAACCCCCACTGCTGACGAACAGGCTCTAAAGCCACCATCATCTGAATTGTCGAGCAGTTAGGGCAAGCGATAATTCCCTTGTGCTGATCTAATGCATGGGCGTTGACTTCTGGAACAACCAGAGGAACATCAGGATTTTGACGGAAATAAGAGGTGTTATCAACCACTACTGCTCCAGCTTTGACTGCGTAAGGAGCGAATTTTGCTGAGGTAGAACCACCAGCTGAAAAGAGAGCAATATCTACACCTTCAAAAGCCGTCTCAGTCGTCTCTTCAATAGTAATATCTTGTCCCTTGAACTGGAGAACTTTACCAGCTGAACGAGCAGACGCCAGATAGCGTATTTTATCAATTGGAAGGCTAGATTCTTCCAGCATTTTAATCATTTGAGATCCAACGGCACCAGTGGCACCTACTACAGCAACTGTATATCCCATGCGATAACCTCTCTGAATTTTCAAAAAATTTTGTATTGTTAGTATTATACTATTTTTAGGGAAAAATGCAAATAGTTCTAAAGAATATAAGTGCGATTTTTTGATAAACCACACCAACTCTCATGCCTATCTAAGAGAGCTTTCAAGGTTTACAGCTTTTGTTCTTACGAACAAAACTGCATCCATTGCTCTACGACTCAACTGCCTTCTGCGAAGTTGAGTCATCAAGAGCAATAGCACTCACGACGCCAACCGTCTCAGCATCAATGTCTCTAAGCTCGGCTGAGAAAAACCGTCTTGCCTCTCTAAGAGAAGTTTCAAGGTTTACAGATTTTGTCCTCACGAACAAAACTGCATCCATTGCTCTACGACACAACTGCCTTCTGCGAAGTTGTTTCATCAAGAGCAATAGCGCTCACGACACTGCGCGTCTCAGAATCAATGTCTCTAAGCTCGGCTGAGACAACCCTTCTTGCCTCTCTAAGAGACATAGAAAAATCCCCAATTCGTAGATTGGGGATAAGGGCACTTTCGTGTGATCAGCAGGTTCACACAACTGATCAAGGTCCGCTCCTGCGTTATGACCTCCCATGCTTCAATTTGCAGAAAAGCTGCATATCGACTCATCGCACGAAATATAGTTTACCTTATCTTTTTCCGTCTTGTCAAGGTATTTAATCTAAAATATAAACAAAAACTTGTCTATCTTTCCATTCCTGACCTTCTTTTTGGAATTGTTTCCGTACTCCTTCAAGATAGAAATCAGCTTGCTCCAGCAAATTCTGTGAAGGGATATTCTGTAGATCAACATGTGCTTCTAAACGATGAAATCCTAGTTCACGACTGACTTTCTTAAGTTCACCTAGCATAGCTCTGGCGTAGCCCTGACGCCAAAATTGATTATGTATCGTATAACCTATTTCCGCCCATTGAAAATCGTCTCTAGCCAGCACAAATAAATTAACCATTCCTACATGTTTTCCGCTTTTTGCATCATAAATTCCCCAAATATACTGTTGGTCTTTCTCTCGGAAATCTCGGTGCTTAGCCACCAAATCCGCAAACCAACTTTCTGTACAAATTGTCATATCTAAAAACCCATCATCAAATGGAGATTGGGAAGGCAGTCTATTGGAAAATCCTTCCAGCCAAGCCGAATAATCTTTCTCTTCCAGATATTTTAAATAAATATGTTTCATAAATACTTACTTCCCTCTCGAATACTAAGCGCAGCCATTTCCGCCTGATGCCGTTCTATAAAATCCTTGACCCAGTTTGGATTGGTTTTGGAATAATCTCTCAGCGCCCAGCCGATGGCCTTGTTAATAAAGAATTCTGTTTGGCCTAGATTATTCACTAAAATCTGTTCTAAAAGTTCAGTATCAGTTTCCTCTTTTCGCAGTAGTTGATGGTCAATAGCCAAGCGCCGCAGCCAGATATCCTCATCACAACTCCAGGATAAAATAATCTCTTTGGTTTCTGGAAATCGGGCAATGATTGATCCGACCAAGCGATCCAAAAAGTCAATAGTATCCCACCAAGATTTTGTTTGAGCCAGCTTTTTCAAACGTGGCAAGTCAGATGGAGTCAATAGCTTCTTGCAAATCCCCAGATAATCTAGCGCGGCATACTGTAATTCACGATAAGGATTACTCCAAGCTTCATTTATAAAATTCCAGTCAACGACGGAGTCTGTCTGTTGTTTGAAAAAAGTCTTTGCGAGCTTCCGTCTGGCTGGAGTTTTGACTCCTAGAAACTCAAATTTATTTTTCATATAGGCTTTCATAGCCACTGCATCATCAGGGTTAGCTACAGCTTTTAACTCTTTTACCAATTCCTCTACATTCATATCTTACTCCAGCAATTCACGGTCATAAATAGTGTAGTCGCAGCGGTAAATCACGAGACGTTTGCCGTCAATCAGCAACTCAGAGGTTTTAGGAGCATCGGATTTATCTAGAGAAACACGGTCTCCAGCATAGGCAGCCAACGGAGTGCCGTTTTGAGAGCGAATCAAAATGACCTTTTTCTTTCCGGTAAAGTCGTTTTTAAAGGCTGAAATCATGCGATTTAAAACAGGAACAGAATGGCTATTCTCCTCAACATCTGCAGTCTTTTGATACTGGGCAAAGACATCTTTCAAGCCTTTTTCTTCTGCAATCAAGGAAGAGCCCACATGGTCAATCTCATACTTACCCAAGGTTATTTTGAGCACAGAAGAATCTTCCTTGGAATTTCCTTCCGCATCAACTGAATCAAACTCCTCGTTACGCGAGATGGATAGTGACTTGCCCGACATCTGGTCTATGAGTTGGGAATTCTCATCATAGGTGCGAACCGTCATCTCCAACCCCAACCATTCCTCCTTGGCATTTTTAAACCAATTTTCAACGGACTGACAACCCGTCAAGGCCAAAAGGGTAATGCTTAGAAGAGTTATTAATAAATGTTTCTTTTTCATCATTTCCACTCCATTTCTTTTAAAAGTTTAATTGGTCCAGCTTGCTTGTCCAAGGATTTCTGCAGCCAAACAATGTCATGCCAACGCTCGAATTTATAGCCGATTTTAGGGAAATGCGCTACTTGCTGGTAGACTCTTTTTTGATGCAAAGCCAGGCTGGCTTCATTTGGCAGAGAAATACAGGCTAGAAAATGCATATATCCCATCTGATCTAACAGGTCTTCAAGCTCATCATAAAGCCTGCTGCCGACTCCCTTTCCTCGAGCATCTTGACTGACATAGACGGATAATTCCACCGCCCAATCATAGGCGGCGCGCGCATAATAAGTCGAAGCATAGGCATAGCCTAAAATTAAACCATCTTCTTCCGCTACCAGATAAGGATATCTTTCCAACGTTTTCTCAATCCTAGTTGCAAAATCCTCAATGGTGGGTACTTCATATTCAAAAGTGATGGCTGTATTTTCTACATAAGGCGCATAAATAGCAAGCAAGGTCGTAGCGTCTGATGGTGTTGCAAATCTAATGTTCATGTTGTCTCCATATTCTATTCTCATTATTTTCACTATTATACCAAAAAAGGCTCGTAAAGAGCCTTTTAAACCAAGATCAAAATAGTCCAATCGCTGTGCCGTCTGCTGCAACATCCATATTGAGTGCTGCAGGACGTTTTGGCAATCCTGGCATGGTCATGACATCTCCTGTCAAAGCCACGATAAAGCCTGCTCCAAGTTTTGGTACCAGTTCACGAATGGTAATTTCAAAGTTTTCTGGCGCACCAAGAGCTGCAGGATTGTCAGAGAAGCTATACTGTGTTTTGGCCATACAGATTGGCAGCTTATCCCAGCCGTTTTTGACAATTTCGCGAATCTGAGTCTGCGCTTTTTTCTCAAAGTTCACCTTCGAACCACGATAGATTTCTGTGACAATTTTTTCAATTTTTTCTTCAATAGAGAGATCATTGTCATAGAGGCGAGTGTAATGAGCAGGCTCTTCAGCAATGGTTTTGACTACAGTCTCAGCCAGAGCAACACCACCTTTGGCGCCATCAGCCCATACACTAGCAAGCTCAACCGGTACCCCGATTTCTGCACAAAGTTCCTTAAGCGTAGCAGTTTCAGCCTCTGTATCTGAAACAAATTCATTGATGGCTACTACCGCTGGAATACCGAACTTACGGATATTTTCAACGTGACGCTTGAGATTAGCAAAACCAGCTCTGACCGCTTCAACATTTTCTTCTGTCAGAGCATCCTTAGCAACGCCACCATTCATCTTGAGGGCGCGTAAGGTTGCAACAATCACCACTGCATCTGGAGAAGTGGGTAAGTTTGGAGTTTTAATATCTAAAAATTTCTCAGCACCAAGATCTGCACCAAATCCTGCCTCCGTCACAGTATAATCAGCCAAGCGCAACGCTGTGCTAGTCGCTAAAACAGAATTACAGCCGTGGGCGATATTGGCAAAAGGACCGCCATGAACAAAGGCTGGTGTTCCGTAAATAGTCTGTACCAGATTTGGCTTAATCGCATCTTTCAAGACCAAAGCCAAGGCTCCTTCGACTTCAAGGTCACGAACATAGACTGGTGTACGGTCATAGCGATAACCGATGACAATGTTAGCCAAGCGCTTTTTCAAATCTTCAATATCCGTAGCTAGGCAAAGAATCGCCATAATTTCAGAAGCAACCGTAATGTCAAAACCATCTTCTCGCGGAATACCATTAACCGGACTTCCTAAGCCAACGGTCACATGGCGAAGAGCTCGGTCATTTAGGTCAACCACCCGCTTCCAGATAATACGACGCTGATCGATTCCCAGTGCATTTCCCTGATGAAGATGATTATCGATAAGAGCTGACAGGGCATTATTGGCAGTCGTGATGGCATGCATATCACCAGTAAAATGCAAGTTGATATCTTCCATCGGTAGAACTTGCGCGTGACCTCCGCCAGCTGCTCCTCCCTTGATGCCCATCACAGGCCCCAGAGATGGTTCGCGAATGGCAATCATAGTTTTCTTGCCAATTTTATTGAGTGCGTCAGCCAGTCCAATGGTAATGGTAGACTTACCTTCTCCTGCTGGAGTTGGATTGATTGCCGTCACCAAAATCAGCTTGCCAACAGGATTTTTTTCAACCTCACGAATTTTATCAAAGCTGAGCTTAGCCTTATACTTACCATATAATTCCAAGTCGTCATAGTTGATGCCGACTTTTTTCACTACATCAACAATAGGCTGCAATTCAACACTTTGAGCAATTTCAATATCTGTTTTCATCAAGAACTCCTCTGTCAATTAATATAAAGATTATAACAAAAAAGAGCAAAATCTACATGATTAAGCTCTAAAAAGATTTTAATGTTCGGGAAAAAGAAAAGTTAAGAAATTTAAATTCTCTAAAATATAAGATTTCAGAGAATTATTTTCCGCTGTGACACTCTGCAATTAGAATTATTTTACTAAATTTCTTTTTTCTTGTAAAATAGTGCTATGAACATATTGATTACTTCTGGCGGGACCAGCGAGAAAATCGACCGTGTCCGCTCTATTACCAATCATTCGACAGGCCAGCTTGGGAAAATCATAGCTGAAACTTTCCTAGACAAGGGCGATCAGGTGACTCTGGTGACGTCTCCCAAGGCTGTCCGCCCTGCAGCCCATCCCAATCTTACCATTGTCCAGATTGAAAATGTTACAGAATTGCTTGAAACTCTGGAGCCGCTCGTTCACACACATGATATACTGATTCATGCAATGGCAGTCTCTGATTATACCCCCGTCTACATGACTGGTATGGAAGCTGTAGCTGCTAGCTCTGATATGGCTGAATTTCTGGATAAGACTAACTCAGAAAGCAAGATTTCTTCTCAGGATGATGTTCAAGTTCTTTTTCTCAAAAAGACACCTAAAATCATCAGCCTAGTAAAAAACTGGAATCCAGACATTCGCTTGATTGGCTTCAAACTCTTGGTTGATGCTTCTGATGAAGAGTTACTCAAGACCGCACAAGCCAGTCTCATAAAAAATCAGGCAGAAATCATTGTCGCCAATGATTTGACAAAGATTTCTAATAAGGAGCACAAAGCCTATCTTGTCGGAAATGATACTGTAACCCAGGCTCAATCCAAAGAAGAAATTGCTCAGCTCCTCTACCTGCATATCCATAGTCCATAAGGAGGTAAATGATGACACAGATTACCTTAGCCGTCAGTGGCAGCATATCAGCTTACAAAGCTGCTGACATCACTAGCCGTCTAAAGAAAGAGAACTTTGAAGTTGCTGTCCTCATGACAGAGGCAGCGACAGAATTTATCACACCGCTGACCCTGCAAGTCTTGTCACAAAGTCCAGTTGCAATTGATATTATGCAAGAACCTGACCCTAGCAAGGTCAATCACATTGACATCGCTAAAGAGTCTGACCTCTTTCTGCTTGCGCCTGCAACAGCCAATACCATCGCTAAACTAGCCAACGGTTTAGCTGACAATATGGTGACAGCTACTGCCCTGGCTCTGCCGCCTCATACCAAGAAAGTTTTGGCTCCAGCTATGAACACTAAGATGTTTGAAAATCCACTAACCCAGCAGAATTTGGAGCGCCTGCAGCGTTTTGGATGGAAGATTATCCAGCCGCGCGAAGCTGTTCTAGCCTGTGGCGATCAGGGGACAGGTGCTCTAGCTGAGATTGATACAATTATTGATACAGTAAAGGAACTTATTTATGAAAAAACAGTCTAAAATTGCTCAAATTGCTATTTTCTTTGCCATTATGTTGGTACTGCACCTGCTAAGTTCGGTCATTTTCAACTTACTTCCAGTACCGATTAAACCTACGATTATTCACATCCCAGTGATTATCGCCAGTATCCTCTATGGCCCTAAAGTCGGAGCTGTCCTAGGCGGCCTCATGGGATGTATCAGCGTTGTTACCAATACCTTGGTGCTGCTACCAACCAGCTATCTCTTTAGCCCTTTTGTTCCAAATGGAAGCCTTTCTTCGCTTCTTGTTGCCATGGTACCTCGCATTCTCATCGGGATTACTCCTTATTTCGTATATAAAGCTATGAAAAATAAGGCTGGCTTGATTGTAGCAGGTTCCGTCGGTTCTGCTACCAATACCATCTTCGTCTTGGGCGGTATCTTCTTTCTCTTTGCAAATGTATATCAAGGTGATATCAAAGCACTTCTGGCTGTTATTCTATCAGCAAATTCCATTGCCGAGTTAATCATTTCTGCGATTTTGACAGCAACTATCATTCCTGCGCTTGAAAAAGCCAAAAAATGATGATGATTTAGTTTTCTGGACCAAGCCTTGCTTTGGTCTTTTTTATACTGCAATTCAGCTCTAATATTCTGAAATCCTTGAAACAATGTCTTGAAAAGTATTTCATTGTTTTCTAGGTAACCTCTTTCAAAATTAATGAAAATATGCTACAATGTAAGCGATTAAGAAAATTTAAGAGCAGGATTTTTTACTAAAATCTCCTACTCTCCATTTCAAAAATAAAGGAGACTCCACCTATGACTTATCAAGATAACTTCAAAAAATGGCTTGATTATGCTGAACTTCCTGACTATCTTCGTGAAGACTTGAATAGTATGGACGAAAAAACTAAGGAAGATGCCTTTTACACCAATCTTGAGTTCGGTACTGCTGGTATGCGTGGTTTAATTGGCGCTGGTACCAACCGTATTAATATTTATGTTGTCCGTCAGGCAACCGAAGGTTTAGCTCGCTTGATTGAAGAAAAAGGTGATGAGTTCAAAAAACGCGGTGTTGCCATTGCTTACGACTCCCGTCATTTCTCACCAGAATTTGCCTTTGAATCTGCTGCTGTTTTAGCTAAACACGGCATCAAGTCCTATGTCTTTGAAAGTCTGCGCCCAACTCCGGAACTTTCATTTGCAGTGCGTCATCTGGGAACTTTTGCTGGTATTATGATTACAGCCAGCCACAACCCTGCTCCATTTAACGGCTACAAGGTATACGGTGAAGACGGCGGACAAATGCCTCCGCATGATGCAGATGCATTGACTGACTACATCCGTGCTATTGAAAATCCTTTTGCTATTGAGGTCGCTGACGTTGAAGCTGAAAAAGCTTCTGGTTTGATTGAAGTGATTGGCGATGCTATTGATGCTGAATACCTCAAGGAAGTTAAAGATGTCAATATCAACCAAAAACTGATTGATGAATACGGTAAGGACATGAAGATTGTCTACACTCCTCTGCACGGTACTGGTGAAATGTTGGCTCGTCGCGCTTTGGCTCAAGCTGGATTTGATTCTGTAGAAGTTGTTGAAGCTCAAGCTGTAGCTGATCCAGACTTCTCTACTGTTAAGTCTCCAAACCCTGAAAGCCAAGCAGCCTTTGCCTTGGCTGAGGAATTAGGCCGTAAGGTTGGTGCAGATGTCTTGGTTGCAACTGACCCAGATGCTGACCGTGTCGGTGTAGAAGTTCTGCAAAAAGACGGCAGCTATCTCAACCTTTCAGGTAACCAAATCGGAGCCATTATGGCTAAATACATCTTGGAAGCTCATAAGAGTGCTGGAACTCTGCCAGCTAACGCTGCTCTCTGCAAGTCAATCGTTTCTACTGACCTGGTGACTAAGATTGCCGAAAGTTATGGCGCAACCATGTTCAATGTCTTGACTGGTTTCAAATTTATCGCTGAAAAGATCCAAGAATTCGAAGAAAAACACGACCACACCTACATGATGGGATTTGAAGAAAGCTTCGGCTATCTGATTAAACCGTTTGTACGTGATAAAGACGCTATCCAAGCTGTTTTGGTTGTGGCTGAGCTTGCTGCCTACTACCGCTCACGTGGCTTGACTCTGGCTGACGGTATTGAAGAAATCTACAAAGAGTATGGCTACTTTGCTGAAAAGACTATCTCTGTGACCTTGTCTGGTGTTGATGGAGCTGAGCAAATCAAGGCTATCATGGCTAAGTTCCGTGACAATGGTCCAAAAGATTTCAACGCTACTGCTATTTCTGTTACTGAAGACTTTAAGGCGCAGACTTCTACTGCAGCAGACGGTACTGTTACAGCTCTGACAACTCCTCCAAGCGATGTGCTGAAATACACCTTGGCTGACGGTTCATGGATTGCTGTCCGTCCATCCGGAACAGAACCAAAAATCAAGTTCTACATTGCCGTTGTCGGTGATAGCAATGAGGATGCTCAAGCAAAAATTGCTGCTATTGAAGCAGAGATTAATGCCTTTATCAAGTAAAATAACACTATCAACCAATCAACCAGAGAATGAAATTCACATTCTCTGGTTTTTCGTTTCCAAATCAAGCATTTTTCTGCTTTTTATGGCATACTAGTTTTATCAAAAGAAATGAGGATTATTTATGGAACAATTTGCTCAAAATATTAAAGACTTGGAAGTCACAACTGTTGACCGTGCTCGTCAAGCTATTGCCGACAAAGAGACTGCAACTTTCTTCGTCGGTCGTAAGACTTGCCCTTACTGCCGTAAGTTCGCTGCTACTCTTGCTGGCGTGGTCGCTAATACTAAGGCGCATATTTTCTTTATCAATAGCGAAGAAGCCAGCGAATTAGAGAAACTGCAAGCCTTCCGCTCTGAATACTGCATTCCGACGGTTCCTGGTTTTGTTCATGTTCAAGACGGCCATGTATCTGTTCGTTGTGATTCTTCTATGACTGCAGATGAGATTAAAGCTTTTGCAAACTTATAAAATTGATTCAATTCAAAAATCTGAGACAAAAAAGTCTCAGATTTTTTTACTTATTTCTAGCTTCCTGAAAGGACTCCCACATTTTTTGCTGGGGTTTGGCAAAGGGGTAATTGCCAAAGTCTCCTGGATGAAGCCACAAGACCTCCCCCTCAGCTACGTGCTGACTATCTTTAACTCGGCCATAAGCCAGCTGAATATGCCACTTACGATGACTGAAGATATGCTGAATTTTTGAAAAGGACTGCCGCTGCCAATCAACAATCAAACCATAATCCTGCTCAAAGCTTTCTTGAGGTGACAAGTCAAGACTAGGCTGGTTTTCAGCAACTTCAAAAAGTGACATCTGATTTTCAGTTTGAAATTCCTCAACTTCAATCAATGGAAAATGCCAAAAACCTGATAACAAGCCAGCAGCTTCATTCTTTTCAAGCAAGAACTGTCCCTGTTCGTTTTCGATAATCAAGCCTTGCAGATAGACTGGAACTGGCTTCTTTTTAGGTGCTTTGATTGGATATTTATCCATAGTTCCGTGCAAATAAGCTGCGCTGAACTCTTTTACAGGACTGTCTTCTGGATGAGGATTAACAGGAGCTTCGATATCTGACCCCAGATCCATCAGCGCTTGATTAAAATCTCCAGGTCTATCTGGATCAATTAGAATCTCCATCATAGTCTGAAATACCTTCCGATTGCTAGGTTGGCCAATATCTAAATCAACTTCAAACAATCGACTCAGCACCCGCATAACATTGCCATCCACCGCAGGCTCAGCTAGTCCAAAGGCAATACTAGCAATTGCACCAGCCGTATAAGGCCCGATCCCTTTGAGGCTAGCAATTCCTTCATAGCTATCAGGAAATTTCCCAGCGAAAGCCGTCATTATCTGCTGGGCCGCTTTTTGCATATTTCGCACCCGCGAATAATATCCCAGTCCTTCCCAAGCCTTGAGCAGTCTATCTTCTGGTGCCTGTGCTAAGTCAGCTACTGTCGGAAACCAGTCAAGAAAACGTTCATAGTAAGGAATCACCGTATCCACCCGAGTCTGTTGCAACATAATCTCAGAAACCCATATATGATAAGGATTATTTGTTCTGCGCCAAGGCAGGTCGCGTTTGTTTTCATCATACCAAGTCAATAATTTTTCACGAAAAGAGGCAATTTTATCTGCCTGCCACATCTCAATTTCGTATTCTTTCAAATCTAACATAAATCTAGTATAGCATAAGGCAAGAAAAATAGGAGAGCTTACGCCCTCCAATTGTTTCCTATCGTTTAATAATGACCAACAGCCTGACTAGCTGTAATCAAAGTCAGCTTATAAACATCATCCGCATTACAGCCTCGAGAAAGGTCGTTAACTGGATGGTTAAGACCCTGCAAGATAGGACCTACTGCTGAAAATCCGCCCAAACGCTCTGCCATTTTGTAGCTGATATTCCCAGCTTCGATACTTGGAAAGACAAAGACAGTCGCTTGACCAGCTACCGGGCTGCCAGGCGCTTTCAATTCTGCTGTTGCAGGAACGAAAGCTGCATCAAACTGTAATTCACCATCGATAGCCAAGTCTGGACGCATTTCTTGAGCCAGTTTAGTCGCCTCCACTACCTTATCAACCTTTTCACCGAATCCAGAGCCCTTGGTCGAATAGCTGAGCATGGCAACTTTTGGATCGATACCGAAAATTTGTGCTGTTAAAGCTGAGTTAACAGCAATCTCCGCCAAAATATTGGCGTCTGGATCGATATTAATGGCACAGTCACTGAAAATGTAGCGTTCGTCATCACGCACCATGAGGAAGGCTCCTGAAGTACGAGAAACCCAAGGCAGGGTCTTGATGATTTGAAGAGCCGGCCGAACAGTCGCTGCTGTGGAGTGAATCGCGCCAGACACCATCCCTTGAACCTTACCAAGATAAACCAACATGACCCCAAAGTAGTTGACATCTTCCTTGAGCAACTGACGTGCTTCATCTGCAGTGATTTTTCCTTTACGACGCTCAACGAATGCTTCTACCAATTCCTCAAAGCAGGAACAGTTTGAAGGATCAATAACCTGATATCCTTCTTTTACTCCCTCAATTTCTAGATAAATACGGATTTTATCAGGATTCCCCAAAAGAACTGGAGTAATATCGGTTTCTTTCACCAAGCGTTTAGTTGCTTGCAAAATCCGTGGCTCCTCACCCTCTGGCAAGACAATCTTTACTTCCTTATCCTTCAAGGCTTCACGAATTGAATCAAAAATTTTCATGTTTCTTAAAACTCCTTTATCTCTTATTCTTTTAATTTCTCAATAACTTGTTTAAAATCTTCTGGCAAAGGACTGGCACGCTCAACTTCCTGACCACTAAAAGGATTATAAAATTTCAAAGAATGACAATGTAAAGCTTGACGCTCTATTCCGTGTTCCAAACTCCCACCATAAAGGTCGTCACCCAAAAGCGGAAAGCCAATATGTGAAAAATGAACACGGATTTGATGAGTCCGCCCGGTATGAAGATGGATATCCACCAGATAGACATCTCCGAACTGCTCTATAATCTTATAACTGGTATGAGCGTACTTGCCATCCTCTGTCACGCGCCTCGTAATGATACTCTCAGGATTGCGTCCAATCGGAGCAATAATCTCACCTTGCTCTTCTAAGTCACCAGTCCCCCGAACTAGAGCGTAATAGCGCTTTTCTATCAGCTTCTTCTGCAACTGTTTGTCCAATCTGGCATGAGCATAGCCATGCTTGGCAAAGAGCATGAGCCCACTTGTATCCTTATCCAGACGCGTCACGATATGCACCTGCTGGTTTTCATAGGCATGACGAATATAGTAAGCCTTAACAAAGTTTGCCATAGTATTGGAATGATTAACACTGGGAATACTGGCCACCCCTGCCGGTTTATCCAAAACCAAGAAATGCTCATCCTCGTAGACGACAGACAAGTCCTTATCAACAGCTTTCAGACTCTCAAATCCTTTTTCAGAAGGAATGTCAATCGTCACTTTATCGCCAATATCCAAGAGATAAATAGCATTCTGAGGCTGATGGTTGACAAGAATGTTTCCGCCGGAAAATTTTATCTTAGCCAAGAGGCCTTTGGAAATTTCGTGTCGCTTCAAAAAAGTCTTTACCTTGACATGCTCATCAGCAATAAACTCAAACCTCATTCCTGGCACTCTCCAATAAAGGAGTCTCTGACACGATTCCAAAAGCTGGTATGGCTTGGTGAAGCCACAAAATGTATCTTGTGATTGTCAATCTGATACTCAATACGGACAATATTTTTGAAAGAGAAAGTTTGATTGTCAACCGCAATAGTATGATAGTCACTGCGGGTCGGCACTAACTCAATCTTATCCTTTTTAGGAACAATGACCGACGAGCCCAACGTCCGATAAACCCGATTGTTGAGACTAGCAATTTCTGTCACCTGCAAGGCTTCGATAGTCGGATGCAATACCGCTCCGCCCAGAGATTTGTTATAGGCTGTACTGCCTGTCGGAGTAGAAACAGAAATACCATCTCCTCGGAAACGCTCGAAATGAACCCGATTGATAATGACATCGGCCACCATAGTCCGATCCGAGCGTTTGATTGTTGCTTCATTCAAAGCACGAATGATACGCGTATCACCATTTTCAAAAGTAATTTTGACATTTAAAATTGGATAAGAAACCTGAGCACCCGTATCCAATTTAAGGTTTTCGACAAGTTTATCTAGTTCAAAATCACGGTAGTCTGTATAAAAGCCGAGATGCCCTGTATGCACACCGACAAAGCGGACCCGATCCAGCTGTTCTTCATACATATGAAAAGCTGATAGCAGCATGCCGTCACCACCCACCGAAATCACGATGTCGGGATTCTTAGGAGTTAAAATAAAGCCATTCTGTTTAAGCTTCTGCTTCAAATCCTGATAGACTTGTTCACTCTGTCTTTTCCGATTGCGGATAATCGCTATTTTTTTATCTGTATTCTTCATCTGTATCATCACTATTTCCCACACCGTCATTTAACTTGCGGTGAAGAGGATCAAAGAGAGCCTGCGCCTCCTGGATAGCATCACGGATTTCTCCCATCTCCTCATCCAGCTGATAGGCAAGATTAGCTGTCGTTTCCAAGCGACATTTGATCTCCTCGGGAAATTCTCCTTTATACTTGTAATTCAAAGAATGCTCAATCGTAGCCCAAAAATTCATCGAAAGGGTGCGAATCTGAATCTCAGCCAGAATAAGCCTATGACCATTAATCGTATCAACTGGATACTCTATAATCACATGGTAGCTCCGATAGCCACTTGCTTTTTTGTTTTTAATATAATCCCGCTCCTGAACAATGCGCATATCAGTCCGGTTTCGCAGGACTTCTAAAACTTCATCTACATCATCGACAAACTGAACCATGACTCGTAAGCCAGCGATATCCTGCATCTCTTGCTCAATATTCTCCTCGCGAATGCCTCGCAGAATCATCTTTTCTTTAATGCTCTCAATAGGCTTGACACGCCCAGTCACAAACTCAATCGGGGAATGACGTTGCTGCTTGCGGTATTGCTTTCGCACCCCACGTAACTTAATTTTCAGCTCTCCAACTGCTTGAATATAGGGGTCTAGAAACTCTTCCCATTCTATTGTCATACACTTACCTTGTCATATCATTATTTTTTGTATAAAATAAACACAACTGTTATTATAACATAAATCGCTTTCAAAAAAAAGAAAAGGATATGAAAATGAATCACTTAGAAATTGAATTCAAAACCATGCTGACCAAGGAAGAGCACGACCGTCTGCTCCAATTATTTGCTGATATTTCGCCTATTAGCCAGACCAACCACTACATCGAGTCAGACCAGCAGAGTATCCGACACGCCCACATGGCTTTTCGAGTACGAACTTTTAACCATCGAGAAGCTGAGCTGACGCTCAAGATTCCTCAAGAAGTCGGATCCTTGGAACTCAATCAGAATTTGACACCAGAAGAAACCAAAAACATTTTGCAGAACAATGAATTTCCTACGGGAGAGATTTTAGAGACGCTGCTTCAGAAAGAAATTCCCATCCAAGACTTGAAGATTCTAGGCTCTCTAGAGACTATCCGCTATGAAAAAGAAAATGAAATCGGTCTATTTGCTCTGGATGAGAGCCACTACTTGGGCAAAACTGACTTCGAACTCGAAGTCGAAGTTGAAGATTTCGAAAAAGGAAAAGAAAATTTCCTCAACTTCCTAAAACAGCACAAGATCGACTACAAACCCGGCAAGAGCAAGATAGCAAGATTTTCTGAAAACTTGTAAATCAACGACCACAAAATAGCTGAAATAATCTAATTTTTTTGGTAAAATAAAAGGTAGCAATCTAAAGCCTATTGAAATATAAATTTCATGGAGCATTAGATTATAGAAATGACACAAAAAGAGGACGGTCCAACTCATGTCAGATAAAAAAAATATGAAGCTTTTTTCCCTCAACTCCAATCATTCCATAGCTGAAAAAATCGCTGAGGCTGCTGGGGTTCCTTTGGGAAAACTTTCCTCCCGCCAATTCTCGGACGGCGAGATTCAGATTAACATTGAAGAAAGTGTACGTGGCTATGATATATACATCATTCAGTCTACTAGCTTCCCTGTCAATAATCACTTGATGGAACTCTTGATTATGGTTGATGCCTGCAAGCGTGCCAGTGCTAATACGATTAATGTTGTCATGCCTTATTTTGGTTATGCCCGTCAGGATCGGACTGCTGCCCCTCGCGAGCCAATCACAGCTAAACTGGTTGCCAACATGCTTGTCGGCGCTGGCGTAGATCGTGTGATTTCTCTGGATCTTCATGCCGTGCAGGTCCAAGGATTCTTTGATATCCCAGTCGATAATCTCTTCACTATCCCACTCTTTGCCAAACATTATTGCAATATGGGGTTAACGGGAGATGATGTCGTTGTCGTCAGCCCTAAAAACTCTGGTGTTAAACGCGCTCGCAATCTGGCTGAATATCTGGATGCCCCTATCGCTATCATTGATTATGGCGAAGACGAGGCAGGTCGCTCTGAGGGCTATATCATCGGAGATGTCGAAGGCAAGAAAGCTATTCTGATTGACGACATTTTAAATACCGGTCGGACTTTCTCTGAAGCAGCTAAAATTGTCAGCCGCGAAGGCGCAGTAGAAATTTATGCCGTATCTAGTCATGGACTCTTTGCAGATAAAGCTGTAGAATTACTAGATAATTCTCCTATCAGGGAAATTCTTGTGACAGACTCTGTTGATACCAAAGAAAATACACCTAAGAATCTCCACTACATTACAGCTAGTGAACTGATTGGTGATGCCATTGTCCGCATCCAAGAGAGAAAACCAGTCAGCCCACTCTTTGCCTATCAAAAGAAATAAGGTAACCAGAGTGATTTATTTAGATAATGCCGCTACAACTGCTTTGTCGCTCGCTGCAATTCAAGCAATGACCAAGACGATGACTGTCTTTGGGAATCCTTCCAGTACGCACAGCCATGGACGAGAGGCTAGTAAACTGCTCAGACAGGCGCGTGAGGATATTGCTCAAGCCCTGCATACTCAAAGCAATAAGATTCTTTTTACTTCAGGCGGCACTGAAAGCAATAATACTGTAATCAAAGGCTATGCCCTTCGTCACCAGAACCAAGGAAAACATATTGTTACCACTGCTATTGAGCACCATGCCATCTTAGAAGTGGTAGAGTACTTAGTAGATAAATTTGGCTTCGAAGCTACTTTTGTTCAGCCGATAGATGGTCAGATTCGAGCGGAGGATATTGAGAAGGCTCTTAGACCTGACACTATTCTTGTGTCCGTCATGGCGGTTAATAACGAGACGGGTGCTATCCTTCCCATTAAGGAAATTGGTGAATTACTGCAAGAACATCCTGCTGCTTTTCACGTTGATGCTGTCCAAGCAATTGGTAAACTTCCCATCTACCCTGACGAGCTAAGGATTGACTTTCTCTCTGCTTCAGCGCATAAGTTTCATGGTCCCAAAGGCGTTGGCTTCCTTTATGCCAAGAAGATGGATTTTGACAATTTCATGCACGGTGGCGACCAGGAAGAAAAACACCGGGCCGGAACTGAAAATCTAATCTCTATCACAGGTATGGCGGCGGCTCTGTCAGATAGCACGGAACATCTTGAGGAAAATCTAGCGCATGCGCAAGACTTAAAAGACAGCTTACTTGCTGACTTATCGGACATTGAACATTACTTAAATGAAAGTCAGCCAAGCTTGCCATATGTCATCAATTTGGGATTTCCCAATCAAAAGAATGACCTACTTCTGCTTCAAATGGATTTAAATGGCTTTTCCATTTCAACAGGCTCAGCCTGTACAGCCGGAGCTATACAACCCAGTCATGTCTTGCAGGCTATGTATGGCAAGGATTCCAACCGCTTGTATGAGTCCATTCGGATCAGCACTTCGGACCAAACGACTCTGCAAGAGATTCAATCATTTACAAAGAAATTAAAAGAAATTTTAGGAGGATAAGATGGCCTTTCAAACATCTGTTAGCTTAGCAAACTGTGAATATACCTATTCACTTCACCCAAATGTCAAGAAATTTACCTTGCGCGACAATACTTTCGCGGAAAGCAAGGTCGGAAACTATGAACTCTCTCGTCTGCTGGAAACTGTTCCCAACAGCGGAAATGGTTTTCTGCTGAAAATCATCGTCAATAAAGATTTGAATGGTTTCAAAATCAACATCACTGATAAATCAGGCCTGCGCTTGGTTAATATTTTCAAATCAGAAGACCATCACATTATCCAGCAAAAATTTTATTTCTTGATGGATAGCCTGGTTGAAAGAAATATTTTTGAAAAGACACCACAATAAGCAAGATTCTCGCAATTTTGCTTTTTTGATTTAGACTCTTAAAAAAACGAGCTTGACTTCTACTTAGAACACTTGAAGAAAAGACTAACCGAACCCAAAGAAAGGATTAACAATGGTTGAACTGACCTATTTGGACTCATATAAGGTAAAACGAACACTTACCTATGAAGACTTCGACGAATTTCTTCTCGCCTTCTCTGGCTGTGTCACAGTTCCTGACTCGCTCAAGGTGCTTTCTGTTACGTATAAGGGACACCAGCTGCCTTTTGCAGGGCTAATTGGAGACTTGTACCGCCAGATGTACCAGTTAGACTTAACTCCCTATCAGGACTAATCTCTTCGCAACTGCAACATAACTTAAACTTTCACTCTTTTCTTTTTTAGTGCATTAAACATCTTTAATTAGTTGATTTTTTCACAAACTTCCTATAAAATAGAATTAGAAAGGTTGTGATTTTGTGAAAACTGAAAAAAATACTACAATTCCTCGAGCAACTGCTAAAAGGCTATCGCTCTACTATCGTATTTTTAAACGGTTTAATGCTGAGAAGATTGAAAAAGCAAACTCCAAGCAAATTGCAGAAGCCATTGGTATTGACTCTGCTACTGTCAGACGAGATTTTTCTTATTTCGGTGAGCTTGGCCGCAGAGGATTTGGTTATGATGTCAAGAAATTGATGAACTTTTTTGCTGACCTCTTGAACGACAATGCTATTACCAATGTCATGATTGTTGGCGTTGGTAATATGGGGCGGGCTCTGCTGCACTATCGTTTTCATGAGCGCAATAAAATGAAGGTTGTAATGGCTTTTGACACAGATGACCATCCAGAAGTTGGCAGCACAACCAGCGATGGGATTCCTATCTATGGAATTTCCCAAATCAAAGAAAAAATACAGTCAGGAAATGTGCAAACTGCCATCCTAACTGTACCTAGCGTAAAAGCTCAAGAAGTCGCATCTATCTTAGTTCAGGCTGGTGTCAAGGGCATTCTCTGTTTCTCACCTGTAAACCTATCCCTGCCTAAGGATGTGGTCGTCCAGTATGTTGACCTGACTAGCGAACTGCAGACTTTGCTCTACTTCATGAGAAAAAATGATTATTAATTTGAAAGAGGTATTAAACACTCTATGAGTAAACCTATTATTGGAATAACCGGAAATGAAAGAGAAATCCCAGACGATCACTTCATCCATATGAGCTATACAGCGACAGGATTCGTTGAGGGTGTCAAAGAAGTTGGCGGAATTCCAATGATTTTGCCAATCGGTGATGAAGAAATGGCTAAACAGTATGTTTCCATTGTCGATAAATTAATCATCACAGGCGGTCAGAATGTATGTCCGCAATTCTATGGAGAAGAGAAAACCATTGACAGCGATGATTATTTACTCAAGCGAGACATTTTTGAGTTAGCTTTAATCAAGGAAGCTCGCCGCCAAAATAAACCAATCTTCACTGTCTGCCGCGGAACCCAACTTTATAATGTCGCTTTAGGCGGTACGCTTCATCAAGATATTGAAGATCATTGGCAAGATAGCTCTGCTGAGTACACAACCCAAAGCATGGTGACCAAGAATGGTTCTATTCTGCACGAAATCTATGGACCAGCATCCGAAATCAACTCCTTCCACCACCAAAGTATCAAGGATTTAGCTGCTGGCCTAGAAGTCATCGCCTATGATCCTCGCGATAAGATTATTGAAGCCATCACTTCTACTGACGGCAGTCCTTTCCTTGGCGTCCAATGGCACCCAGAGTTCTTGTTTGGCTCCAGAGAAGGAGACTTAGCTCTGTTTGATTATGTTGTCAATATTCTTTAAAACCCTCTATTCCTAGATATACTTCTGTTCTACACGAATAGAAGTTTTTTTATATTCAAGTAAACCAAATTATATCATATCTGTCTCCTCTCGATAGCTATAGTAGTTGGACTTGGACACAATCAAATGATCCAAAAGGACCAAGCCCATCATCTCACATGCTTCTTTCATATGCTGGGTCACCTCATCGTCGTTTCTACTAGGAACGACTGAGCCTGATGGATGATTGTGTACCAGTATGATAGATGTCGCCAGATGCTTAAGAGCGTAGTGGAGAATTTCTCTCGGCTCAGCAATGCTTCTGCTGACAGTCCCCATAAAAATAGTCTGCTGGTGCAGAATTTGATTTTGACTATTAAGATAAATAGCAACCAAGCACTCCTGCCTCATATCTCCAAGTTCTTGCTGCATCTTCTGGGCTAATTTTTGACTGCCCATAATCTGCTCTTTCTGCAGAACCTCTGCTCGGTTAATCCGACGGCCTAATTCGATAATGGCTTGCAGCTCCACAGCCTTAATCGGACCGATTCCAGAAATAGTCTGCAATTCCTGCAAAGTTAAATACTTGAGATCGTTCAAACTGGAAATTGATGATAAAATTCTTTGAGAAACTTGAAAAACAGTTTCTTTTTTGTTGCCTGTCCTGAGAAAGATTGATAGAAGCTCCTGATTACTGAGTTTTTCAGCGCCTTCTCTCATCAATCGCTCCCGCGGCATCATGCTAATATCATCTTGAAATGAAATGCTATACATAGAAACCTCCTTACCTTATTATTCGGAAAAAGAGTCAAAATCAGCAAGAATAGATACCAAAAATCTTTCGTCCAGAACAAATTTTAGATAAAAAAACTCCAAAAATTAGAGTTCTTTCTAACCTTTGGAGTGAAATTTTTTTAGCCTTTTGCATTTAAATCTGCATTTGGTTATAGGACTTACTGAAAGATTCAAGAACTTCCTTAGGAGCCTTATCATACTCGACAGAGCCTTCTAACGTTCCCTTGACAATAGTCCGGTTGGTTGCCGCAGCATCCTCACAAGTAACCAAAGTAATCTCTGTAACGCCTTCGGTATCCTCAATCAAATCCGTTCGATCTGGAGTTACCGTTTCAACACTAGTGATTACATAAGTATAGACATGCTCTTTATCAGTGATATAGATCTTCATGCCAGCCTTAGCACGATCCAGTGGGGAAAAGAGCATGTTGCTAGCCCCTGTGATGCCAAAGACATGGTGGCT
Organism: Streptococcus sanguinis; assembly: GCF_900475275.1. NCBI lineage: Bacteria > Bacillati > Bacillota > Bacilli > Lactobacillales > Streptococcaceae > Streptococcus > Streptococcus sanguinis. The sequence goes on along the minus strand of NZ_LS483364.1, from coordinate 1,124,216 downwards.
AGCCAAGGCATAATTCCCCTGCCCCATCTGCTGGGTCTCTTTCATCGTACCAGCACCATAATACAATCCAGCATTATCCAGCCCTTTGAAGATCGGCAAATTCATGGATACTTCTGGAATTGAGATACCTCCGATAACAGGCAGTTGCTGGGCTTTCCACTGAGCATTGATAACTGCTTCTGTAGAAAGCGACTCTACCTTATTAAAATCAAAGCTAGTCTCAGCATTTTTATTTTTATTAATAGAGTCTTTGGAAACCTTGCTGACCTGATATTGGTTGGTATGCCAAACCATAATCATGTTTCGAATTTGCGCATTAAAGATTAAGCCCAGAGCCACAATAATTAATAATGTCGCAACAATATTGATAAAAATATTTCTTTTGCTTCTCTGTTTTCTTTTTCGACTTCTTTTTCCTTGTACCATATAGAGGTCCTCTTTTACGATTCGTTTTCTTCCTCTGCTACATCTTCTTTATCGTCTGCTTCGACGCTTGTAAAGGTGACAATCTGTGCATTTTGGTCCAGACGCATGACCTTAACTCCCATGGTTGAGCGGCCTGTCTGAGAAATATTCGCCACACTGGTCCGAATGATGACACCTGTATTAGTGATAATCATCAAATCTTCCTCGCCAGTAACTGTCATCAGACCAGCAAGAGGTCCATTCTTATCAGTGATATTGGCTGTTTTAATCCCTTTACCACCACGGCCCTTGGTTGGATACTCGCTGGCAAGAGTACGCTTACCATAGCCTTTTTCGGTGATGACAAGCACTTCGTCTCCCTCAGCAATCACACCAGCTCCAACGACCTGGTCCCCCTTTCGAAGATTGACTCCGCGAACACCAGTCGCTATACGGCTCATGCTCCGGACAGCTGTCTCATTGAAGCGGACAGAATAACCAAACTTAGTACCAATGATAACGTCTGAAGCGCCGTCCGTCAGAAAGACATTAATTAACTCGTCTTCATCTTTCAAATTCAAAGCCTTAAGACCATTCTGACGAATATTAGCAAATTCCGTTACACTGGTCCGTTTGACCACCCCATGACGGGTAGTAAAGAAGAGATAGGAATCATCACTGCGATCTTGCTGGACATTAATAATGGTCTGAATAGTCTCACCTTCATCCAGTTTCAAGAGATTGACCACTGGCAAGCCCTTGGCTGTCCGGCCGTACTCAGGGATTTCATATCCTTTGAGACGATAGACTCGACCTTTATTGGTAAAGAAGAGCAGTCTATCGTGGGTACTCGTTGAAACAAGCTCTTTGACGAAGTCATCGTCTTTGACACCAGTTCCTTGAACACCGCGGCCTCCGCGTTTCTGAGCGGTAAATTCAGCCTGATTCAGACGTTTGATATAGCCTTTATTAGACAGGGTAATCAAAACATCCGCTTCCTCAATCAAATCTTCATCTTCAAGAGAAAGAACTTCTCCCACCATCAGCTCAGTTCGGCGGTCATCCGCAAATTTACGTTTGACCTCGTCTAACTCTTCCTTGATAATAGCGATAACGCGCTCTGGCTTAGCCAAGATATCAGCCAAGTCTGCAATCAAAGCAATCAGCTCGTCGTACTCTGACTGAATCTTATCACGTTCCAAACCAGTCAGACGACGAAGACGCATATCAAGGATAGCCTGACTCTGGCGCTCAGACAGTTCAAACTTAGCCATCAATTCAGCCTGTGCTTCTGCGTCCGTCTCGCTATTACGGATAATGCGAATCACTTCATCAATGTGATCCAACGCAATCAGCAAACCAGCCAAGATATGAGCTCGAGCTTCTGCCTTTTCTTTATCGAAGACCGTCCGTCGAGTCACCACTTCCTTTTGGTGCTCAATATAAGCCAACAAAATCTCACGAAGAGACAGAATCTTCGGCACACCATTTTGAATAGCCAGCATATTGAAGCTGAAATTGGTCTGCATCTGAGTCAGCTTGAAAAGGTTATTTAGAATGACATGAGCAGAGGCATCACGGCGAACCTCAATGACAAAACGGACCCCTTCACGATTGGACTCATCACGAACAGCTGTGATACCGTCAATGCGTTTTTCCTGCACCAGACGAACAATATGCTCATGAACCTTAGTCTTATTAACCATGTATGGAAACTCAGTTACGACAATTCGCTCACGGCCATTTTTCATCTCTTCGATTTCAGTGCGAGAACGAAGAACAATCGAACCCTTCCCTGTTTCATAAGCCCGGTGAATACCGGACTTGCCCATAACCAGTGCTCCTGTCGGAAAATCTGGTCCAGGCAGGACTTCCATGATATCGCGAGTGGTTGCTTCCGGATTGTCCATGACAAGCTTAACAGCATCAATAGACTCACCAAGATTATGCGGTGGGATATTTGTCGCCATCCCAACTGCAATCCCTGTCGCACCGTTTACAAGCAAGTTAGGGAAGCGAGCAGGAAGAACTACAGGCTCTCTCTCGCTGGCATCATAGTTGTCAATATAATCAACAGTGTTTTTATTAATATCGCGAAGCATCTCAAGAGCAATCTTGCTCATACGTGCTTCTGTATAACGTTGAGCAGCAGCCCCGTCTCCGTCCATAGAACCGAAGTTTCCATGGCCATCTACAAGCATATAGCGGTAGCTCCACCATTGAGCCATCCGCACCATCGCTTCATAAATAGAAGAGTCACCATGCGGGTGATACTTACCCATGACATCCCCTGTGATACGAGCTGATTTCTTGTGAGGCTTCTCAGGTGTCACGCCCAGCTCATTCATACCATAGAGAATCCGACGGTGAACTGGCTTTAGACCATCACGAACATCTGGAAGTGCCCGAGCCACGATAACGCTCATCGCGTAATCAATGAAACTAGTCTTCATTTCACTAGTCAGATTAACATTTACTAAGTTTCTGTCTTGCATTAAAAAATGCCTTTCTTTCATATTAAACTACCCTTTATTATACCACATTTTCTTTAATTTTTCAGTATTTTGAACCGTTTGTAAAAACGTTTACATCGCTAGATACACAAGTTGACCGTGACAAAATATGGCAAAAGTGGTAGAATGAATATGTACGGGAAATATTCCCTAAAAAAATAAGGAGATGTTTAGAAATGACTGCTACTAAACAACATAAAAAAGTCATCCTTGTCGGTGACGGTGCTGTAGGTTCATCTTACGCATTTGCTCTTGTAAACCAAGGTATTGCTCAAGAACTTGGTATCATTGAAATTCCTCAATTATTTGAAAAGGCTGTCGGTGATGCTGAAGACCTTAGCCACGCCCTTGCTTTCACTTCACCTAAAAAAATCTATGCAGCTACTTATGCAGACTGTGCGGATGCTGACCTCGTTGTTATCACTGCAGGTGCACCTCAAAAACCAGGTGAAACTCGCCTTGACCTTGTTGGTAAAAACTTGGCTATCAACAAATCTATCGTTACTCAAGTCGTAGAATCAGGCTTCAACGGTATCTTCCTCGTTGCTGCTAACCCAGTTGACGTTTTGACTTACTCAACTTGGAAATTCTCTGGTTTCCCTAAAGAGCGTGTTATCGGTTCAGGTACTTCACTTGACTCAGCTCGCTTCCGTCAAGCTCTTGCTGAAAAGATTGGTATTGATGCTCGTTCTGTCCATGCCTACATCATGGGTGAGCACGGTGACTCTGAGTTTGCGGTTTGGTCACATGCTAACGTTGCAGGTGTCAAATTGGAGCAATGGTTGCAAGCTAACCGCGACTTGAACGAACAAGACTTGGTTGATCTTTTCATCTCCGTCCGTGACGCAGCATACTCAATCATCAACAAAAAAGGAGCAACTTACTACGGAATCGCGGTTGCTTTGGCTCGTATCACAAAAGCTATCCTTGACGATGAAAATGCAGTATTGCCATTGTCAGTCTTCCAAGAAGGACAATACGGTGTTGAAAATGTCTTCATTGGTCAACCTGCTATCGTTGGTGCACACGGTATTGTACGCCCAGTAAACATCCCACTTAACGATGCTGAGACTCAAAAAATGCAAGCTTCTGCTAAAGAATTGCAAGCAATTATTGATGAAGCATGGAAGAATCCAGAATTCCAAGAAGCATCTAAAAACTAATTTAAAAAACATCTCCTAATAAAAGGGGATGTTTTTTAGTTGTTTTATATAGATTTGTCAGCAAAAATATCAAACAAATAAGGTACGATGAGCTCGCTATCCATGTCTTCTAAAGAAGAAATCCAGACAAAGTCTGTATGCTCTTCTGAATCCAATATAATATCACGCTCTTCCAAAATCTTGCCAGCATAAACTAAGCGTGTGAAAACAGTATCTTTGCTAGCATCAAACTGACTATCTTCATGGATAATCTTATCAATCCGAATCTTTTGATTAACCTCCTCCATAGCCTCACGTAGAGCTGCCTCTCTAGGCAGTTCATTCTCTTCTACACTTCCGCCTGGAATATCCCAATAAGATGGATAGACATTAGGAAGACCTCGCTTTATCTTAGAGCGTTTGATAAGCAAATACTTCCCCTCTTTCTCGATTAAGGTATGAGCGATTAATTTTACTATCATTGCATTCTCCTCCAAGAAAGAAAAAAAGACTCCGAAGAGTCCAATTTAAAGTCATCCACCCTGAGAGAATCGAACTCCCATCTCAAGAACCGGAATCTTGCGTGATATCCATTACACTAAGGGTGGCAACTAATTCATTATAACTGATTTTCTCTGAAAATACAAGTGAAAATCAGAAAAAGAAGTTGAGATTTCTCAACTTCTTTTAACTAATTACAATTCAATATCGCCAAACAAATCAGCCATTGAGAATCCAGTTTGAGTTTCTGGAAGTTCAAAGTCACGTTTTTCTTGACGTTTTGGACGACGAGGACGTGATTGGCGTTTCTCATCTTTTTGTCCTTCTTCTTGAGCTGGACGTTCTTCAAGAGCCTTGATAGAAAGTGATACACGCTCATCAGCAGCATTCACTTCAAGAACCTTAACAGTTACTTCTTGACCAACCTTAAGGGCATCCTTAGGGCTTTCAACACGTTTGTGTGAAATTTGTGAGATGTGAACCAATCCATCGATACCTGGCAATACTTCAACGAAAGCACCGAAATCAGTCAAACGTTTTACAGTTCCTTCAATCACATCACCTGCAGCAAGTTTTTGCTCAACGCCATCCCATGGTCCAGGTGTTGTTGCTTTAAGAGAGAGGGATACGCGTCCTTCTTCTTCGTTCAAATCAAGAACTTTCACTTCAATTTCATCACCAACTGATACAACAGACTTAGGTGATACGTTGCGTTCATGTGACAATTCAGTCAAGTGAACCAATCCATCAACTCCGCCAAGGTCAATGAAAGCACCGAAGCTAGTAATACGAGCAACTTTACCAGTTACAATATCACCAACATTCAACTTACCAAAGACTTCAGCACGTGCCGCTGCAGCTTCAGCTTCTACAACCTCACGACGTGAAAGGATGAAGCGGTTTTCTTTTGGATCTACTTCTTTGATCTTAGCATCAAACTCTTGACCTACAAAACGCTCAGTGTTACGAACGAAACGAGTATCAAGCATTGAAGCAGGGATAAATCCACGAAGTCCTTCAAACTCAACTGAAAGTCCACCTTTAACAGCACGAGTGCCCTTAACAGTGACAACTTCTTCTTCACGACCAACCAATTTGTCCCAAGCTTTGCGAGCTTCCAAACGTTTTTTAGATACCAGGTAAGTTACTGTGTCTGTATCTTTACCCACTACTTGACGAAGAACAAGCAATTCAAGTGTTTCACCTGGTTTTACAAGGTCGTTGATATCAGCGTCGCGGTCATTTGTCAACTCACGAAGAGTCAAAACACCTTCAACACCAGTTCCAGCGATTGCAACATTAGCTTGGTTAGCGTCAACAGTCAATACTTCAGCAGTAACGACGTCACCTGGCTCAACTTGGCTAACACTGTTTAGCAAATCTTCAAATTCATTCATCTAAAAAAATCCTCCAACAATCAAGCTTTCGCTTGACATACTACTTATTTATTTTCCTAAGCACCCGCAAATGACATTGATCTATCGTTAACGATTTTCATCCTATAAAGAAATAAAACACCAGAAGACATTTTATTATTTTATCAGATCTATTACCTAAGAACTGGGGTAGCTGGATTCGAACCAACGCATGAGGGAGTCAAAGTCCCTTGCCTTACCGCTTGGCTATACCCCATTAATATAAAGAATGGAGAGAGAGGGATTCGAACCCCCGAACCCGAAGGAGCGGATTTACAGTCCGCCGCGTTTAGCCTCTTCGCTATCTCTCCGACAATCAACGCTATCTATTATAACATTGATACAATGAAAATGCAAGCCCTATTTGCTTAAATTATAGGTTTCAATCAAAGTTTCCACAGCTCTTTCAAGTTTTTTATAAAAACTTTCAGCATTTCCATTTTTGATGATTGCAAACTGGCCATCTAGCTCGGCAATCTCACCAATAACCTTTTTGCCAATAGCAAGACTATAACCGTCAAATTGGTCTGCTCCGACCTTCACTTTACTGTCTGTGATTTGAATTTCAATTTTTTTGTCTTTCTTACTCATAACTTACCTCTTTCAAATTTCTATTGTACACGAAAATAGCTGAGTGCGCAAGCTATCTTAGGCTAGAATCACAGAAAAACTGCCCAATCAAGGACAGTTTTTAGATTATACTTTTACAATCCAACCTTCTGGCGCTTCAACATCGCCGAATTGAATACCAGTTAATTCGTCATATAGCTTGCGAGTGACTGGCCCGACTTCTGTCTCGCTATAAAAGACATGGAAATCGTCACCGTGCTGTATACCACCAATAGGAGAAATAACCGCTGCTGTTCCACAAGCTCCCGCTTCAGTAAATTTACCTAAGTCTGCCAGAGGAACATCTCCTTCAATAGGTTTGAGCCCTAGTCTATGCTCTGCCAGATAAAGCAAAGAGTACTTGGTGATGGATGGCAAGATAGACGGACTGAGCGGTGTTACAAACTCATTATCCTTTGTGATACCAAAAAAGTTGGCAGATCCCACCTCTTCAATCTTAGTATGGGTTGCTGGATCCAGATAAATCACATCAGAGAAATGCTTATCCTTAGCAATCTTTCCGGGTAATAAGCTAGCAGCGTAATTCCCTCCAACTTTTGCCGCACCAGTTCCGTGCGGTGCCGCGCGATCATAGTCATCTGACACAATGAAGTTAGTCGGAGTCAGACCGCCTTTGAAGTAATTGCCGACTGGCATTACAAAGATAGTGAAAATGTATTCTTCAGCTGGTTTCACGCCAATAATATCGCCAACTCCAATCAAGAGAGGCCGAATATAAAGGGTTCCGCCTGTTCCGTATGGTGGTACATATTCTTCATTAGCTCGGACAACCTGCTTAACTGCATCCACAAACATTTCTGTAGGAACTTGCGGCATGAGCAAGCGATCAGCTGTCTGCTGTAAACGTTCCGCATTTTTATCTGGACGGAAAAGCTGAATACTGTCATCCTTAGTTCGATAAGCCTTAAGCCCCTCAAAAGCCTGCTGGCCGTAGTGAAGGCTAGGAGACGACTCAGAGATATGGAGCGTAGCGTCCTCTGTTAACGTTCCTTCTTCCCACTGGCCGTTGCGATAGTATGCTATGTAGCGATAAGGCAGTTTCATATATGAGAATCCTAGATTTTCCCAGTCAAGATTTACAGTCATTGTCTTTCTCCTCTTCTTCCAAACTTCATTTTTAGATACTCCCTATTTTACACCTTTTTAAGATATTTTCAAGTATTATTTTCAATTTTCAGAAAATTTTGTTATCTGATCTTTTGTTCCGCTATCAAACTCATAGAAATTGAAAAAACCAGCTCCCGCGAACTGGTTTGATGATTACTTGATATAAGCTGAGAAGACTTCTTCGTCTGAAATGGTATCAGAAATGAAGCTACCGTTGCTAGTTCTCTCAGACAAGCTGAGGTCGGCCAGATTGATTTCATAGGCCGTTCCTTTATTAGAAAGCACCTGCAAAATCTGCTCCTCACTGGCTTCTGCTTCTGTTGTGAAGAGATCAAAGTCCACTGTTTCGCCAAAGACAGGTCCAGCTGCAAAGACACGATGTGGCTTGGCCTTAAGCTCTCTTAGAACCTGAAGGCCGCGATTTGCCCGACTGGTAACAGGAATATCTGCTACTGCCATACGCTTGAGCGAACCGCGCTGAGTTAGGAGGTAGAGCGAGTCTGTGTTGGCGATAAAGGCTGCCGCTAGAACATCGTCTTTCTTGAGATTGATGGCTTTAACCCCAGCTGCCTTAGCTCCGATGACAGGAACTTCCTCAATATTGAAGCGAAGGGCATAGCCATTCTTGGTCACGAGCATAACATCATCCAGCTTAATCGGTGCTAGAGCAATGACCTGGTCGTCTTCATTTTTTAGTTTAGCAAACTTAAGCGATTTGGACTTGTAGGTCCGCCAAGGACTGAATTCCTTGCGCTCTACACGCTTGATTTGACCTAACTTGGTCGCTGCAAAGTAAGTGCCCTCCTCAAAGCTGTCCAGCAATTCTGTATAGATAACCTCTTCCTTGGTATCAAAGTTGCTGATAGTCTGACTGAGGTGTTCTCCTATTTCTTTCCAGCGGATGTCTGACAGCTCATGAACAGGCCGGTAAATAACATTTCCCAGGCTGGTAAAAATCAATAAATGCTGGGTTGTCTTGGCTGGGCTGACGAAAATCAGTCGGTCATCGTCACGCTTGCCCATCTCCTCTAGGGTCGAAGCTGAGAAAGAACGCGGACTGGTTCGCTTGATATAGCCAGAACGTGTCACGCTGACATAGGTTTCTTCCTCAACGATGAGACTAGCTGTATCAATCTCGATGGCGTTTGCTGTATTCTGCAGCTCACTGAGACGCGGATTGCCGAACTTCTTCTTGACATCGCGGAGCTCTCGCTTCATGAGGTTATACATAGTTCGCTCATCGCCGATAATGGCTGCCAGCATCGCAACCTTCTCGCGCAGCTCTGCTTCTTCCTCTTCCAGAACCACGACGTCTGTATTTGTCAAACGGTAGAGTTGGAGAGTGACGATAGCCTCAGCCTGCTCCTCAGTGAAATCATAGCTGACTTTAAGATTTTCCTTGGCGTCTGCTTTGTTTTCTGAAGCACGAATCAGGGCAATCACCTCGTCCAAGATGGAAAGCACCCGAATCAGTCCTTCCACGATATGAAGTCGTTTCTCAGCCTTGGCCTTGTCAAAACGGCTGCGAGCCAGAATAATCTCCTTGCGGTGGGCAATATAACTGGTCAAGATTGGTACAATCCCCACCAAACGAGGCGTGAAGTTGTCGATTGCCACCATGTTGAAGTTATAATTGACTTGCAAATCAGTGTACTTGAAAAGGTAGTTGAGAATCAGCTCGGTATTGGCGTCTTTCTTGAGCTCAATGGCAATGCGAAGACCGTCACGGTCGGATTCGTCCCGCACCTCAGCAATGCCGGCCACCTTGTTGTTGACCCGCACATCGTCAATCTTCTTGACTAAGACCGCTTTATTAATCTCGTAAGGAATCTCGGTGATAACTATTTGCTCTTTTCCGCCTTTCAGCTTTTCAATCTCAGTTCTGGAGCGGACTACGACGCGACCTTTACCAGTCTCGTAGGCTTTCTTAATCTCATCACGACCTTGGACAATAGCTCCTGTCGGGAAGTCTGGACCAGGCAGAAACTCCATAAGTTTGTCGACCTTGGCAGACGGATGGTCAATCATATAGATGACCGCGTCAATGACTTCAGCTAGATTATGAGGTGGAATATCCGTCGCATAACCAGCAGAAATTCCAGTTGCACCATTGACCAAGAGATTAGGAAAGGCTGCTGGCAGAACAGTCGGCTCCTTCTCGGTATCGTCGAAGTTCCAAGCAAAAGGAACGGTATCTTTCTCGATATCCTGCAAAAGATAGCCAGCCATCTCAGACAGGCGCGCCTCAGTATAACGCATAGCCGCCGGTGGATCACCGTCCATTGAGCCATTGTTCCCGTGCATCTCAACGAGAATCTCACGGTTTTTCCAGTCCTGAGACATACGAACCATGGCATCGTAGATGGAACTGTCACCGTGGGGGTGGAAATTCCCCATGATGTTCCCGACAGACTTGGCAGACTTGCGGTAGCCCTTGTCAAAGGTATTGCCATCCTTGTTCATGGAATAAAGAATACGGCGCTGCACAGGCTTCAAGCCATCGCGAATGTCCGGCAAGGCCCGCTCTTGAATAATGTATTTGGAGTAGCGACCAAAACGCTCTCCCATGATGTCCTCAAGGGACATGTTTTGAATGTTACTCATAGGATACTAAGCCCGTAAAATACAAAGCGAAAATAGGAAATTCTTGCAGTGAGCGATGCTCACAAGAGAATTTATCTTTTTCACACAGTATTTAGGGCGTGTTCAACTCCTTTCAAAGAATGTAGAGTAGTTTTTTATAAAATAAAGGATATTTTACGGAAATTAGTCCCGTGTTCAGTTACTATAAGTAACCAAACTATCCTTTCTGTAGTTTAATGTTTTAAATTACGTTCTTTATTTAGTCAGTAATTGGGAAGTCTTGCCTCAGCATACTCAATCATCTTCTCTGCAGTTACTTTGTCATAGTGGAAGCCAGTTTTGAGAGAGAAGGCTTGTGCTTCCTTGTGGAAAAAGTGCATAGTAGCTAAGAAAGACTTGGTGAGGCTTTTCTGGTCAGAAAAGTCAAGTAAGGCTGTAAATTCTTTCTCTTTCTCAGAAGGCAAATAATGAAAGAGGTACTTGTAGTTCTTGCCAACATCGACAGTTCCCTTATCCGCTGCCACTTGCCAAGCAAAAAGCTTGAGCAATTCTTGCTGACAGATTCCATACAGATGATCCGTCGCATAGACCAGGTGGTTTCGATGAATGCCCTTGACCACATAGGCTGAGACCCACCAGAATTCATTACAGGATTTGTCAAAGTCAGTCGCACTGGCTGGTGCCGTCCAATAGCGCTTGGGTGTCGGTGCGTGAGGAGCAAACAGCCCCTGCGGGTCATCCAACACCGTGAAATCCGCTTCGCTATCCACCCACTCTTTGATGTATTCCTTAGGACAAAGAGTCAAATCTATCCTATTGCCATCTCCAAAGAGCATGAGATAGAGGCGGCGATGGTCTAGTAGGACATGCTGCTCAATCATGCGCTTGCCAAATCCTTCCAACCAAGCAAGGTCGGCTATTAGACCATCCAAATCCTCCACAATGTAGACTACATCATAGTCTTGGAACTCGTCTCTGGGAGCATTTGGATTTGTCCGCGAGCCAGACATAGCGACAGCGTCAACTTGTAGCACTTTTGCGGTTTGCAAAATCACATCAAACATCTCGGTTTCAGTTCTCATGGAAACACCTACCTTTTTAGTGAAAACTCTTGATTCTGTAGAGGACATGTCTATAAAGGGGACTGTCTGCTGGAACTTTTTCATTATCAAATTCTTTGACAAATTCCATGCCTAGCTTTTGCATGACTTTTTGCGAAGGAAGATTGAGTAAGGATGTAAAAGAGTAAACTTCTGACAAGCCAGCTTGCTGAAAAGCAAAGTCTAGACAGGTTTGGGCAGCCTCCGTCGCATAAGCACGATTCCAAAACTCTTTTCGCAGACGCCAGCCGATTTCTACTGCTTCTTTTCCAGCGAAAATCTGTAAATCCGAATGGTGCAGACCTACCAAGCCGATAAACTCCTGACTGGACTTTTCTTCAACAGCCCAAAGACTGTAGCCATAAGCTTTAACTTCATCTTGAATACCCTGATAAAGCCGCAAGGACTCCGCTTGACTATATGGCTTTGGGAAATACTGCATGACATCCGAATCCTGATTCATAGCAATCAAAGCCGGCAAATCAGATTCCTGCAAGTCTCGCAAGATGAGACGGTCTGTTTCAAGAATAGTCATCTAATCACTCCTTTGCAAACTTTCTTATCTCACAACTCCTCAGCTTTATATAGGCTATAGCCTTCATAGTAGTAACTATGGTCAATGCCCTTCATATAGAGGTTGCGGTTATGAATGTCCTTTGTGAGGGCTTGCTTGAGGACATGCTTGATTTCTGTATCTCGAATGGGGCTGCGCTCCATAGCCAAAAGGTAATCTTCCTTATCTACTTGAGACCAGTCCACGACTTGCCCCAGCTCAGCCTTTAGTAGGTGGTCCAGCCAAAGCCTCATGCTCCTACCATTTCCCTCGCGGAAAGGATGGGCAATATTTAGCTCCACATACTTTTCGACAATCTGATCAAAGGTCTGCTGAGGCATGCGGTCAACATTTTCCAAGGAAGCTGCCAGATACATGACAGGCGCAAAGCGAAAATTCCCTTTGGAGAGATTGACTGTCCGAATCCGGCCAGCGAAGTCATAAATTTCTTCAAACAAGAAAGCATGAATAAAGGCCAGAGTGGCATAGGTGCCAGCTGCTTTATCGTCCAGAAGCTGCTCTTCAAAAAGCTCTTTAGCTCGGGTCTTGCTGATTTTTTCTTCCATCTTGGCTAGTTCAAGCGAATCCGTCAGACCCAGTTTATTGTCAAGCGTCATTGGCTTGCTCCTCTCATTCAGATTTTCTAAATCCTGTACCAACAGGCTTAAAACCTACTGCCCGATAAAATCCATCTGCTTCAGATATTAATTCAATCCGTGTCAAAGGATATTTTTTGTGGATCTCCTCAATCAGCTGCTGTCCCAGTCCTTTTCTGCGGTGGGATTTATCAATAATTATTTCAGCTAAAAAGGTCGTCAGCACTTCATCCGTCAGTTAACGGGCAAAGCCAAGGATTTTCTGGTCCTCTTCAAGCACCAAGTAATGAGACAGATTTGTTGAAAATAGAGATGTCACTTTTTCCTCTGTAAAAGAAAGCCATTTTTCACTTTGATAAAGGCTATAAATAGCTTGACAATCTTTTCTGCTTGCAGGTCTGATAATCATCTTCTATTCCTCCAAATCTGTCAGACTTAATTAACACTCCCCACTGCTTCCGTTACCTTCTTAGTAGGTTTACGTTTTTTGTAGCGGCTGCGGATGGTGTTGAGGTGGTCGTGGAGATTGACCACGTGAGTTCTTTCAGGATAAGCGTAGGCAATGATTGCAGTGAAATCCACTAGAAAATCATAGATTTCTTGCAGCTTGAGGCGGACGTTCTTATTTTGGCTTGGTGTCTTGCCCTTGATCTCAGTCAGTCGCTCCTTGTAGACCTTTTCAAAGGCCTTCTGAGCGGCAGCAAGACTGTCGAAAATGTGATGATTTGAATTATTAAAAACTCTATTACTTATTATCAAATCCTAAATAAGTTGGAAATCCTAACATATAAATTGCCATAGAAATTGCTAATTCTTCTGTTTCAGCATTTTCTTTTTCTGAATTGATAATAATTTCTTCAAAGACTGTATCACATGGAGTTGTAGAATCTTCAAGTTCTGAAACAACATTTTTAATAACTTCTGGCAAAATCATACACATTTGGTAGAAAGCATCATCTTGACCTGTAACTAAAGCATAAAATTGGTCAAGACTGACTCGACGTATAAATTTGTGTCCCATCTTCTTACCGTCTACTTTAGGTTCCCATTTAATATTTTGCGATTTTTTTGCAATAGCTTCTACAAGAAAACAAGCGCAATCATCATCTTTTAAAATTTGGTTTTGCATCTTAATGAACGTTTTTCCAGACGAAGCAGCATTCATCGTATTATGTTTATTTTTCATTTCAACATAAATCGAACTAACAATTGAGCCATCTGGCAATGTAGTACCTTTAGGATTTTTATAAATAACGTCCCATCCCTCTTTAGGTACTTTACAATATTCTATATATCGGAAAATCTTTTGGTGGAAATAACCTATGTCATTATTATTTGATTTATCACGCTGACGAAAAATTTCACTTTTGATAATTTCATCCCATGAATTATGATAAACAGTTTTATCAAAAATCAATTTAATCGGATCAATGATATTTTTATTAAAACGTTTCAAATCAAATGATTGCAACTTTTTTCCGTACTTTTCAATAGTTGCTTTAACATGATTATAAAAATCTTTTTCGCTGATAAAATTTAACGGCCAAGTCATAACATCTCCAAACTTTCTCTTATTTTTTTTCCTACTTCATAAGCAAGATTAACTGGAACAGCATTACCTACTTGTTTATATTGATTTCCAACACTACCTTGAAACTCCCAATCATCTGGGAAACTTTGAATCCGAGCATTTTCTCTAACAGTAAATGGGCGAGATTCTAATGGATGACACCGTTCGGTTTGTTTTTGAGTTGGTGAAGTTAGAACTGTAAGAGAAGGTTCATCCAAACTCATTCGTCTTAGAATCCCGGTTCTTCCACCTCCCATATCCCAAGTAGATTTCATATACTCTTTAGCAATATTTTCAGGAATGTCTCTCCAATAACCTCCAGGTGGTACAAGTTCAAAAATCTTTTTCTTATAATCTGAATATTGAGCACCAACACTTGATGGACAATCTAATAGAATATCCTTTAACACTGGTTTATAATCATGAGGTTCTGGATACTCGAAAGTTATTTTGTCAGTTAAGTCATTTCTAATTCCAACCATAATCATACGTTCACGTTTTTGAGCAACACCATAATCCCAAGCATTCAACACTCGCCATTGCACAGTATATCCTTCTGCCTCAAAAATTTCCATAATCGTTCTAAATGTTCTACCTTTATCATGTGTAACTAATCCTCTTACGTTTTCAAATAAAAACATTTTGGGTTGTAGTTTATCTAAAAATACAGCATAGTGATAAAACAAAGTGCCACGGGCATCTTCAAGTCCTAGACGATTTCCTGCATAAGAAAAAGATTGACATGGTGCGCCTCCACTGAGTAAATCTAGCTCCCCTTTTCTTATATTGAATAATTCTTCTAAATTTAAGGGAGAAATTTTTTCAATATCCTCATGAATAACATTCCAATCAGGTCTATTACTCTTTAATGTTTCAGATGCAGCTTTATCAAATTCAATTAAACCAATAGACTCAAAGCCTGCTCTTTCAATACCTAGCGCAAGACCTCCAGCACCTGCAAATAATTCTATGACTTTCAATAACTATTCCTCTTATTCTTAAAATACTGTTACTTCCTCAAGCGTAAACTTGACATTATCCTCAATCCACTTGCGGCGTGGTTCGACCTTGTCGCCCATGAGGACATTGACGCGGCGTTCGGCGCGAGCCAGGTCTTCGATGGTGACACGGATGAGGGTGCGAGTGTCGGGATTCATGGTTGTCTCCCAGAGTTGGTCGGCGTTCATTTCACCGAGCCCCTTGTAGCGCTGAAGCATAGCTCCCTTGCCAAACTTGCGGCGCAGGTCATCCAGCTCACCATCGGTCCAGGCATACTCGACGACTTCGCTCTTGCCCTTGCCCTTGGACATCTTGTAGAGAGGCGGCAGGGCGATATAGACGCGGCCAGCCTCGACTAGCGGGCGCATATAGCGATAGAAAAAGGTCAGCAGCAAGGTCTGGATATGGGCACCGTCGGTGTCCGCATCGGTCATGATGATGATCTTGTCATAGTTGGCATCCTCAAGGGTAAAGTCTGACCCAACACCTGCTCCAATCGTGTAGATCATGGTGTTGATTTCTTCGTTCTTGAGAATGTCGGCCATCTTAGCCTTAGCAGTATTGATAACCTTACCGCGCAGAGGCAGGATGGCTTGGAACTTACGGTCACGGCCTTGCTTGGCAGAACCACCGGCAGAGTCTCCCTCGACCAGATAGAGTTCGTTCTTGGCTGGATTCTTGGATTGGGCTGGAGTCAGCTTACCAGAGAGCAAGCCCTTGTCTTTTTTATTCTTCTTGCCATTCCGGCTTTCGTCACGTGCTTTACGGGCTGCTTCCCTGGCATCTCTAGCCTTGATAGCTTTGCGGATGAGATTGGAAGCTAGCTCACCATTTTCCAAGAGGAAGAAAGTCAGCTTGTCAGAGACGATGGAGTCCACGGCCGGACGAGCCAAAGGACTGCCCAGCTTGTCCTTGGTCTGACCCTCAAACTGCAGGTGCGCCTCAGGGACCAGGATGGACAGGACAGCAGCCAAACCTTCGCGGTAGTCCGATCCTTCTAGATTCTTGTCCTTTTCCTTGAGCAGGCCGGTCTTTCTGGCATAGTCGTTCATGGCCTTGGTAATAGCGGTCTTGAGTCCCGTCTCGTGAGTCCCGCCGTCCTTGGTGCGAACATTATTGACAAAGGATAGGATATTATCGGCGTAGCCGTCGTTGTACTGAAGGGCCACCTGAACTTGGAAGCCGCTCTCTTCGCCCTCGAAATAGAGGACAGGGGTCAGGGTTTCCTTGTCTTCATTGAGGTAGCTGACAAAGTCTTCAACTCCGTTTTCATAGTGAAATTCTACTTCTTCGTCAGTCCGCTCATCAGTCAGCGATAGGCGGACGTTCTTGAGCAGGAAGGCTGATTCCTTAAGCCGCTCCGCAATGGTGTTGTACTTGAAGTCTGTCGTTGAAAAAATCGTATCATCCGGCATGAAGGTCACTTTGGTCCCAGACTTAGACTTAGGTGCAGTGCCGATTTTCTTGAGCGTAGTGACTGGTTTCCCACCATTTTCAAAGCGCTGCTTGTAAACAGTCCCATCCCGCGTGATTTCCACTTCCAGCCAGCTGGACAGGGCGTTGACAACAGAGGAACCTACACCGTGGAGACCACCTGAGGTCTTATAGCCACCTTGGCCGAACTTACCACCGGCGTGGAGAACGGTGAAGATGACTTCAACCGTAGGAATACCCATAGCGTGCTTGCCGACTGGCATCCCGCGTCCGTGGTCTGCGACGGTCAAACTGCCGTCCTTGTTGATCGTCACATCGATCCGGTCGCCGAAGCCTGACAGGGCCTCATCAACAGCATTGTCCACAATCTCCCAGACCAGATGGTGGAGTCCAGCTCCGTCGGTCGATCCGATATACATCCCTGGACGCTTGCGGACGGCATCCAACCCTTCTAATACCTGAATGGCATCGTCATTATAATTGTTAATATTGATTTCCTTTTTTGCCACAAGAACCTCCTAATGATTCATCTTTTCTATCTTACAAGTTTTTGGCAAATATTGCAAAGATTTTTTTGAAAAAACTGCTGATAAGAACTGATTTTACACGAAGAACAATCCAATATCCGAGTAGACATTTCCTGCTATAAATTCTATCCTTTTCTATTGTAAGAAAGCGAAATAATGGTATAATAAAATCATGATGAACACGATAATTGGATTAATACTAGCATACTTACTGGGCTCTATTCCGACTGGACTTTGGATTGGGCAAATTTTCTTTAAAAAGAACCTGAGAGAATACGGCAGCGGCAATACCGGAACGACCAATACTTTCCGAATTTTGGGAAAGACCGCGGGAACGGCTACTTTTGCTATCGACTTTCTCAAAGGAACTGCAGCGACCCTGCTGCCTTTCTTTTTGCATATTGAGGGAGTTTCGCCGCTTATCTTTGGCCTCTTGGCTGTGATTGGCCATACTTTTCCTATCTTTGCTGGCTTTAAGGGCGGCAAGGCTGTGGCAACCAGTGCAGGGGTTGTTCTGGGCTTCTCACCAGCCTTCTTTATTTATCTGATTGTTATCTTTGCCAGCATCCTTTATCTGGGAAGTATGATTTCTCTGGCAAGTGTGCTTTCGGCAGTTATCGCCATCCTGTCGGCGCTGCTTTTTCCTCTAGTCGGCTTTATCCTGCCCAACTATGACCTCTTCTTCACTCTGATTATCATTGCGCTAGCCTTGATTATTATCCTCCGGCACAAGGACAATATCCAACGTATAAAGCAGAAAAAAGAAAACTTAATCCCTTGGGGCTTGAATATCACACATCAAAATCCTGAGGCTAAGAAATAAAACGGAAGTGAACAACTTCCGTTTTATTGTGTCTTCTAACTAGTCTTCTTTGTGACTTTTCTTGATTCCTGCCAATCCAAAGAATCCTAAAACCATACCAACTAAGCTCAGGGCAACTGTTGATTCGCTGCCTGTCTGTGGCAGTTCTTTAGCTGCAGGATCCTTAGTGAAGGTCTTGGCAACATGAACTGCTACTTGCTTGGTTTGATTTGGCGTGTTAACCAGTGGCGCTGCCTGTTTTCCAGGATCAACTGCTTTGGAGCCAGCTGGGTAGGAAGCCGCATTAGCCGGATCCGTTCCTTGCTTGATTTCTTCAATATCTTTGTAGCCATCACCATCTGTATCCTTAGTGGATGAAATAGAGATAGCGCGTGAGTTTGGATTGATAACCGCATAGGCTGTCAAATCAGCTTTTGCCAGATAGTCTGCGAAGGCCACATCCATAGATGGTCCTTCCTCGCGAGGGCCACCCAGCATGGTATAGCCATCCCCACCAGCAGCCAAGAAGTCATTGGTCGTCAGATAGTAGGTCTTATTTGGATCAAGAGGCTCATAAACACCCGTTTCTTTGTTCTTAATCTCAATGTGGAGGACACGCTGATTAGCTGTCAGAGTCGTGTCGTAGTAGACTTTAGCCCCAGAGATTTGCAGGTAACCACCGCTTGGTTCTAGCAAGGGTTGTCCGTTCTCATCCAGCACAGGCTTGCCATCTTTTTCCTGAAGAATAGAGCCCAGAGATTTGGCAAACATATCTGCGATGTTTTGACCAGTTACCTTGATTTGCGAAATAGTGTTCCCGAAAGGCAATACGGCGATGACATCTCCCTTGGTGATTGGCTTGTCTTTAGCAATAGTTTCACGCAGGCCACCGCCGTTAGTAACAGCCAGGTCTGTTTTATTGGCAAAGCCAGTTTGACCATAATCGTAGAGAGCATCGGCTACAACATTACCCAGATTGGTTTCCCGAACACGGACATTTTCACGGTCACCATTAAGCTCTACAGGACTGTTTGCCACAATAACCTTGGCATTATCTGCGTCGTACCTAGCTTTAATCTTGCTGACCATGTCTGCTACAACTGGGTCTGGAGCGACTTTTTTAGCTGTTTCAGCAGAGATTTGCTGAGGATTTCCCAGAAGCTGATTGGCCTTGAAAGTCACTTTTCCGATATTGTGTAGATAGCTACCGGTCTGGTTGTAAGTTACATTATCACCATAAGTGGTAGACTCTACTGTGTGGGAGTGGCCGTCAATAACGGTTACACGCTTACCTTTGAGCTTAGGATTTTTAGAAAGGGCTTCAGCCAATGTTGAGCCGCGCCACTCAGTCGGTGTGGTCGTGTCAACACCTAAGTGAGCCAAAACAACGTAGTTTTTGTAGTTCTTTCCTTCTGCCGCTGCGCGTGCTTCAATTTCGTCAATAACCCGATTAACTTCTGTGATTGGATCAGTGAAGGTCACACCTTGGATGTTTTTAGGGTGAGTTTTTGTAGAAGTTTCTGGTGTTGTCACACCGATTACCACAAACTCATCTCCCTCAACCGCTGGGTCCTTGTCTACAATGGTAGAGGCTTGGAAAACTCGAGCATTATTAGCGTAGGTATTGGAGCTGAGAAGTGGGAATTTAAGAATTTCCTTGTATTTCTTTGCCTCATCTAGACCAAAGTCAAACTCATGGTTCCCGACTGCCATAGCATCGTAGCCAATTTCATTGAGGATTTTCGCACGTTCCTCCCCTTTTGAACTATTGGAAATTGGCAGACCCTGGAAGGCATCACCCGCATCCACAACTAGCACTTTAGGATTTTTAGCGCGCTCTTCCTTGATGACAGTTGCCAGCTTAGCATCACCGATAACGCCTTTTTCCTCTACGATGCGACCATGCACATCGTTAGTATGGAGAATCGTAGCCTCTGGTAGATTTTCTGACTGGGCTGGTGCTGCAGCGGCTTCTGTCGCAGCTGGACCAGCTGGAGCAGCTGTATTCTGACTATCTGCTGGCTTTTCTTCTGCTGAAGCTGCTGGAGCAGTTAGTTGCGCTTCAGAAGCTGTCTCAGCAGCTGGCTGATTGGTCAACTCAGTCGTTGCCGGCTCTGGACTAGCCTGTGCCTCTTCTGCAGAGACTTGATGAGCCAAAAAAGCAGGTGCCAAAAGCACTGTTGATAGAACAGGTAAGATGAAAAATTTCTTCTTCATATAACGAACACTCCTCTTTAGTATTTTGTTATATTATACATCTTTTTTGCTTAAAAAGGAACTAAACCACTACTATTTTAACAAACATTCGGTTTTTCAGAAAATTACTAGAAAATTTTCTGTGTTAAAAAAGACCCTGAAATTCATCAGAGTCTAATCTGCATTATCCTTTAAAGACAACTTCCCCATCACAGATAGTAAACTTCACTTGGCCTTTCAGCTTTTCACCAACAAAAGGTGAATTGGCTGCCTTGGAGGCAAAGTGGTCAGTCACAAGTCTATCTGCTTCTGGATCAAATATTGTCAAATCAGCAGGACCATCCTGAGCGATGAATCCAGCATCAAAACCATACAACTGAGCTGGATTAAATGTCATTTTCTCCAAAAGCTCCATCAAGCTCAGATGACCAGCCTCTACCAAGTAGGTCAGTCCCAGAGAAAGCGAAGTCTCAAGCCCAGTCATACCAGAAGGCGCCTGAGTGATATCGGCTACATTTTTCTCGTCAGCATGATGTGGAGCATGGTCCGTCGCAATGACAGAAATGACACCAGACTTGAGCCCCTCGATAACCGCCAGACGGTCCGATTCTAAGCGCAGAGGCGGATTCATCTTAGCATTGCTGCCCTTTGTCAATAGCAGAGCTTCTGTCTTCGAGAAGTGCTGAGGCGCTGCTTCAGCAGTGACTTGAGCGCCTAGCTTCTGAGCGAATTCCACCACCTTTACACTCTCAGCCTTGGACAAATGCTGGATATGCACATGAGCCTTGGCATCATAAGCAATCATAACATCGCGGGCAACCATGCTGTACTCTGCCACACCTGTCGCGCCGCAGATATGAAAATGCTCTTTGGCAATATGCTCGTTAAAACCAAGTATGCCGTTGAGATTGGGATCTTCCTCGTGCAAGCTGATAAAGGTGTTATTTTTACGCGCTTCTACGAGGGCTTGGCGGACAATGCCAGCGTTGGTCAGCGGAATACCGTCATCAGAAAAACCTACTGCACCAGCTGCCAAAAGACCTTGGAAATCTGTCAGATGCTGCCCATCAAAATTCTCTGTAATTGTTGCAACCGACTTGATATGGATATTTTCCCGACTAGCCGACTCCAGTACTTCTTTCAGAGTTTCAACCGTAGAGATAGTCGGATTGGTATTGGCCATCATAACAACGGTCGTAAAACCACCTGCTGCTGCTGCCAAGGCCCCCGTATGAATATCTTCCTTATGAGTCTGGCCTGGCTCCCGGAAATGCACATGTATATCCACCAAACCTGGAGCCACAACCAAACCACTGGCGTCAATCACTTTTGCTCCTTCTGCCTGCAAATCTTGACCGATTTTGACGATTTTCTTCCCCTCAACCAAGAGGTCAGCAATTTGGTCAAAACCAGTTTTAGGATCCATAACTCGTCCGTTTTTGATTAATAGCATCGTCTTATCTCCTTATTCGTAAAAGTCCACCTGCGTATCCAGCAGCTTATCCCCGTCATAAACAAACTTTGCTGAAAAGAAAGGCTTGTCTTCTAGAAGCCACTCAACAAAAGTATGATCGCCTTCCCAAGTTGGTTTAGACAAAACCTGGTCATAGGGCACCCATTCTAAAGTCCCTTCGTTGCAGTCAATCAATTCCCCCTCAAACTCCGTCACCTTGAAGACGTAGGTGTACCAGTCCAAGTTGGGAGTAAACTCTGGAAAAGTGATAACGCCTTTAAGAACAGGCTTGGCCTTTAGACCTGTTTCCTCTAGAATCTCACGTGCAGCGCATTCCTGCGGGGTTTCTCCACGCTCTAGCTTGCCACCGACACCGATCCATTTTCCAGCGTGAACATCATTGGGCTTTTTATTGCGATGCAACATAAGAAACTCTCGACCATTATCGATATAACAAATCGTTGCTAACTGAACCATACTACCTCCTAAGCTAACCAATCGATAGGCTCCAAGCCCTTAGCTACTAAAAAATCATTGGTACGAGAAAAAGGTTTACTACCAAAGAAACCACGGTAAGCGGACAGCGGACTTGGGTGAGCTGACTCGATTATCAAATGTTGAGAATTGCTAATCAGGGCTTTTTTCTTGCGGGCGTAAGAACCCCAGAGGATAAAGACAACTGGATCGGTCTTCTCATTAGCTACCTTGATAATAGCATCAGTAAAAGGCTCCCAGATTAAGCCAGCATGCGCATTGGCCTGACCAGCAGGCACTGTCAGACCAGCATTTAGCAAGAGAACACCTTGCTGAGCCCAGGAAGTCAAATCATGCGACTCTTTCACACCGATATCATCAGCCAGTTCTTTGAGAATATTCTGCAAAGAAGGCGGAGCTGGAATGTCATCAGGCACCGAAAAACTTAAGCCTTGTGCCTGTCTTGGTCCGTGGTAGGGATCCTGCCCCAAAATAACCACCTTAACATCTGCTAAATCTGTCGTCTGAATCGCATTAAAAACCTTTTCCCGAGGTGGGTAAATGGTCCCCGAAGCATACACTTCATCTAAAAAATGATTGATTTTTGCAAAATAACCTTCCGGCAATTGCTCCTTAATCAAAGCGTGCCAAGCTGAATGCTGCATATATGTCTCCTTACGTCTCAATTTCACGAACTTGTTCATCTAGCTCTATGGCCGGATAATGGTCGGCTAGATAAGAACTAAAGCGACTCCAATTTTTCTCTTTGTATCTAAATGGCATAAACTGTTCTCTATAATCTATATTTCTGACAATAAGGAAGAACTTCGGCGGCAAAAGAGACTTGTTTTTCTTGCCCTTGTATCGACTATATTTCTGATATTTATTCAAGAAAATCTGCCAAATTTGAGAATCAATCTTCCTAAAACAGAAATAGTTATGATAAGTAATGAGGCAATTCTTATAAATCAAAAGCTTTAATTCTTTGTCGTGAAAGTCGACCTCTTCTTCTATTGTTTCAAAATCAGGAGTTGGAGATAATTCCTCCGTCATTATTTTAAGATATTTTCTATGCCTGCTGATATGCTCAGTTAATTCAAGAAATCGAACAAAAGCGAAACCAGAAATAATAATTCCACCAGCGACCCCTACATAAGCACTTTTTCTCTCACTCTTACTCGCTTCTTCCCGTACATATCCACTTCCATTATGAATCAAATAAGAAAAAACAAAAACGGTCAGCAAAATCAGAAACATAAGAAAAACGATTTTGTATATAAAATTAAAAAACAAGCTTCTCTTTATCATAAAATTTTAGAGATATCCTCCTTGAAACAAGGCAATAAATACTTTTTTCCTATTTTATCCACCTAAGTGCTCTTCTGAGTTCTGCTCTGCCATTTTCCAGAAAACAAGAACCGTGGGCTAGTATGATTTTCTCCGGTTGCCAAGCCAGCATCTGCTCTAGACATTCATTGGCTTCTTTTTGATGACCGATAAAGGTCATGCGGTAGTCAATAGGTGTCTGGCCATCCGGAGCTGCAACTCGAACTAATTTATAAGCCTTGCCGCGAATCTGACTTGGAAAATGTTTTGTTTCAAAATTCTCAATCAAATCTGTCAAAATCAAGGTTTGACTGTCCTTATGAAAAAAGACAACTTCCTCAATATAAGTACTTCCCTTGAAAACCAACTGATCTATCTGACCTGCCCAAGCTTCTGGAGCCTCATCTGTCAGTTTTTCATTAAAAGAGACTGGTATTTTCTGCTTGGCTGCTCTCTCTTCCACTCCTGGGCTAGACCAAGCAATTGCCTCAGGATAACGCTTCTTCCAGTCAGCTATATAGGCATAGTGAATCTTATTAGGCGAAACAAGATGTGCAACTGGTCCCAAAACATCCAACTGGTCAAACAAGGCTTGATTTGGCTGAATTGGTGAATGGCACCAGAGCTGACCATTTGCTAACTTGATAACAGTCATGCGGGTAGAAAAAGGCAACTTTGTCACCACTGCATCCATCTCAATCAAATCACCGTCAACAATCCAGATATTCTCGGCAATAGACTTCAAGCTATAAAGCGGTTCATAGATAGGAACAGGTCTTTTCATTCTAAAGACTCCTTCTTTCTAGTCCAAAAGCGAAACTTCCCTAGGGCTTGAGGATACTGGGCTAATCCTAGGGCAGACAGAATTAGAATCTGTGGCAAAAACTGAATCAGATAACGCGTCTTCCCTCCCTCGAAAATCTGCAGAAAGAGCAGGCCACCAAAAACAGCTAAGGTTAGAAAATTCAGCTCATCACTGGAGCGATATTTCCAAAGGGCAAAGACAAGTCCTGCCGCCATGACAATCCAGACCACCTGCTTGGACAGCGAGAAATAGACAAATTCTGACTTGTCAGTGTTCAGGAAGAAGTCACGGACAAACTGAGTTAAAGGATTATCCTTCGTATCTTGGTAAAAAGGCGATATATAAGGCGTCTTTTCATTTTCAACACTGCGGTAGAGCCAGCCCAAATCACCTTCTGCTACAGTCAGAGACTGCTTGTGGAAGAGATGATGAGCTAAAGTCAAAGGATTATATTCACTTAAGCGCCGCTTGATTTCCTTGATAACATATTCCTTGGCAAACATGCCATTGTTATAGTCATACTGCTTATCGGGCTCAATGTACTGCAAGAGCCCTTCTTTCATATCTTCCTGATTGTGGCCATTAAAGGTCAGACCTAGATTGATAAAGAGCAGGGGACCTTTTGCTAGTCCCTCTCCCTTCATAATCGGCACTTCCGTCTGATGCTTGGACCAGTAATGCAGCGGGGCGTAACTAATCGCAAAACTGCAAGCAAAAACGACTAATGCTAGAAAGAACTTCTTCCAATTCTTTTTGAAAAAGAGGACTCCAAAGACAGCTATCAGCAGAATCATTACTGTTGGTCTAAAGAAGAAAGCCAGACTAGTCATCAGCCCAAGCAAAATACTGCGCCAAACCAGCTGTCTACTGGTTTCCTCTCCCTTTAGCAATCCCAGAACTAGGAAAATCTGCAGACTAATGAAAGGCAGAGGCGGAATATCGGTATACATTGAAAAGAAATAAGGAGAGAATCCCAGTAAGAGCACATATAAACTAAAGACAGCATCTGCAGCCTTTTGGGAAAAATACTTTTGGCAGCCCTTATAGAGAATCAAGGCCGTTACGTTAGTATAAACAATATTCAAGGCCTGCATGACCCATAGACCAGATTCCCCAAATACGTTAAAGAAAAAACGCTCGTAGAGAAAGAGTGAGACATTGTTAGGGTTGCGGGTCAGATAGCTGGAAATGGAG
Organism: Streptococcus sanguinis; assembly: GCF_900475275.1. Taxonomy (NCBI): domain Bacteria; kingdom Bacillati; phylum Bacillota; class Bacilli; order Lactobacillales; family Streptococcaceae; genus Streptococcus; species Streptococcus sanguinis. The sequence goes on along the minus strand of NZ_LS483364.1, from coordinate 1,098,891 downwards.
CTTTCTTTCAGAGTTTTGAAAGCCCCTGTAAAGACAACTGCTGCATCCCGCCTAATCAAAAGTTCTGCTGAAAAGAGCATAATCAGCTGAAAAATAAAGGCAGCTAGCATAATAAGAAGTTTATGCTTCATCAGCCAATGATAAGCTTTTTCTAGCAAATGCCGATAGCGATAGGCCAGATAAGCCAAGCCAGCAAAGGCAATTATAGCTATACTATTCAGCTCTGCAACATGCCAGATGGCAATCAGAAACCAATGAACAGCCGTAATCAGCATAACTTTCTGTAATATCGAAAAGGATAGATGATAAATCTTAGACATAGCTCTATTATACCAAATGCCGAGACTTTAAGCCATTTTTAAAGGTAAGACAAGGACGTTTTACTGAAAAATGACCTGAATAAGAGTCAGATCATTTTATTTCTATTCGGTCTAGGCATGCCAATTTTCTTGGTCATGCTTAAATTTCTCAAGCAAGTCCAAACCCTCAGGACTGACATACCCCTCAGCTTCGGCCAGAGTGATTAGCTCAGTGTAGTTAGAAAGGGTTACTAATTTCACACCCGCTTCATTGAAGTTCTTTTCTGCTTTTGGCAGCTCATAGGTAAAGATGGCTGCTGCTCCAATCACATCCGCACCTTCTCGTTTCGCTGCAGCAATCGCATCCAAGACCGAACCGCCAGTTGAGATTAAATCCTCAATGACAACCATCTTCTGCCCAGGCGCTACGCGACCTTCGATTTGATTGCCCGCTCCGTGATCTTTTGGTTTGCTGCGGATATAGGCAAATGGCAGGTTCATCTTATCCGCGATAATGGCTCCATGAGGAATGCCTGCTGTCGCAGTTCCAGCAATGACTTCTACATCTGGAAATTCCGCCCGAATCTTTTCGACAAAACCATCCTCGATCAAGGTCCGAGTCTCTGGATAGGCCAAGGTCACACGGTTGTCCGTATATATAGGTGATTTGATGCCCGACGCCCACGTAAAAGGCTCTTCTGGCTTCAAATACACAGCTTTGATTTTCAATAAATCACGCGCAATCTCTTTTGCTAAAGTCATTTTTTGCTCCTTATAAAATTGAAATTTTATGATGCTGTTAATTTCGTATAACGATTTAAATCGTATCTCTTGTTCTTACTTAGCTATTCCACTGCTTCTTAATCTCGTGGTAGGCATCCCAAGGATTTTCAGCCTGAATAATCGGACGTCCTACTACAATATAATCACTACCGATTTGATGAGCTTCTTGCGGAGTCATAACCCGTTTCTGGTCGCCAATTTCTGCTCCAGCTGGTCGAATACCCGGCGTCACACAGAGAAAGTCTTCAGCAGTTGCCGCCTTAATCAATTCAACTTCTTGAGCTGAGCAAACGACGCCATCCAAACCGGCTTCTTTAGCTTTCCGAGCGTAATTGACTACAGACTCCTGAACCGTAGTCTGGATATTTTGGCAATCACGCATATCTTCCTCGCTGGTCGAGGTCAGCTGGGTCACCGCAACCAACTTAGCCTTATCCCCCAAGACCTTCTTAGCTTCGCTCATCATCTCTACACCGCCTGCTGCATGGACCGTCACCATGTCGATGCCAAAAGTACCTAAGACAGACATGGCTGAGCGTACTGTATTGGGAATGTCGTGCAGTTTCAGATCCAAGAAAATGCTGTGTCCAAGACCTTTCAGATAATGAACGATTTCTGGACCGATGGCATAGAAGAATTCCATGCCGATTTTGACATAGAGTTTTTCATCTTCCGGAAAATGCTCCAAGAAATCTTTGACATCGTCAAAAGATGGAAAGTCGAGGGCGATAATAGGCCGTTCTTCACGCATGAGGGGAAAATCTCCTTTTAAGTTATTATCTTCAAAGAAGTCCATTGGTCATTTATATCTCAAAACCAACCTTCACGTTAGGCCCAGAGACATAGAAAAACCTTGCCCGAGAGCAAGGTTACACGAAAATGTGGCAGTAGTTGCCATTCAAACGTATGTACCTTAGTAGCCTCTCTGGACTTCTTTAAAGGTTATATTTAGTTCATTCTATAATTTCACAGCAGGATTGTCAAGCAAAAATGTAACTTTAAAGCAAATTCTCTCGAACTTCTTTTCGTAAAGTTTCAAGACTTTCGATGCCGTATTTATCCATAACCTTTGGCAAGTCTTCAATGATGGTCGGACAGGCATAAGGATCCGTGAAATTGGCAGTGCCCACCCCGATAGCTGAAGCACCTGCTATAAACATCTCCAGAGCAGCCTCCGCAGAATCAACTCCCCCCATACCAATAATGGGAAGTTTGCTTGCCTGCGCCACTTGACGGATAAGCTTGAGCGCTACCGGAAAGACAGCCGGACCCGACATACCCCCTGTGCCATTAGCGATAATAGGCTTGCGCGACTTCAAGTTAAATCGCATACCTACTAAGGTGTTAATCATGGTAAAACCAGCAGCACCAGCGTCTTCAACAGCCTTGGCTACCTGAGTAATGTCTGCTACGCTTGGAGTTAATTTGACATAGACTGGTACAGCAGAAGTCTCTACTGCTGCCTTAGTTGCTTCGTAAGCCAACTCTGGAACTTGACCAATCAAAAGCCCAGCATTTCCATGGTCAACATTAGGACAGGAGATATTGAGCTCAATAGCCTTGACATTAGGGGCTTGAGATATTTTCCCAGCCACTGTGGCATACTCTTGATTGGAAAATCCCGCTACATTAGCGATGATTGGCAGGCCGGGATAATGCTTTTCCAGCCAGGGTAGTTTTTCAGTCAGTACAACTTCAACGCCAGGATTTTGCAAACCAATAGCATTAAGCATACCAGCTGGCGTTTCTGCCACCCGCGGTGTGGGATTGCCAAATCGAGGCTCTAAGGTCGTTGCCTTTATCATGATAGAGCCTAGCAGGTCCAAATCATAGTACTTAGCATACTCTTGTCCGAAGCCAAAGCAGCCAGAGGCTGGAATAATAGGATTTTTTAGGTCCAAGCCTGGCAAGGAAACCCTTAAACGTTGGTCACTCATTCTTTTTCCCTCCTAGACAATAATCGTGCCCGTCTCAAAGACCGGCCCGTCTTCACAAACCCGCTTATTGACTGACTCGTCCTGACCTGCCACATGAACGACGCAGGCATAGCAAGCGCCCATACCACAAGCCATACGAGACTCCATGGAGAGATAAGCATGCGGATGGTCCTGAAACTTACGATCGACATACTGGAGCATGGCTGGCGCTCCACAGGAATAGACAGCCGCATAGTCTTGGGTCATCTCATCTACCACCGCTGATACATAGCCCTTGCGACCATAGGAACCATTATCCGTCGTGACAATGACATCAGCGTATTTTTTCATTTCTGCTTCCAAAATAACAGCAGATTTATCAGAGAATCCCAGTACAGCTGTCACTTGTGCACCCTTGGTATGCAATTCTTTAGCAACCTCAAGCAAGGGAGGGACACCAATCCCACCACCGATAATCAAAACTCGGTCATCTGCCCTTACAGGACTTAAATCAAAGCCATTTCCCTGAGGTCCCATAACATCAAGAAACGAGCCAACTGGCAGTTGAGAAAAAATAGCCGTCCCGCCGCCTTCTATCCGATAAATAATGCGACAAGTCAGATTGTCTCGGTCAATCTCTGCGATTGAGATAGGCCGGCGCAAAAGCTTGCTTTCATCTGGTACCCGAATATGTAAAAACTGCCCAGCCTGCATCTGAGCAACCATTTGTCCCTTTAGAATCATGGAAAAAATATTAGGCGCAATTTCTACTTGCTCAAGCAGCTCCATCTGCTCCAGCATAATCTTGCCAAATCTCTTTTTACAACTGTCACTAACCATGACAACCTCACTTTCTACAAGAAAAACCTCGCCGCAGCAAGGTTTCGCAAAAAACAAGGCAGCCAACTGCCTCTTATACCGTTTTTCCTACCTTACAGCCTCACTGGACTTAATTAAAGGTTAAATTGTAAACATTATATCGTTAGCGATGAGGAATGTCAAGGTGACTACAAAAAAATAATGCATCAGAAAATAAAATCTAGTGTTAGTTCAAATTTACAGAATCTTTTTTCACAAGATACCAGTTGCCCGAATCTATCTTAATAAACTCTAAATCAACTTGCCTAAGCTTCATATTGCTTTCATCTGGCTTAGGTGACACATAAGAAACTTTTAAATTAGAAATATAATCTTCAGCTGACAGATTTTGATTTTGCGGTGGTCCATACAGACTGATAATTTCTTCATAGGTAGAACCCGTTTGAGAATTTCCTTCCTTATTTTCCAAAAGCAAACTATCGAACGCTGCTTGAGTCCAAGTGAAATCTCTGCTCGCTTCGGTATCAATGGGTAATTTAGAACTATTTAAATTGTAGTATTCTTTAGAGATAAGTTTGTATTCATCTTTAAATTTTTCAAAAACTAAGCTTACATAAGCATACTTATAACGCTCGATACTATGCCATCGCAACCGAATTTGAGGAGTTTCTTTCCCATAATTCAAGGCTATCCATCCTTCACCCGAATCAGGCCTTCCATATCTGTTGATTATCGCATCCAGACTGGTCCCTCCAAGATTTTTGTCAAATCTTAAACCATCAAAATCCTGAACTTCCCAAGAAAATTGATATTCTTTTTCGTCACTTATCAACTTTCTAGCAAAAATTTCTGCCTCATTTTGTTCAGAATCAGAACTTGTAGAAGATACTATTTCCTGTGTTGAACTAGTTTTTCGAGAAGTTAAATGTTTCTGCGAATGAAGAAATGAAAAAACAACAGCCGTCAAAATAAGTGCTCCGTAAACTAAAGAACCTATGACAATAAATGCAGTCCTTTTATTCTTGTTCTTTTTCTCCTCTTTGGAAATATCAGAAAATATTTCTTCGAATGATTCATCATCTTTTTTCATAACTTCTTGATTTAATTACCTTACTAACTTATAAATTTAGTTTAGACTACATAGATAGTATTAAAAACAGATTTCATTAAAACTATTTGATAGACTGAAACCAACTTTTATTTTATCACGGCTATTTCAAAAAATCAAAATCCAGACGCAACCAATCCTATAAAAATCGTTATTCAAGTAGATTGAGAAAATCTACTTCTACCATTCTATACCCATAGTAACATATAGAAGTTCTTACATATGTTAAGTTTGTCCTCAGAACTAGCAATCACTAGAAAAATCAACTCAGTTTGTGATAAAATAGTCCTATGAGAATTCAACAGTTACACTATATTATCAAAATCGTCGAGACTGGCAGTATGAACGAAGCTGCGAAGCAGCTTTTCATTACACAGCCTAGTTTGTCCAATGCTGTGCGGGATTTGGAAAATGAAATGGGAATCGAGATTTTCATTCGCAATCCCAAGGGAATTACCTTGACCAAGGACGGCATGGAGTTTCTTTCCTATGCCCGGCAGGTAGTTGAGCAGACGCAGCTTCTAGAGGAGCGATACAAAAACCCTGTCGCCCACCGTGAGCTTTTTAGCGTGTCTGCCCAGCACTATGCCTTTGTGGTCAATGCTTTTGTTTCCCTGCTTAAAAAAAGCGATATGGAGAAATACGAGCTCTTTTTGCGGGAAACTCGGACTTGGGAAATTATTGACGACGTAAAAAACTTCCGCAGTGAAATCGGCGTCCTCTTTCTCAATAGCTACAACCGCGATGTCCTATCCAAGATGCTGGATGACAATCACCTGATTGCCACTCATCTCTTTACAGCTCAGCCCCATATCTTTGTCAGCAAGTCCAATCCGCTAGCCAAGAAAAAGCTGGTTCAATTATCTGACTTAGAAAACTTCCCCTACCTCAGCTATGACCAAGGGACTCACAACTCCTTCTACTTTTCTGAGGAAATTCTCTCTCAGGAACACCATAAAAAATCTATCGTGGTCAGCGACCGTGCGACCCTCTTTAACCTTTTGATCGGTCTGGATGGCTACACGATTGCAACCGGTATCCTCAACAGCAACCTCAACGGAGATAATATCGTGTCAATCCCACTGGACATTGATGATCCGATTGAGCTGGTCTACATCCAGCACGAAAAAGCCAGCCTATCCAAAATGGGAGAACGCTTCATTGAGTATCTGATTGAGGAAGTGAAGTTTGATAAATAATAATAGATTAAACCCGTATCGGGATAACCGATGCGGGTTTTTTTACAGTTTAAAGAACCATAATTGATTACAAGCTGGCTTATTTTAACTGATCAAGTAAAAATTCATTTTTCTTATCAAAATAACTAAACCATTCTACATCAAAGGAGTAATTATACTGAAGCATTGCTTGCAAAGCTCTGATTAATTTCAGCATTCTTTTATTATTTACAGTCTGACTATCAATCTCCATCAAACCGTGAGCAAGGTTATTTCGCTCTCCATTGAAACTTTTTACAACCTTGATACTGTCCATCAAATCCTCATCTTCTTTATAAAACTCTAAAATATTATAAAATGACAGCAGATTCAAAACAGAATTGTATTGAAAAATTCTCTCTTCTTTTTCAATACTTCTCTCCTTCTTTAGAATAGAATCAATATAAGTTATAATTTCATCAGAGTCTGAGTGTTCTGGATTTAATCTAGGTAAATTGTCAGTTCTGATAATGAGGTTAGGATGCTCTTTACGAAGAAGCTCTTCTAAAAGAAATTCGGCAAGAGATTTTGATTTTATCAAAACATCAGCAATATGTCCTCGACGATTTAAAATATCAATCATTAAAAAGTAGTTGATTGCTTTAGCCTCTTGAGCACTAAAATCTTGATTTGAAATATCTGCTAGCAGTGATTGTTTTCTAAACACATTAACAAAATTTTCCAGAATAGCACATACTTTCTTTTGCTTTGTTTTAGACAGAATTTTGTTATCTTTTTTCGTCAGAATTGCAAGCGCTGCTGCATAATCATACTGCTTGATAAGTTGTCTCAGGTAGCGTTTCACCAAAGACTGATTAAACTTTTCAGATTTATCTTCTAAGCTACGATTCTCAAAGCTACTACTATTATCTATATTTGTATCAATTAATTCTTCAATATCAGGGCCGGAAGCTGGATCAAAACGTCGATTAGCTGATTTATCTGGAGTCGCAACTTGCACAGCTCTAGTATTATAATCATAGATTCGATTAGCAGCAAACATCGCAGAAATTATTTGAGGAGTCGCAGAAGAAAGATTTAAGATTAGTTCATCTTCATCATTTTTATAACGCTTAATAATCTGAGTGATTTCTTCATACATCTTATCAAAAATATAGACTTCATCGTTTTTTAAAATAGTCGAATCGACAACAATGATTGGCGAATAGCCTTCAATAGACTGAAGAGCCGTTTCTATCCATTCCTTCTTAGCTAACATCTCCTCGCTATAAATTAAAACAATTTTTTCTGGACGATATATTCGAGTTAGATGCAGCAAAGCTCCATCGTGATTCTTCATAATGGGATCTGTCGTCCCAACTGCAGATATTAAAATTTTCATTTTGCATTCAAACTTTCTAACAATCTATCATTTGTGTTTTCATAGAAATCTAATAAACTTTTATCAAAAGAATAGTAGGTTAAGATTAATTTCTTCAAAGCTTTCAGTGCTCTGCTTAATTTCTTAACATCTTCCGGACTTAAGGAATCCAAAGTATGCGCTATTGCATTTCTAGAGGAAGTCAACTCTCTAATCGGTTTCATTTCCTTCAATATTTCCCACTCTTGATTGTTCTTTAAAATTGTTATATAGTCACCAAAAAGTATATAATTCCTATCAAAATAATTTTCAATATTCCTCAATTCTTGAGGATAATTTTTATTAATATAGTCTTCAGCAATAAATTCTAAAAGCGATCTCATTCGGATAAAACTTTCACCAACATTGCTTCTTTTTTTCTGAATATCAATAATCAGATAAGCATTTAAAACTCGCTTAGTAGTTTCGTCCAGCTTCCGCTTTTTTAGTCTCTGGGGAATATCCTGTCTATCCAGAGCATCCACGAGATTCTTTAATTCTTCTTTAACTTTTCTTAGATTATCATCAGAAATCAAGCTATTCAAAACATCTAAGGCAGCTCTGTAATCATATTTTTCAATCAAATTTTTAGCCGTTCGTTTTAAAAGTGCTTGTCTGAACTTCTCTGATTTATCTTCTATCGTCCTATCCTCAAAATTAGGACTATTATCCTCGTTTGTCTCAATTAATTCATCAATATCTTCTTCATTATCATGTTCTAACCTCTCGTTAGAAGAACCAGTCGGACTAGGAACTTGAACAGCTTTTACATTAATATCATTCAATCTATTAATAATAAATAGAGCAGACTTAATCTGAGGCGTCCCGCTAGATAAATTTAAAATAAATTCATCAGTATTATTAAAAAATGCTGGATTTAGAAATCTCTCAATTTGTTCATACATCTTATCAAAAATAAAAACTTCGGAATTCTTAATGATTGTTGGGTATTGCTCTATTTCAGGACTATAAGATTCTTCAATAGAGTGAAGAGCTGCTACTATCCTATCATGTCGTAGAACAGTTCTTTCTGAATAAATGATAATGATTTTGTCTGGTCTGTATTTCCTAGCTATATGAAGAAGAGCACCATCGCGAAAACCTCGAATAGGATCTGTATCACCCACCGAAGAGATCAAAATTCTCATTTAGAAACCTCCTGAATAATAAAATTCACTTTTCCCATTTCGTAAAAATTATCTGTGTTTCTAACAAGAGTTCTAGTATCACCATTGACACAGAACTTTAGATTGGGAGCTTTGGTTAATTTCAATACGCCCTTACGAACCATTTTAGTTTTCATTCTACTATATCGTTTTTGTAGAATTCCGTCAGCCTGCTTAAATACTGTTTTTGTCCAAGCACCACTTCCAGATCCTAAATAAAGAGGATACTGAACATTTTTTTGATAATATTTTTCGTCAAACTCCTCCAAGAAAAAAGCTTTATAGTTATTATAAAATTTAAACGATAAATTACCAAGCTGTTCAATCATCTTCGCCGCTCTATCAGATGTAGTAGTAATAACAAATTCAGCAATCGTAAGAGGGGGAAGAGATTCTCGATATAAAGGAATTGGTTTAGCATTTTTTGTGATAGCAGAATAATCCCATTTCTGTGCTAGTATCAAATCTTGACTTTGAAATTCTCTGTTCTTGATTTTCAACGAGAGACTGTCACTAATCCTGATTTCATTAAAGATGTCATCAAAATTTTCATTCTTCTTTGCTCCCCAAGGAACTACTCTTTTATTTTCTCGTTTTTTTTCTGAAACAAAATTTGTCTTTTCCCACTGAGAATGCGCATTGAGCAAAACAGTTCGAATAGCGCCTTTTAACGAACTACCTGGAATATAAGGCTTTCCAAATCCATCTCGGATATATTTAGAAACTTCATTTATAGTTCCCTTGGTAGATTTATCTTTTTCAAAACCTGTCTCTTGGATTTTATAACCACCGAAATTTCGCTCCCTGATTCTATTTCCCTCTACAAATGAAATTAATCGATTATTTCTAGATGCTTTACCATGCTCCATCAGAAAAGACTCAAACTTATCTGATAACCCTTTCTCAACCATAGATGAGTAAAACTTTCCCATATCAGGAAAATAGTAAGCTCCATTTTCATAAATAAACTCGCGACTAGTATACTTCTCTCCGCTTCCGATATGTAGTGGCGCCATAGTACGAAGAGTCAGCTTAAATGTTCTGTATTCATGTTTCATACTAGACCTCCAATTTATAAAAAAGCGGTTTGGCAAAATTCCAGACAGGATGTGAGAAATTGACCGGCCTTATATCAGCAATCTGCCCTCGAAATGATTTTGAAAAAGTTGAGCCAGCTTTAAATTTGTAGAAATCTTGCTTCCTAAAATTACTTTGATAGCTGTTGCTAAAGGCAAAGCCACTTGATTTAGCCAACAAGTACTGTCCATTGCAAATAGCTTCTTCTAAATCATCATCATTTGGCAGTGCTGTTGTTAGTGTCATAACATTTGATACAGCTTCAAAAGCTAAGTGTTTAGACAGTTTCTCTGGTACATCCTTTATTTCAAGATGAAACCTTCCATAGCCAGAACTTCTTTTTCCGCCCAGTCCAGAAAATTGCAGTGCAGTCATAAGTTCATCAAAAAGCTGACTTTGTTTAGCAATAAGGTATAGAGAAACATTCTCTTGATAAGTAATTGTTCTAACCTGGAATAAATGTCCATCCATAAAAGGCTGATTTTTGGTAACGATATTTAGTTTTCCAAACTCCTCATTATCTAATACTTTTCCATTCAAAAAAGCTTCAAAATCATCTAAACGGATGTAACTTAATTTTTTTGTTTTTTTCGCTTGCTTTCTCAGCTCAACAAGGTCATTCATTTGAGGTAATTTATCCATTTTAGGATAGCCGATTGGTTTTGGTAAAAATGGCATATCAACAAAAGGGAATGCATCTGATAGCACAAAATCATCCTGTCGGACTAAAGATAGAAAATCCTCTTCTTTGCCCATCTTAATAGCTTCAATAAACAGCGCCGAAAATAAACGATCAGCTGTAAAAGTAAAAGCAGTACTATCTAATTTACCAGTACCGAAATGAGCAGTCTGAAAGCTCAAGAGATACATTTTATAGGCCATTTTAGACCTCCGTTTTCAATAACTCATTCAAGTTGCTAGTATCATAAGTTCCGAAGACTGTCTCAAGTTGCAAATCTTCGAAAGAAACTTTTCCATACCCACGGCTTCCAGAACCTCCAAGATAGTCCAACTCTAAAAGTTTTAGACCATCAACAATAACTTTTAAATCTTCTTCTGCCTGTTCGGCTGACTCATCTGTAATTTCATAAATCAGTTCAAAATTAAAGACACTTTCTCGAATAGCTCTTTCAATTTGACGCGGGTTTGCCTCAGCTGTAATGCGGTCAATAGTATTCTCAAACTTAACCTCAGTATATCCTCTAGCACCCTTTTTATCTAATTCGTCAGCATTTATCAAAAATGCATCTCGAAAAATCAATCTACCAATTCTAAATTTTTTTGAACTATGATTACCAAAGAGGCGACTTAAAATGTCTCCATCATCTTCAGGTGAAGAAGCCAGTGTCTCATTGTAAACCTTAGCTAACAGACTTCTCATTTTTCCTTTAATGCTAGACCCAGGAATAATTGGATAGTTAGTAATCGGATCTTTAATGACAGGAGAATCAGTTGCACCAATGGCTGCAAAAGCATTGCTAGCGCCGATATGTAAGCCAGTCTTCAAGTGAATATTAGCTGAAATTTTTACTTTTGCGTATGTCATTAATCTTTACCTCCATAAAACTTGAAATAAGCAACTAAGGCTTCCATATAGCGACAAAAACGTTGCAGAGATACTTTGTCTTTAACTTCCTTTAAAGCTTCTAGCAAATCACTTTGTAATAATAAATCTTCAACTGGATAGATTTTCTCACCTCTAAATCTTATCTCATTCCGGCGTGATTGATAGACTAGTCTAACTCTTAAATACGACAAATCAGAATTTAACTCTTCAAAATTTCTAACATTACTTTTATCTGAAATGCTACTTGTAAGTGATAAAATATTCCTAATTTGACTTGTAGTCAAAAAAAATTCATCATTTTTCTTCCTTAATTGTAATATTGCCTTTTCTGCCTTATCAACATAATTTTCATCCGTTAAAATTGCCATTTCCTAATCCTTTCTAGTTTCATAAAGATAGAGTAAGAGAGCTGCCTCAGCCTCTTTTCGTTCTTTTGCTCCAGCATTGTACCAGCTGAAAAAGAGATTTTTAAACTCTCTAAAAGCTTCTTTGTCTTTGGAACTATTCTCAAGACGTGCTAAATAATAAGCCAAACGAGCTACATTGATTTTCGTATAGTCTCTCAAAAGTTCAATCAAACGGTAGATAAATACCTTTCCTCGCTCATCTTGACTCTTAAAGAAGGAGCGAATGTTAATCAGCTTACCTTGATAGATTTCAGTGATAAAATCATCAAATTTAAATGTGAATTTCTCCTCAAATAAACTAAGACTATCTTTGTCATTTGCTTTTGCAGCCTCTTCCAAGTCTCCAGTATAAGACGCCATAAGACTGATAGGGGTTTTATCAGCAAACAAGCCAATACCAGCAGAAAGTGTCAACTTCCCATCAGACCATTTTAAGAAGGCTTGCCTCAATTCCACTGTAAAATCAATCACATCTTTCCAAGCACCAATAGCAAAGACATCATCCCCACCAGCATAGATAATCGTCATCTTTTTCCCATCCGCAAACTGCTGAATATAGAACTTAAAAAACAGACTCATATTACGAGAGAAAATCGCTGATCTTGAAAGACTACTGTAGATTCCATCTTTTTGATGAGAAAACCCTGCCATAAAGGCTGCACCTAAATCATCCACATCCAAACGAACAACAGCCAAACGACGAATTCCTAAACCAGTATCTTTGTCCTGAGCCATATCAGCATACTCATGAATCTCTGCATAGCGATAGTCACCCGCAAAAATATGAGTTCCTGACTGATCAAGTGACCACTTATTCTTGACATAGAAACGGTCTGTTTGCAAGGCTTGATCACCTTCAGCTGTTACCAGTACAGCATCGGGACCGATTGGCAAACCTGCTGCTCCACCTCTGCAAACTCGGAAGGTATCATCTGAAATCCTTTTTGAGAATTTTCTCAGTTCATCACAAATATGGCAGAGAGAATGCTCTTCATCCTCATAAACTTGTTTTGTAAGCTTCTCTACAGAATGGCAGATTTCACACTCTCTTTCAGAATTATTTCCACCTTTGTTTAAGAATTTCAAGGTCTCTGCATCATATCGTGAAAGCTTCTTATCAGAAATCATCCGGCTGGTCTTTTGATAGATAGTTCGATATGCAGCAAGCGAAGCTATTGATGTAGACTGGACTTGTCTAGTAATCTCCCCTGCCGCAAATGCTGTCCATCCAAAAGCGACATAGAGTCCTGTCTGGAAGTTCTCTAGTAAGAACTGATTAAAAGATGCTTCAAACTCCTTTAAAAGAGCGGTTGTTTTCTCTGTATTTGCCAAGATGAAGTAAGCATGACCTCCTCCGACGTAGAGTAGATTTGTTCTTGAAAGCTCTAGTTTTTCCAGCAAGCTATCAACGATATGTTCACTCATTAAATCAAGGTACAAACTTCGGGCTTTCAGCTGTTTAGCTGCTCCGCCACTTGAGATATTATAGATAAAATCCTGAATACCGGATACATCAAAACTCGCAAGTAGAAAGACCTTTTCTTGGCTAAAGGCATCCAGCCAGTCATCTCCATGCTCCTCTAGATAATCCCAGATAGCAGCTGCAAATCCTGCCGTTAAGAGACTATGCTGAGATACATTAATATCTGCAAAATCTTCCAGACCTGGACTTACAGGTACAAATGAACAGAGAGCTTCCAGTGCGTGAAGGAGATTCGGTATACTTTCTACGCTGAAAGAATGCTCTTTCAGAATAGCTGCCAATTTATCAAGAATCCTCTTATAGTCCTGCTGAGTAATTGGAAGGCCTCCTAGATCAGCTGACTCTGGTAGCCTTTGTTCATCCTCTAACAAAGTCAAAGGCTTATAAAGGTAACTCCTTTTCTCTTTGAAAACATTAAAAATATCAGCAAGTGGCTTAAAATGATCCGATAAAACTTCCGAAGCATCTAGATCTAAGCCACTAGCCATTTGATTGGCTAAGAGAATGATTTTTTCACTGCGCTCTTTCTGTTGACTGTCTATGTCCGACCAGTGCGGAGCGTTTTGCTCAAGCCAGTTCTTAACCAGTTCCTCACTATAGTCTTCCTTGTTTTCAGCTCTTGCGATAAGGCTGCCAAAGTTGTAAAACAAGGCCTGGTAAATCAAATCAAGTTTTTCTTTCTTCAATTCTCATCCCTCCCATTCCTAAGCTGCATTTAGCTCCGACTCCAGAATATTCCCCGAATCTCAGAAGCATCTGGGCATAGGCCTTTAAGGTAGACGCTCCCTGGATCCGAATAGTTACCCTGCCCTCAAAGGCGGGGTATTTTCGTCCATGAATCGGGAAATAATGACTCTTCAGACGATAACTGCTGATTTGGCTATGCTCTGCTAAAAACTCCAGCGTTTCCTCCTCTATCTCTGCTTTGCCTTCTACCAGCCGGCTGTACTTCTGCATGAGGCTCTGAAAGATTAGACGTGTATCTGGAAAAAGGACAAACTGTCCCTGACGTTTAAAGGTCGTCGGAGTATAGAAGTTCAGGCTTATCAAGTGCGAAGCCTCATCTCCCTGAAAAATCTCCAGCAAGGACTGGGAAGAAAGGGACTGGATCTCGATATTCTTCACCAGAATCTCCTCAGAATAAGTCTCTAATTTTATCGTTTCAAGACTCAATAGCTGGGGCAATATCTGCTGCTCCGCTTCTTCCGAAAGTAAGTTTACCGTCCAAATAGACTCCTCCCGCTCCGAACGAAGATTCATCGAATATGGATTGGTCTCTTGCTGATGGAGGAAGGAGGCAAAGTCATCCGACAGCTTCTCCATGAGAAAGCCCTGCAGTTTACAGACTAAGTCATCATCCTTCAAAGATGCCTTTGAAAGATGCAATCGTATTTTCTTCACATTTCCATTCCTTTCTATAATAAGAAAAAGCGCCTAAAAACGGTGAAAGTATTTTTCACCGAATCTAGGGCGCCCTTTTTTAGTTATTATCAGTACTGTTTTTACGATTGTTATTATATCAAATCTTGAAAGCGATGTCAAGATTTTTCTTATTTTAAATATCTAATCCTATTTTAAAAATTGCATCATAATTCCCCCAGTTTGCAGTCCCCTCTCGAGGTGACTGGGGTTTCTTATGGGTGGTATTCGAGCTATGACTTTGTCAAATAAAGTGTTTCCGTCCTCTCGCGAGGTGACCGGGGATTGTTACCAGATGGAACAAATACTACCAATAATGGCTTGATTGGGTTTACGTCCCCTCTCGAGGTGACTGGGGGTTCTAACGGACATGAACGTTATTAGATATGTGGGAGGTATTTAATTTTCGTCCCCTCTCGAGGTGAATGGAGCCTCTTACTAAATGCCTTCCACAATCCTAAATAACGTGTAAAGTTTCCGTACCCTCCCGAGGTGACTAGGGGTTCTTACCAAAACAAGCACTCATTGAATTTAATAAATCTAACGGGTTTCCGTCCCCTCTCGAGGTGATTGGGGTTTCTAACGGACTAGAGTATTACAGTTACCGAGAACAAACAGACATGTTTCCGTTCCCTCTCGAGGAGTCTGGGATTTCTAACTGGCTCTACATCACAGCTTTTGGCAAGGTTGCTGAAAAGTTTCCGTTCCCTCTCGGGCAGACTGGAGGTACTAACCGTTACTAGACGAGCGATGTTTCATAATCTCCTTGTTTCCGCCCCCTCCCGAGGTGACACTGGAGGTTCTAACGAACTGAGTGTTCGGTTCAAAATGGATGTTCGCGGTGTGTTTCCGTCCCCTCTCGAGGAGACTGGGGGATCTTACTTTTACAGGGACTAAAAAAGGCTATGAATGGTGGCGGGTTTCCGTCCCCTCCCGAGGTGACTGGGGGTTCTTACTATCGTGAGTATCGTGCCTAAAATCAAGGAAAAGGCACGTTTCCGTCCCCTTTCGAGGTAACTGGGGTTTCTTACATAGTATGAAACCAACCACAGGGGTAGAGGTATGACCGTTTCCGTACCCTTTCGAGGTGACTGGGGGGTTCTAACTGATGAAGTACGCTTGATATCTCTCAATCCACAGTATGGTTTCCGTCCCCTCCCGAGGTGAATGGGGGTTCTAACCAATGAGAAAATATATTGGAGGCTGGTTAAAATATTGTTTCCGTCCCCTCTTGAGGTGTCTGGGGGTTCTTATAAAATAAACAAATTAAAGAAGTTGAAGCAGAAGGTTTCCGTACCCACTCGAGATGACTGGGATGTCTCACAAAATGGCAAAAATTGGATATGCAAGGGTTAGTTCGTTTCCGTACCCTCGCGAGGAGACTGGGGGTTCTAACCTTTTGACAAAAAACTAGATACTGAATATCTGGAACTGTTTCCGTACCCTCCCGAGGTGAATGGGAGGTCTTACGAAAGCCAGGAAGACCTAAAGGAAGGACAAAATTTCCGTTTTCGTCCCCTCCCGAGGTGAATGGGGGGTCTTACATAGCTTGAAACTAAAAGATAGTTATTTTGGAGAAGAAGTTTCCGTACCCTCTCGAGGAAACTGGGGTTTCTTACGAAAGAGAGGAATTTACTATGGATAAATTTGATTATAAGTTTCCGTACCCTCTCGAAGTGAATGGGGATTCTTACGCTAGAAAATTGAAACAACAACGTAAAACCTCCGTTTCCGTACCCTCGCGAGATGAATGGAGTTCTTACACAAAGACGAACACGGCGTATTTCAATTAGGACTTAGTTCCCGTACCCTATCGAGCTGACTGGGGTTTCTTACAAAGACGTTGCTGTTCCTGTCCTTATTGGCGTTACTAGTTTTCCGTACCCTTCCGAGGTGAATGGGGGTTCTGACCGATTGAGAGTAAAGAGGGCGAAGAAAACTGCTAGGTTTCCGTACCCTCCCGAGGAGACTGAGGGGTCTTACCAAGACAAAGTTGAAGTGTCTGAAGACTTCCTGGCTTTTCCGTTCCCTCTCAAGGAGACTGGGGGGGCTTACAAGCTTGCTCACTATGTCTATGAGACTAAGACCTATTTGTTTCCGCCCCCTCTCGAGGTGACTGGGGTGTCTTACAAGATATTTGTAAAACTGAATAATTCTGAACACGTAAGTTTCCGTCCCCTCTCGAGGTGACTGGGGTGTCTTACGAAAATGACGGTCAGACTGTTGAGGGTGGAAAACTTGTTTCCGTCCCCTCTCGAGGTGACTGGGGTGTCTTACCCCATATCTTGTATAGGGTCTTCGCGTCGAACCACTAGATCTAGTTTGACATCCCAGTTGGAACTTATCCTTATTATACCATGAAGCCAGCAAATTTTAAAGATTAAAAGAATAATATCTCTTCCAGCAACTCAGCGCCAACATAGGGATTAAAGACTACAGTTTCTTCTTTATGCCCGACATATACGATGATATTGTCTCCTTCATCGGCTTGATAAAAGTCTCTTATATCTTTTATCAAAAGTTCAAAATTCAGCTTTTCTATATCGACTTCGAAGCAAGAACGCTGAACCCTTGTACCATAGCCTTCCAAAAGCTTGGCTAGTTTTAAACGCCTTTTATTACTTACGATATCATAAATAACCAGACAAAACTTTGTTTTCTTCCTGGCAAATTCCTTGCTGACACTATCAAGATTATAAAAAGTCATCTTCACTCTCCCGTATAACTGCTGATATAGTCGTCAGCATTCCTTGACTTAAAACATCGAATCAAAGACTTGACTTGCTGATCTGCCATGTACAAAAAAGTGTAGCGATTCTTATCCAATTCGACATAATGATGGATTTCTAAGATGCGCTCCCTCATAGCTCGAGAAAATACTTCAATCCCTTCCGAAGTCAAATGCATTTCATCCCCCATCTTCTCAAAATGCTCCCCCCTAATATCACCATGCTTAATCAGACTCATCACAGTATCATCTACGATGACTGGCCGCCACTCTTCCATTAGGTCGCTGGCTAGTACTGCATGATGGGTATGTGGCTGATGGGTAACTCCAAAGCCTGCACTAAGACCATTTTTCCGAATCAAGCCAATAAAACAGGAATACAAAATCGAATACCCAAAATTTAGCAGCGCATTAAAACGATCTAAGGACGGCCTCCTATTGCGACAATAAAACTGAAAATCTTCTTCTACCAGTAGATTAAGATAGTAGAAATAAGATTTAGCAATCCTACCTTCAATCCCCATAATTTCTGATATGCTTTTGGCAGATTTAAGGCTCTCACAAGCAGATTTAAAACGTTTAAAATCCTCTTCGTCAAATAGCCCTTGCTCATCGTATGCTTTTAGCAGATTTAATTGATTCATGATTTTTGCCGAAGCTATCCTCTGCGACATCTTCAGACAGAAACTTTTATCAAAAGAAGCTTGGGCCTGCTCTCTCTGCTTTTCATAGTCCGCTTCCTTAAAAGAATCCATCGAAAATAAAAACTCACCCTTGCTAGAAAAATAGAAGACTGGAATCCCATGGCGAGATAAAGATTTCAGCAATTGTGTTGATAACTGAGAATTACCAAATATAAGAATGTTATCAATTAGACCTAATGAAATAGCCTTGAGCATAGTGCGTTCTTGGTTCTTTATCATTAACTTACGATCACTAATTGATAAACTGTATGAAGAGTTCTGAATATACAAATCGGCCATATTAAAACACCTTCTTTTTATTTAATATTTTAATATACCTATTTTAAGTTGTCAATAAAAACCCTTGCAAAATCTACAAGAGTCTTTTCTTTCTTATTTTTAGAAATAGATTCTAGTCATCTCTTCTCAACTTCCCCAACACTTCTCCAATCTTGCCCTCAATGACTAAGTCTGCCTGGCTGTCTTGAGGGATGCTGGTCTTGTTGATGACGACCAGATGCTTACCTGAAAAGTACTGGATGAGGCTGGCTGCGGGATAGACGACTAAGGAAGTGCCGCCGATTATCAGTAGGTCAGCTTGATGGATAGCTTGAGCTGCCTGCTGGAAAACTTCCATATCTAGAGGCTCTTCATAGAGGGTCACATCTGGCTTGACAATACCGCCACAGTCAAGGCAGTGAGGAATGGTACCCTGCAGAGCCAGAAAGCCATCCAAATCATAGAATCGCTGACAATTCAGACAGTAATTTCTATCCGCACTACCATGAAGCTTGAGAACCTTTTTCGAACCAGCCATTTCATGCAAGCTATCGATATTTTGAGTCACCACAGCCTTGAGCTTGCCCGTCTTCTCCAAGTTCGCCAAGTATGCATGAGCAGCATTGGGCATAGCATTCGGATAAAGCAGATACTTCTTGTAAAAGTCAAAAAACTCCTGCGGATAGCGCTCAAACATAGTGTGAGAAACCAGCTGCTCTGCTGTAAAATGCCGTCCCAGCTTGACGCTGTATATCCCATCTGAACTGCGGAAGTCCGGAATATTGGACTCCGTCGAAACACCCGCCCCACCGAAAAAGACGATATTTTGACTTTGGTCTATTAATTCTTGCAGCCTTGCAATCTTATCCATCCTGCTACACCTTATAAGAGACTTTCTATGACCGCATTCGCTCGGTCGAAGTAAAAAGGTTCCCTCTGATAAACTATACCTGTCTCCTGCGCCAAATCAACCAGAAGCTCCATAAAGTGCTGAGATGAGAAACCTGTCGTCCGGTGCAATTCTTCCTCATCGAAAGGCTTGATAAGATGAGCCAACGGATTGCGAACTGACTTTTCTAACTCTCTTAGCTGCTGTGCTGATTCTTTGACAGATTCAGGAAAATGCAACTGCAAAATCAGCTCCGTCAAACTAGAAGAATTGACCGTGCTTTCTGCATGAAAATTTTGCAGGTCAGGATTATCAGAATGTCGCATCTTTTCAAACTTCCAACGGTCGTAACTAGCCCCTCGCGAATTATGAATATAGCTGTCAATATCCGGTATTTGCATGCGAATCAGCCGCATAAAAATCCGATAAATAGCCGGACTGACAGCTCGGATAAAGTCAATCAGCTGCTCATTTCTAAGCTTGGCTTCCAGATCATAAAGGTAATTGACCAGCTGCTCGTCCGCTTCATTTTCATGGCAAAAAAGCTGAAAATCAGCTAGGTTAGACCCAGTGATTTCCAACTTTAGATTCATCATAGATTGGATGTTGAGCTCCCTTCGCTCCGCTAAAGCCTCAAGAAGAAGGACCAAGTCAGACTGGACACTGCTTCCTGCTCGCTCAGCTAGTTTATGGGCATAAGCATAGTCATAACGGGAAATAGCAAAGAGAATAGCTTCTTTGACATCTACTTTCATGCTTCTGCAATCAAGGTTTCCAAACCAACCTTCATCATATCGGTGAAGGTATTTTGGCGCTCTTCTGCTGTCGTATCCTCTTCAGGATTGACCAAGCTGTCAGAAATAGTCATGATAGCAAGAGCGTCCACATGGTGCTGAGCTGCCAAGTAGTAAAGAGCCGCAGCTTCCATTTCCACTGCCTTAACGCCCCACTTGCCAAGCTCGATGTTCTTTTCAAAGTAATTTGAGTAAAAGACATCTGACGACAAAACATTCCCAACATGGGTTGTCATACCGAGATCTTTGGCGATATGATAGGCCTTATCTAGTAAATCAAAGCTAGCGATTTGTGGAAAATCATACTGTGGCCAGTCATTGCGGATAATGTTGGAGTTAGTTGCAGCCGCCTGCGCCAGTACTAATTCACGGACATGGACATCAGCATTAAGCGAGCCAGCAGTTCCGACACGGATTAGCTTTTTCACACCGTAGTCAACAATCAACTCACGCGCGTAGATAGAGATTGAGGGCATTCCCATCCCTGTCCCCATAACTGAAACACGTTGTCCTTTATAAGTACCAGTGTAACCGAACATATTGCGGACTTCATTGAAGCAAACAGCATCCTCAAGGAAATTCTCCGCAATAAACTTAGCCCGAAGCGGATCCCCCGGAAGAAGAATTTTATCAGCAATCTCGCCTTGCTTAGCAGCAATATGAATAGACATAGTTAAGATACCAAACCCGTCAAAAGCAAAGGGAAAATAGGAGATGGCCGCAGTGAGCGATGCTCGAAAGACCAACTATCTTTTTCCCACCGCTTTTAGGGTGGGTTCAATTCCTTTCTTTCTTAATTTTAATATTCCATAGAAAGACTAACCCGAGTTCAATTCAAACTCAGACGCCCTTCCTTTCTGTATTTATTTGAAAGATAGTTTTTCGCTCGTGTTCAAATCTGAACAACTCACTCTACCTTTCTTTAGTTTAATGATTTTATCGGCTAGATAGAAAGGCTGTTCCGGATTAAATTACCAACCCAGACACTACGCCTTTCAACATTTTTTTACAATTCAGCAAGCGTTTCTTTAAGAAGTCGTTTGAAATCACCCTTGACACGTTCTGTTACTCCAACCACTTCCTCATGATTAAGCTCTTCTTGGAAACCAGCAGCAAAGTTTGTAATGCATGAAATTCCAAGGACTTTCAAACCAGAATGTGCTGCTACAATCACTTCAGGAACAGTAGACATGCCGACTGCATCCGCTCCAAGCGTCTTATAAGCACGGATTTCTGCAGGTGTTTCATAAGTTGGTCCAGTTACACCGATATAGACACCCTCATCCAGCTTGATACCAAGCTTATCAGCAACTTTATGAGCGACGGCACGGTATTCTGGAGTGTAAGATTTAGACATATCAGGGAAACGTGGACCAAATTCATCCAAGTTTTCACCAATCAAAGGATTTTGACCAGTCATATTGATGTGGTCAGTGATGGCCATCAGTGTACCAGGGCCATAGCCAATACCGCCAGCAGCATTGGTCACAATGACACCTGTCGCACCAAGAGCCTTCATCACACGCACTGGGAAAGTAACGATTTCTAAAGGATTTCCTTCATAGAAGTGGAAACGGCCTTGCAGTGCCAAGACTTTCCGTCCTGCCAAGTCTCCATAGACTAATTTACCAGCGTGACCAACAACAGTTGAGCGGCCCCAGTTTGGAATATCCGCATAGTCAAGACTAACGGTATTTTCAATTTCTGAAGCCAATTCTCCCAAACCAGATCCCAAAATCAGACCAAACTCAGGTTCTGTCATACCTTTTTCTTTTAAGAAGACTGCTGTTGCTTTGATTTTTTCTGATAAGCTTGTCATAAATATTTTCCTCACTCTCTTATTATGCTTATACCAATTTGTCCAAGAAGCTTTCACCAATCATAGCCTTGTCCACTCCGAAGTTTTCAGCAACGGTAGCTGAGATATCTGCAAAGTGTCCGACAGGAATATGACCATGACCGCTCAGCGATTTTCCGAAGACCAAGAGCGGAATGAACTCACGAGTGTGGTCCGTTCCGGCATAGGTCGGATCATTACCATGGTCAGCAGTAATCATGAGCAAGTCATCTTCACGCATGTTTTCTATAATTTCTGGGATGCGAGCATCAAACTCTTCCAAGCAGTCACGGTAGCCATGTGGATCACGGCGGTGACCATAAAGAGCATCAAAGTCTACTAGGTTAGTAAATGAGAAACCTTCTTTGAAGTTTTCATCTTTCAAGGCTTTGACCAATGTATCTACACCATGATTGTTAGACTTATTGTGTCCCATGTCATGATTGATTCCAGCACCGTTAAAGATGTCATTTATCTTACCAACAGAATAAGTATCAATTCCGGCTTCATTGAGCTTGTCAAGTACAGTTGGATTGAACGGAGATACGGCATAGTCGTGACGATTTGCTGTACGAGTGAAGTTACCTGGCTCACCTACATAAGGACGAGCGATGATACGTCCCAGAAGCGCAGGACGTTCCAAGGTAATAGAGCGGGCGAATTCACAGATACGATAGAGCTCTTCCAAAGGAATTACTTCTTCGTGTGCCGCAATTTGCAATACTGGGTCAGCTGAGGTGTAGATAATCAGCTCGCCTGTTTCCATCTGACGAGGACCAAAGTCATCAATAACTGCTGTACCAGAGTATGGCTTGTTAGCCTCACGAATGACCTTGCGACCAGAAAACTCTTCAATCTGAGTCAGGATTTCTTCTGGGAAGCCATTCCAGAAAGTATCAAAAGGCTCAGTAATATTGAGACCCATGATTTCCCAGTGCCCTGTCATCGTGTCTTTTCCAAGCGATACTTCTTCCAGCTTGGTATAGTAGCCGCTAGGATTTTCTTCTTGAGGAACTGTCTTCAAAGGAGTAGGACGCTCGATATTTCCTAGACCGATCTTAGCCATATTTGGCACATTCAGTCCTACCGTTTTGGAAATATGTCCCAGAGTATCTGAAGCACCATCTGGTACCCCTGCATTGACAAAGTTATTGGCATCTGGAGCAGCACCGATACCAACTGAGTCCATGACTACCAAGTGAATACGATTAAATTTTGGCATAAAATACCTCTTTCTATTTATTGGCCTCTAAAACTTGGAGACCCGATTTTCCAGCAACAATGACCTTGTCTACCATTTGATTAAACAATCCATGCTCCACTACTCCCACAACATGATCAAGTCCTTGTGCAAACTCAACTGGATTTTCAATCACACCTAAATCTAAGTCAATAATAAAATTCTGCATGTCTGTGATAAAACGCTGGTCGTCCTGCTGACGAAATGCCGGCTTATAGCCCGCACTCTCAAAGCGACGAAAGAGCTGTTCAGCACCGTACTGAACAACTTCTACTGGTAGCTTGAAGGCACCTAACTTCTCGACCATCTTGCTCTCATCGACTACCCAGATATAGTGCTTTGTAGGCACCGCTACGACTTTCTCCATGAGAAGTGCGCCACCACCGCCCTTGATACCGTTAAAAGTGGCGTCAACCTCATCAGCTCCATCAACTGTCACATCAACAAAGTCAACTTCATCAATGGATTTGAGCGGAATACCTAAACCTTCCGCCTGTTTGCTAGTGACACTGGAAGTCGTCACAGCTGTAATCTTCAGTCCTTCTTCTTTTATACGACGGCCAATCTCTTCGACAAAATAATAAGCGGTCGAACCCGTCCCGAGACCAACTATCATCCCGCTTTGGACAAATTCAGCAGCCTTGATTCCTGCCAGTTTCTTTAGATTTTCCATAGCACCTCCTCAAATCACACTACTTTTATTATAACATGATTCTCACTAACATGAAAGTGTTTTCTTTACCAGACTTAAATTTCATTCCTTCCGCTTGATAATCGAAAGCCTTGCTCCTCCTTGATTTTTGCGTTACAATTAGATTAATTGATTTTAAACACAAGGAAAAATACTGTATGATTACCAGAGAATTTGATACAATCGCTGCGATTTCTACACCTCTTGGCGAAGGAGCCATCGGTATCGTCAGACTAAGCGGGACTGACAGCTTTGCTATTGCCCAAAAAATCTTCAAAGGGAAAAATCTGAGCGAAGTGGAAAGTCACACACTCAACTACGGTCATATCGTTGACCCTCAAAAACAGGAAATTCTAGACGAGGTTATGGTTGGTGCTATGCGCTCTCCCAAGACCTTCACGCGCGAGGATATCATTGAGATAAATACCCACGGTGGGATTGCGGTCACGAATGAAATCCTACAGCTGGCTATCCGCGAAGGTGCGAGAATGGCTGAGCCTGGCGAGTTTACCAAGCGGGCCTTTCTCAACGGGCGTGTGGATTTGACTCAGGCTGAGGCTGTCATGGACATCATCCGCGCCAAAACCGATAAAGCAATGAACAACGCTGTCAAGCAGCTAGATGGCTCCCTCTCCAACCTTATCAACAATACCCGTAAGGAAATTCTCAACACACTGGCTCAGGTCGAGGTCAACATCGACTATCCCGAGTACGACGACGTGGAAGAGATGACGACCCAGCTTATGCGAGAAAAAACGGCTGAGTTTGAGGCTCTGCTGAGCAATCTCCTCAATACTGCACGACGAGGTAAGATTTTACGCGAAGGCATTTCCACTGCTATCATCGGCAGACCAAACGTTGGCAAGTCCAGCCTACTCAACAATCTTCTGCGTGAGGACAAGGCCATTGTGACTGATATCGAGGGTACGACCCGTGATGTGATTGAGGAGTATGTCAATATCAAGGGTGTGCCGCTCAAGCTCATCGATACCGCAGGCATTCGGGAAACCGATGACCTTGTGGAGCAAATTGGAGTTGAGCGCTCTAAAAAAGCTCTGCAGGAAGCCGACTTGGTCCTCTTAGTTCTTAATGCCAGTGAGCCTTTGACAGATCAGGACAGACAATTGCTCGAAATCAGTCAAGATAGCAATCGAATCGTCCTGCTTAACAAGACTGACCTAGAAGAAAAGATTGAGCTTGATCAGCTCCCTACTGATGTCATTAAGATTTCTGTCCTCCACAACCAAAATATTGATAAAATTGAAGAACGCATCAATCAGCTCTTCTTTGAAAATGCTGGTATCGTCGAACAAGACGCTACCTACCTGTCCAACGCCCGCCATATCTCCTTGATTGAAAAAGCTCTGGAAAGCCTGCAAGCCGTCAACCAAGGCTTGGACATGGGGATGCCGGTAGATCTTCTCCAAGTCGATATGACCCGCACTTGGGAAATTCTCGGCGAAATCACTGGTGACGCCGCACCAGACGAGCTTATCACCCAACTCTTCAGCCAATTCTGCTTAGGGAAGTAGAGAACAAAAGGACTGATATACTCAGTCCTTTTTATGATGAATAAAAACAAAACAACACAGCTCTAAAACGAGGTTGAAAAAATTCTTGAAAAAGAAGCTGTTTTGGAACCATTCGAAACAACACAGCTCTAAAACGCTCAACCGTTTAAAACGCTCTGCGACCTTGTTTTGGAACCATTCGAAACAACACAGCTCTAAAACACGAAGTCGTTGAAAAAAAAGGCAAGAAATGTTTTGGAACCATTCGAAACAACACAGCTCTAAAACTCATTGACTTGATTTGCGTTTAATGCTAAAGTTTTGGAACCATTCGAAACAACACAGCTCTAAAACTAAAGTTTCTTCTCAAGATCTGCAAGTTTAGTTTTGGAACCATTCGAAACAACACAGCTCTAAAACATCACCTTCCTCATTTACGATATTGATTGAGTTTTGGAACCATTCGAAACAACACAGCTCTAAAACTTTCAGTAGATTCAAGTGCTTTATCCAATGGTTTTGGAACCATTCGAAACAACACAGCTCTAAAACTTCCTGGTCTGCATGAGGAACTTCACTAAAGTTTTGGAACCATTCGAAACAACACAGCTCTAAAACCAATCTCCTACTCGTGATGTGTTGACGCAGGTTTTGGAACCATTCGAAACAACACAGCTCTAAAACGCAAGAGCCTAGACAACGAGAAGGCGTCCGGTTTTGGAACCATTCGAAACAACACAGCTCTAAAACGCAACAGCTCCTGAGCCAAGTTTAGCCGCGGTTTTGGAACCATTCGAAACAACACAGCTCTAAAACAAGCCAAAGCGATTTGTTGCGTTGCTTGGCGTTTTGGAACCATTCGAAACAACACAGCTCTAAAACAATAATCTGCTATTTCTTGAAGACGGTCAGGTTTTGGAACCATTCGAAACAACACAGCTCTAAAACTTCAGTAAATATTTTTCTAAAACTTCCTTGGGTTTTGGAACCATTCGAAACAACACAGCTCTAAAACTGAGTTGGATAACCTTCTGACGACCACCAAGTTTTGGAACCATTCGAAACAACACAGCTCTAAAACTCATGACGAGTTCGAATACGATTGGACTAAGTTTTGGAACCATTCGAAACAACACAGCTCTAAAACTTGGACTCAACGGTTCAGTCAGTGGTTTCAGTTTTGGAACCATTCGAAACAACACAGCTCTAAAACCCAGTTGACGAACGTAAAACAGGTTTCTTTGTTTTGGAACCATTCGAAACAACACAGCTCTAAAACCTACGGCTTTAAAATCATACATTGCCCTCAGTTTTGGAACCATTCGAAACAACACAGCTCTAAAACCAACTCATTTAAAATCTCTGATGTATCTTTGTTTTGGAACCATTCGAAACAACACAGCTCTAAAACCTGATTGAGTCTAGCTCTACCAGCCCTTTCGTTTTGGAACCATTCGAAACAACACAGCTCTAAAACTAAACAATCATAATAAAAGAAGAGAGATAAGTTTTGGAACCATTCGAAACAACACAGCTCTAAAACAGAACAGCTGGGAAATATGCACTACCTGTAGTTTTGGAACCATTCGAAACAACACAGCTCTAAAACATTTTAGGCGCTTTATCCATCAACTCAATCGTTTTGGAACCATTCGAAACAACACAGCTCTAAAACGTGTATTTCACAATCGTCCGATTGCCTTTCGTTTTGGAACCATTCGAAACAACACAGCTCTAAAACTTCTGGCATTTTGAGTGAAAATCATATCATGTTTTGGAACCATTCGAAACAACACAGCTCTAAAACTAAACAGAGTTGGCTTCATCTACAATAATAGTTTTGGAACCATTCGAAACAACACAGCTCTAAAACTACTTTGTAAGTTAAAAAAATGATTAATAAGTTTTGGAACCATTCGAAACAACACAGCTCTAAAACTTGAATGGGATTGGTGTCTGTGATGACAGTGTTTTGGAACCATTCGAAACAACACAGCTCTAAAACATCCAAATAGCAATAGCCGTACCCAGCATAGTTTTGGAACCATTCGAAACAACACAGCTCTAAAACAAGCCCAATACTACGGCACCAACGGGCGGCGGTTTTGGAACCATTCGAAACAACACAGCTCTAAAACATATTTCTAGTATAATTTCCAGGCATACGCGTTTTGGAACCATTCGAAACAACACAGCTCTAAAACTAGAGTTACCATTGACACGCAGAGCTATATGTTTTGGAACCATTCGAAACAACACAGCTCTAAAACTGCAAGCCTACCTTTTAACTGAAATTCAAAGTTTTGGAACCATTCGAAACAACACAGCTCTAAAACTGTTACAGAACGGGGTATCGCCGACGCTCAGTTTTGGAACCATTCGAAACAACACAGCTCTAAAACTCAGCTCCTCTTGCATGCGCTCCAACCGCTGTTTTGGAACCATTCGAAACAACACAGCTCTAAAACATATTTTAAAGGGGTTTAATATCAGTTACAGTTTTGGAACCATTCGAAACAACACAGCTCTAAAACTAGCTTTTCTGCCCCTTAACTGAAACTCAAGTTTTGGAACCATTCGAAACAACACAGCTCTAAAACCAAGCTAGAGTGAGATTAAAACCAACATACGTTTTGGAACCATTCGAAACAACACAGCTCTAAAACAGGAACATCGGTAGCACTTATTTCTGTTACGTTTTGGAACCATTCGAAACAACACAGCTCTAAAACAAATAATCTGCTATTTCTTGAAGACGGTCAGTTTTGGAACCATTCGAAACAACACAGCTCTAAAACCTCAGGACACCGCGGCCGCAAGCGGCTCGCGTTTTGGAACCATTCGAAACAACACAGCTCTAAAACGGTGGTCCTGTTGATGTCAAAAACTATTATGTTTTGGAACCATTCGAAACAACACAGCTCTAAAACCAGATAACGTCAACTCGTCCAATCCCTCGAGTTTTGGAACCATTCGAAACAACACAGCTCTAAAACACAATAGCTTACGAGAGCAAAACGAGCGCTGTTTTGGAACCATTCGAAACAACACAGCTCTAAAACCTCATTTTCGCTTAACTTTCCAGTTCGGATGGTTTTGGAACCATTCGAAACAACACAGCTCTAAAACTTCTCTAGCCAATCTGTCCAACTCGAATAGGTTTTGGAACCATTCGAAACAACACAGCTCTAAAACGTTACAGATTGGTCGATTTTAATACCATTTGTTTTGGAACCATTCGAAACAACACAGCTCTAAAACGTGTCCACTTCTCACCTCTAACCTGTTTAGGTTTTGGAACCATTCGAAACAACACAGCTCTAAAACAAATACTGCTGTAAAACCAATAAAGCAAAGTTTTGGAACCATTCGAAACAACACAGCTCTAAAACATTGTCCATAGCCACCAAACTTATGAGTAAGTTTTGGAACCATTCGAAACAACACAGCTCTAAAACGCAGTTAGCGACTATCGGAACAATGATAGCGTTTTGGAACCATTCGAAACAACACAGCTCTAAAACTGTTACATACACGGGGTTTCAACGACGCTCGGTTTTGGAACCATTCGAAACAACACAGCTCTAAAACGCAGACTATGACGCTACTAAGTCGCTAAATGTTTTGGAACCATTCGAAACAACACAGCTCTAAAACCTCGCTCTCTTACTCTGAAGCTCTAAATATGTTTTGGAACCATTCGAAACAACACAGCTCTAAAACGCGGGGGCTGTGTTTGTGTCAAATTGCTTGGTTTTGGAACCATTCGAAACAACACAGCTCTAAAACGAAGAATATTGAGCTTCATAGGTTTGCTGCGTTTTGGAACCATTCGAAACAACACAGCTCTAAAACAATAAGCATTGCTATCTAGCCGCTCATTCTGTTTTGGAACCATTCGAAACAACACAGCTCTAAAACATGAGTCCTGCCAGCTCCCAACTCAGTAGCGTTTTGGAACCATTCGAAACAACACAGCTCTAAAACACCTTGTCTATCAGCCTTGTTTCTGCTGATGTTTTGGAACCATTCGAAACAACACAGCTCTAAAACACACGTAACACAAAATAGGTATAATGATTTGTTTTGGAACCATTCGAAACAACACAGCTCTAAAACAATCTTGGTAAAATACAAAATTAATATAATGTTTTGGAACCATTCGAAACAACACAGCTCTAAAACTATTTAATCATTAAATCATTTTGTTTATCTGTTTTGGAACCATTCGAAACAACACAGCTCTAAAACCTCGTAAAAAATTTTTTCTCACGAAATTTCGTAATCGCGCCATTCGTCTCAGCCAGACTTCAGCTCGTCAGGTTCCAATTGTTACTCTTATTATACCATATTTTCAGGGTTCAAGAAATAGTCTTGATCCAGCACATACTGAGGGAAATCATAGACTTTTCGAGGTTCGACAAATAAGACTCTTAGTTGATTGAGTTGTATATACTCGATCAAATTTACTAACTCATCCTTTGATAGATAGGCGGATACATTGATGAAAACAAGAAGTTTCTTTTTAGAAAGATATTTAAAAACCTGGACAATTTCTAGCATCTTTTCAAAAAGTGTATCACTTAGAGTTTCGACTTTGACACCAAGTGCATCGATTAACTCTAGAATGGTGATTTCATCATACTCTAGGTCTAACTCGTTTTCCAAACACTCAAATGCCAACAATTCTGTAATCGTAGCAACCAGCTTTTCAATCATGGACTTGACTTCTGGTTTGTCATTGAGTTGATTTTCTAAATCAGCATGTATCAGCTTGAGCATAGAAGAGGAGTTGAGATTGTATCCTAAGACATCCGTTATTACCAGTAACTCAGACTCTTTCAGAGATTTTAGATTTCTATCAAATAACTTCAAGTCCCCATCATCAGTAGAATATTGGTAGAACTGCTTGACGATAGTTGAAAAGGTAAGTTGGTCTTCCAGGACTAAAAAGGTTGCATTTTCAATAGCCAATGGTTCATCCAATAATGGGAAATTAATCTTCATCTCCAGGCTCCTCTCCTAGAAAAACTAAACGTGCGTCGGAGTTTGCTACGCTGGTATTTCGCTCGCCATTTAAGTAAATCATGCGAGAAAACTGCTTTTCTGTAACGGTTAAGAGAGTAATGTTTCCTTTTTTAGGATTATGAGTCTTGAGTCGCTCAATCATGGCGTTATTAGCAGAGTTGTTGAGCAAGAGCTTGCTATAGATAGAGAATTGGTGCATGATAAATCCTTCATCTATGAGGAACTTGCGAAATTTCCGATAGGCCTTGCGTTCCTCTGCGGTATCAACGGGCATATCAAACATTAAAATCATACGCATATATCGATAACTCATATCCTAAACTCAGGAACTCCTTTCTCCGGTTGATTGAGAGCCTGGATGACTTTCTTAGTATAGTCACTGACGATATTGGACAGGTACATATCTTTGCCATTGTAGTGAAAGGTATCTGAGAAAATAGTGAAAAGTTCTTGTTTGATTTTGACAAAAGAACTGTTTCGATTTTCATAGACGATTCTGTCAATAATCGGACGGAAAGGCTCCATAATATCGCTAGCGAGGTTGAATTGATTAAACTGATTAGCATGTTTCAATCCAAACTGAGTCATACAACCAGACAAGACAATTTCACGCGCAAACATACTCAAAATTAAGGTGTAACCATAGTCCAAGGCAGCATTGACATCATTATCTTGTTCACGGCTAAAATCATTTCCAAACAAGGTGTTAAAATAAATCCGAGCTGCGTGCCCTTCGCGGTTACTAGGATCAAATAAATCCAATCCATGATAGAGATCGATGACGGACTGACTCTTTTCCAGAAAACCACAACTCCCTAGATAAAAAGCCTGATTGAGAATTTTTTGTGCAATGATGGTTGTCCAGATTTCCGCCTTTACATCTTCATTCCAAGCAATTTGCCGAGAGAGTTGCAGACTGGAATCGTGCCGACCGTAGTAGGGCATTAAGTATGCAGTTGGCAAGCGTTTATCATCACAAAAGATGACCAGAATATTTTCATCCACCAAACGTTTAATCAGCATGGTGGAGAGAACGATATCCGTCGTCTCCAAAAGAAGGATGTCCACCTCGGACAGGTGAATCAACTCTGTCCGAGAGGCATCTTTAAAGATCAAGTGATTGTTCTTGTAGGAGAGCTTAGAGTGTGTATTGACAACAACGGTCCTCCATCCCATTAGTCTTCTCCCAGTTTGCTTAAGTCAATCCGAGTCTCATAAAGACCAGTGATGGATTGGTGGATGAGGGTAGCGTTGAGGAGTGATGAAGGTGTATAGTCCCTATATCGTGGAATTTTTACTCCCAAGAATTCGAAGTCAGAGGCGCTTCCTTGTGATGTCAATTCGAATAAACCAGCATTTTTACTATTTTCTGGACCAATGAAGCTGAAACACAATTCTTTGATATCTGCTGTTTCCCAATCTGTAAAAGCTTGCCGGATTCTCTCTCCATTTTTTAACGCCCCAACATACTTTTCGTTAAAATCAAGTACATATTCTAAAAGTTTAGCAAACTCATCCCTATGTTTCTCAACATACTCTAAGTGCTCTGGTTCGAGTGTTTTATTAACATTCTTAGCATGATATAAAAGAGTTGTATACTTTTCGGGAATGACCAATTCATTACCTTTATGAATTTCTCCTCGTTTATTGTTTGTCGATAGAATACTTGCTAGTCTTCTTCTTGTACCATCAGGAAACTCAAATAAACTATATTTAGGTAAAGTAATAGTTGATAGAAGTTTTATATATCCTTTTTCAAGAAGATATTTTTCTTTGTTATTTTCAAAGTTAATTTTATCTAAAATAGAGATACCTTGAAACTCAAGAATTGTCTTTTGTTGTTTTTTCGCTCCTTTTTCAATAATAGCTTTAACTAAGACCGCATATGAGTTAGAAATACCAGCGTAACCACCGTATTTTCGTGGATCAAGCCCCTGTTTAATAGGAACAAGATTTTCTTTGCTATCTTCTGATGGTTTAGGAGATGGATTAGAATTGAACAAGCCTTTAGGTTTACCTCTATCTAGACCATGTGTCTGAATCTCTATTTTCTTCACAATATTCACCTGTGGGTAGGAAAGTACTTTTTTGATTGTTGCGAAATCTTTTTCCTTATTCCAAGCGATTTCTCCCGTATCCTTGGAGTATTCGATATTCTCTCTTTTTACGATAGCTCCGTCTGCGTAATGCACTTCTTCTTTAAAAAAGTTCAACAAGTTTGAGTAAAAGAAATACTTCTCAGTTGCTTTTTCAATTTCTTTAGAGGGTTTGAATCTTGAGATGTATTTCTTAAGGTCGTACTTTTGATAGTCACCATAGACGAATTCAGGCTCTAGTTTAGGATATTTCTTAAGGATAGCCTTAGCCACCACCGCATTTAAGTAGGCATCATGCGCATGGTGGTAGTCATTGATTTCCCGCACCTTGTATAACCCAAATTCTTTACGGAAGTTGGAAACTAGATTGGATTTCAAAGTGATGATTTTGACGGTACGAATTTTCTGCTTCTTCTCATTCACTTCTGTATTGAAACGGGCATCCAAAATCTGTGCAACATTTTTTGTGATTTGCCGCGTTTCAACTAGTTGGCGTCTGATAAAGCCAACTTTATCACGCTCATCTAGTCCACCTCGTTCAGCTTTGGTTAAATTATTAAATTTACGTTCTGAAATCAATTTGGAATCCAACAATTGTTGCCAAAAAGCTTTTCTTTTTTGAACAACCTCTAAACTTGGAACATTATCGGATTTACCACGATTATCCTTTGAACTAGTCAAGACACGGTTATCGATCGAATCATCCTTTATAAAGGCCTGTGGAATGATGTGATCAATATCATAGTTGCTTAGTTGGTTGATTTCAAGGGCTTCCCCTGTATACATATCCTTCCCATTTTGGAGATAGTAAAGGAAGAGACGGTCATTTTGAAGTTGAATATTATCTGTAGGATTTTCTTTTAATATATTTGAATCAAGCCCAGGTGCTAAATTTTTTAGTGCATCTTCAATGCGTTTATATCTTTGTTGGGAATTCTTTTTCCCTCTGGTAGTTGTCTGATTTTCTCGTGCCATTTCAATCACAATCGACTCAGGAGCATAGCCCATAACCTTGACAAGTTCATCAACAATCTTGATACTTTGTAAAATTCCTTTTTTGATAGCAGGACTGCCTGGAAGTTCTTGGACAACTTGCTTCACATCATCTGTTTTACCAACTACTTGTGCTTTTTGGATAATTTCTTTGAAGGATAGTCCGTCATCATTGATCAACTGCATAAAGTTACGATTGTTATAACCATCATCAACCAGATAATCAAGAATCGTTTTGCTAGTTTTTTTATCACAGATACCATTAATCAGCTTGGCAGAGAGTTTTCCCCAACCAGTATAATGTCGACGAGTCAGTGATTTAATCACTTTTTCATCAAAGATGGAGTCATATTGAGCAAGGCGTTGCTTAATCATCTCACGATCTTCAAATATTGTGAGAGTATGAACTATATTTTCAAGAATCGCTTCATTTTTAGGATCATCCATAAATTCTTTATCTCTGATAATTTTGAGTAAATCATGATAAGTAGATAGACTAGCGTTAAATTGTTTTTCAATTCCTTTTAGTTCGATTCCATCGTAACCATCAACATTGTGTAGATAATGAATGAGATCATTTTCAGTTACTTTTCTTTTCTCTTTGAATAATTGATTGACAATTTGCTTCTTCTGCCCACTATCAAGAAATTGATAATCTCTCAATCCTTCTGCAATAAATTTTACTTTTGTTAATTCATTATAGACAGCAAATATTTCGTATAATAGGCTGTGCTTAGGTAGAACTTTTTCCTCTGGTAAATACAAGTCATAGTTAGTCATTCTGTGAATGAAGTCTTCGGCAGATCTTGCCTTATCAACAACTTCTTCAAAATTCCAAGGTCTGATTTGCTCGTCCGAGTTTCGAGTAAGCCAAGAAAAATCACGATTGTCACGAGCCAACGGGCCAACGTAGTAAGGAATACGGAAGGTTAAGATTTTCTCTATCTTTTCTTTGTTTTCCTTCAGAAATGGATAATGTTCTCCTTGTCGACGGAGAATGACATTCATTTCTTGAAGATGAATTTGATGAGGAATAGAACCATTATCAAAGGTGCGCTGTTTTCTCAAAAAATCTTCACGTTCAATTTTATCAAGAAAATAATCTGCTCCTTCGAATTTAGAGAGAAGATTTTTGATATATTTGTAAAATGCTTCTTGAGTGGTCTTGCCATCGATATACCCAGCATACCCATCTTTAGATTGGTCAGAAAAAACTTCATCATATTTTACTGGAAGATTGTTTTTGATGAATTGTTTTAAAGCTGCTAAGTCTTCTTGGTGGTTTTCATAGCGCTCAATCATAGAGGCTGATAGTGGAGCCTTGGTTGAAGGATCTGTAACAGTTAAGATTCCTGATAGAAGAATGGCGTCATAGAGTTTTTTAGCAACTAGGAAAAGGTCTGCAAAACCATCCCCAATTTGTCCGAGTAAGTTTTCCAAATCCTCATCATAGGTATCTTTAGAGAATTGTAGTGGAGATTTTTCTTCTAAATCAAAATGTTTCTTAAAATCAGCTTGATTCCCTACAATCAACTTGAGAAATTCTGAAAATAATCCAGTAGATTTTTCATTAGAGAAGAGTTTCAGTACATGATCTTTTTTAGCGGATTTACTAATCTTATCAGTAAATATTGCTTCGACTTGCGCTTTTTGTTCACTGAGAGAACTTCCTTCAAAAGTGCTGTCGTACGTGGTTACAAATTCATTAAAGATTTTTTGGATATCATTGTTTTTAATATCGAAAGATTCTTCGTATAAAAAATGTCCACGGTATTTAATCATATGAGCTAATGCCAGATAGATTAAACGCAAGTCAGTTTTTTCTTTCGAATCCGCAAGTTGCTTTCTCAAATAATAGATAGTTGGAAATTTCTTGTGATATTCTTTTTCTTCTGCTAAGGTAGCAAAAATAGGGTATTTACTTCGTCTCTTATCCTCAGGAACTAAAAAGGAGTCATCTAGTCGATGGAAGAAGCTTTCATCTATTTCATTCATTGATTCTGTAAAAATTTCTTGAAGATAAAGAATACGGTTGCGTCGGCGAGTATAGCGCCGACGAGCTGTTCGTTTTAGACGTCTACTCTCTGCAGTATTTCCATCGTCAAATAATAAGGCGCCTAATAAATTTTTCTTAATATGACTTCTATCTGTATCCCCGAAAACTCTCATTTTCTTAGCAGGAACTTTATAATCATCAGTTACTACAGCCCATCCAACGCTATTTGTTCCTATATCAAGTCCTATTGAATATGGTTTCTTCATAAAAATCCCCTTTTATAAATTTGTTTTTTTATGTCAATATTTTAACACAAAAACGTTTACATTTAAAGAAAAATATTATATAATTATTTTGTTGGAACTATTCGAAACAACACAGCAAGTTAAAATAAGGCAGTGGTTTTTAAGCCCAGTCCGTATTCAACTTGAAAAAGTGCGCACCGATTCGGTGCTTTTTTATTTACTATAATAACCCTATTGTGCTCCTATTTCTTAAAAACAATTTATTTTAAAGATTTTTTATTTAAACACAGAAAAAAACTACGTTTGTCAACGTAGTTTTTCAAATCCATGTCCCCTGCCGGAATCGAACCAGCAACTACTCCTTAGGAGGGAGTTGTTATATCCATTGAACTAAGGGGACTTAGAGAAAAACTCTGCCCAACGACAGAGTCTTTCTAAGATTAACGGCGAATTTCTTTGATACGCGCTGCCTTACCTTGCAATGCACGAAGGTAGTACAATTTAGCACGACGGACTTTACCGTAACGAACGACTTCAATCTTATCAACACGTGGAGTGTGGATTGGGAAAGTACGTTCAACACCGATACCGTTAGAGATTTTACGAACGGTGTAAGTTTCTGAGATACCAGCACCTTTACGAGCGATAACCACACCTTCAAAGATCTGGATACGTTCGCGACTTCCTTCGACAACTTTCGCGTGAACGCGGACAGTGTCACCAGGACGGAATGCAGGGATGTCAGTACGAAGTTGACCTTCAGTCAAACTTTGGATTAATGGATTCATTTTTTCTACTCCTATCTTACTAATCTTAAGGTTCAAGACCGCAGCGGATTAGCCGTTTTTTGTGCTTCCATTAGGCACAAACTATATTATATCAAAATTTCTAAAAATGTAAAGATGTTTAAATGAAAATTCCCGAAAGAATCGCTAAAAATCCGAGTATGTATGTCAGAGCCAAATAGAAAACAAATTTCTTTCGCTCCGAAAAGAGCTCTGCCAGCTCATCATTCAAGGTGGAAAAAGTCGTCAGGCCACCACAGAAGCCTGTTGCTAAAATGACATAAACCTGCTTGTCTTCGATATGATTATAAAAATATCCAATGAGAAAAGCACCTAGAAGGTTTGCCACCAAAGTCCCAATCGGCAGAGATGCCCTGCTATTGACCTTGGAAAAAACATAACGCACAAGAGCACCAGCGCCACAGCAGATTAACATCGCCCACATCATGCCTTCACCTGCTTTCCAGCCCATAAGGCGATTGCAAGGCCACCACCTACACTTAAAACTAGATAGATAAGAAGCTCCGTATAACGTCCTGAATCTGCTAGTTTGATACTGTCTAGCAGAAGACCAGAAAAAGTCGTCAAACCTCCACAAAAACCGGTCGAAAGCGCTAGAATTAGACGCTGGGACTTAACTTTACTGCTAAGATAGCCCTTGATAATATAGACCAGCAAAAAAGTTCCCAAATAATTGACCAGTAAGGTAGCCAGCGGAAATGAATCAGCAAAAACTGATAAGAGCGCTACTTGGTAACGTAGCCAGCCGCCTACCATCGCAGATAAAGCCACAGCTATCGAGTTCTGTACTTCTTTCATTAGATATTTTTATTCTGAAATTCACGCGAACGTTTTAAAATGTCAGAAAAGGTCGCAACAACAGTTTCCTTGTAGTCTTTTTTTTCAACCTTATCCGCCACTCTGGCGAAAATCACATCTTCTCTCTTACTATCCAAGACAGCCGTACCTGTTAATTTTTTTAAAGCCACGACTTGGTCGACCAGATTCATGCGTTGCTCCAGCAAGTCAACAATTGCATCATCCACTTGATCAATTTCCTGTCTGATTTCTTCTAACGTCATCTCATTCCTCCTTATATTCTATCTATCATATCAAAAAATAGTAAAATTTTCTAGTTAATCCTAAATAAAAAGGTCCAATGGACCTTGATTAAAGGGAACTCGCAAGGGCGAGTCTTTATCTGCAACCTAAAACAACTCCCATCTATAGATTAAAAAAGTTCCCCGAACCTTATTAAAGAGCACTCGCTTAACCGAGTGCTTATCCGCAACCTAAAACAGTCCTCCTGACCTTGGATTAAGGAGAACTCGCAGAAGCGAGTTTTTATCCGCAGATTAAAAAGGTCCAATGGACTTTTTTAACCAACTGAGCCTTCCATACTCATATTAATGAGTTGGTTGAGTTCGACGGCGTATTCCATTGGAAGTTCCTTAGTAATGGGTTCCATAAATCCGTTGATAATCATAGCTGTGGCTTCTTCTTCGCTGATGCCTCGACTCATGAGATAGTAGAGCTGATCTTCAGACACTTTGGAAACCTTGGCTTCATGCTCTAGCGCGACATTGGAATTATGGATTTCATTAAAAGGAATGGTGTCAGAACTGGATTCACCATCCATCAGAATGGTATCGCACTCGATATGAGATTTGGAGCCAGCGCTATTCTTCCCAAAGCGAACCTGACCACGATAGTCTGTCTTTCCACCATCCTTGGCCACTGATTTAGAAATCAAGGTACTGGATGTCTTAGGAGCATTATGAAAGACCTTGCAGCCCGCATCCAAGTGCTGGCCATAGTTGGCAAAGGACATAGAGAGAACAGAAGTTCTTGCGTTGCGGCCATTAAGAATGCTACAAGGATATTTCATATTGACCTTACTGCCTAAGTTCCCATCAATCCACTCTAAGGTGCCACCCTCCTCAACAATCCCCCGCTCCGTTACAAGATTATAGACATTGTCCGACCAGTTTTGAATGGTTGTATAGCGGAAAAAGGCATCCTTTTTGACAATGATTTCGACATTTGCAGCATGAAGACTATTGCTTGTATAGGTCGGTGCTGTACAGCCCTCAATGTACTGTATAGAACCGCCCTCCTCAATAATCATCAAGGAGCGCTCAAACTGGCCGGCATTTTCACCATTGATTCGAAAATAGGTCTGAACAGGAACTTGGCACTGGACGTTCTTGGGCACATAGATAAAGGTTCCGCCAGACCAAACCGCACTATTAAGCGCAGAAAATTTATGCTCAGCATTTGAAATCACAGTACCAAAATACTGCTTGACCAAGTCCGGATATTCCTGAACAGCCGTATCCGTATCGGTGAAGATAATCCCCAGCTTG
Organism: Streptococcus sanguinis; assembly: GCF_900475275.1. Taxonomy (NCBI): domain Bacteria; kingdom Bacillati; phylum Bacillota; class Bacilli; order Lactobacillales; family Streptococcaceae; genus Streptococcus; species Streptococcus sanguinis. The sequence continues at coordinate 1,060,109 of NZ_LS483364.1, read as the reverse complement.
GCAAACTCTTCCTTCATATTGTGGTAAACCACTTCAGATTCATACTGAGCCACAGCTCCAGATAGAAAGCGCTTCTCGGCTTCTGGAATTCCCAAGCGGTCAAAGGTTTTCTTAATCTCTTCTGGAACTTCATCCCAACTGCGAGCCCGATCTCCGCTTAGCTTCTGATAGTAGATAACATCATCAAAGCGAATCCCTGACAAATCCGGGCCAAAGTCGGGCATTAGCAGTTTATGAAAGAGTTCCAAGGAGCGCAGACGATAGTCCAGCATCCACCGGGGCTCATTCTTGATTTCTGAGATTTCTCGAACAACTTCTTCTGTCAGGCCTTTACCAGTCGAAAAGAGCGGCTTGACATCATCATGAAAGCCAAAAGCATAGTCGCGTTCTTTCATAGGAACTCCTCCTTTATCTGATGGATAGCGCTTACCTATATTATACTCCTAATCATGAGAATTGTCAGAAAATAACACTTTCGCAAAACAAAAACGGCCGCAGCCGTTTCATCTATCTATCACTTTAAACTTTATTAACCAAGCCTTCCGCAAAAGCTTCCAAGCGTGCAATATCATCATCTTCCGCAGATAGATCCACCTTAACACTTTCTGCCCCCTTAACCGCTCCTGTAGCAGCAAAGGCAGCATCAAAGTCATCAACAGCCTTGCAGAATTCGTCATAGAAAGTATCGCCCGAACCGACCACTCCGTAGACCTTGCCAGATAAATCCAAACCAGACAAGTCTTCGTAGAAGTCCATCATTTCATCCGGCAGCTCACCATCACCATAAGTATAGGTCGCTACAATCGCAATATCTGCTTCCAAGAAATCTTCTGCATCGACAGTGGTGCACTCGTCCACTTCAACTTCTACATTCAAATCTCTTAGCTTATCCGCCACAATATCAGCAATTTCCTCGGTGTTTCCAGTCATGCTGGCAAAAACAATTTTTGCTAAGGTCATAGTTTCCTCCAAATTCTAATCTGCTCTCATTATATCATATCTTTTTTATTTTAAAAATAAAAACTCTTATGCTACAATGGGTAAAGAAAGTTGACGAGGTTATTTATGACTCTTTATCATGATATTTTAACTAAAATCAAAGAATACGATACTATTATCATCCATCGCCATATGCGTCCAGATCCCGATGCTCTTGGCAGTCAGGTCGGACTGCAAAAGCTGCTTCAGTACCATTTCCCAGAAAAAACAATAAAAGTAACAGGCTACGATGAGCCCAATCTCATGTGGCTAGCACAAATGGACAAAGTCTCAGACGAAGAATACCAAGAGGCCCTAGTCATCGTCTGTGACACCGCTAATACAGCTCGCATTGACGACCAACGCTACACGACAGGCGATTTCCTCATCAAAATCGATCATCATCCTGATGATGAGGTTTACGGAGATATTTCTCTAGTTGATACAAGCTCCAGCAGTGCCAGTGAGATGATTGCTCTCTTTGCCTTTGAAAATGGCTTAGACTTGAGCAAGGAAGCTGCAGAACTCCTCTATGCTGGTATCATTGGTGACACCGGCCGCTTCCTTTATCCTTCTACTAGCGCCCGCACATTCGAAGTAGCTGCCAAGTTGCGTCAATATGATTTCGACTTATCAGCCTTGTCCCGAAAAATGGACTCTATCAGCCGCCAAGTAGCTAAACTGCAGGGCTATGTATATGAGCAATTGGAAATAGATGAAAATGGAGCTGCGCGGGTCATTCTGCCTCAGAAAGTTTTACAAGCCTATCAACTAACCGATGCTGATACTGCGGCCATTGTCGGAGCACCTGGACGAATTGAAGATGTCGGTCTGTGGGCTATCTTTGTTGAGCAGCCAGATGGTCACTACCGTGTCCGCATGCGCAGCAAGGTTATTCCTATCAACGGTATTGCTAAAAATCATCATGGCGGAGGACACCCCTTAGCCAGCGGAGCCAATGCATTTTCAAAAGAAGAAATAGAGCAAATCTACACCGAGATGAAAGAATTGGCAAAAAAGTAAGAAATTAGTCTAAAAGTCTTGTCAAATCAATCAGAATTTGATAAACTATCAAAGTAACTAATCTATGGCTCGCAAAGAGACCATGGCAGAAAGGAAATTTTTGTAAAATGAGAAAAGATATTCATCCAGAATACCGCCCAGTTGTCTTCATGGACACTTCTACCGGCTACCAGTTCCTTAGTGGTTCAACTAAGCGTTCAAACGAAACAGTTGAGTTCGAGGGGGAAACTTACCCATTGATCCGTGTAGAAATTTCATCAGACTCACACCCATTCTACACTGGACGTCAAAAGTTCACTCAAGCAGATGGACGTGTGGATCGTTTCAACAAAAAATACGGTCTCAAATAATCATAAGCACCAATCGGTGCTTTTTTTGTACTCAAAAATTTCTTTTCGCCTTTTTTGAACTTTAAAATCTGTTCACAACCGCCACTTTTGCTTCCTAGTTAATTCAACAAAAAAACTCCAAAAGTCAGACGATTAAAATCTAACTTTTGGAGTGTGGTTTATATGCAACCAAAGATTAAGAACACAGATGTTTAAGAATAAAATTCCTTATTCTTATTATTTATAGCTGTAAGCCCAGTAGTAAACACCGTTTCCGTCTACAACTGTCGCTACTGCACCTTCAGTTACGTTAGGATCAAGAAGCAATTCTCTCAGACCGCTGTTAGCCCATTTCTTAACGACAACAGATGGATCTTCATCACGACGTCCAACAAAGCCTGAGCTATCGTATTGACGTGAAATTTCATTTACTTTTGGAAGTGCTTGATTTTGATAAATGTCTTCTGACCAAGTCAACTCTTTCAAGCCTTGAGCTTTACGCTCTTCATTGATTTTAGCGAAAGCTTCTTTAGCTTTTGAAACATAGTCATAGTTTGTATCGTTTGTTGCTTCAACACGGTAAACAAACTTAACATAACCAAATTCTACATCACTGTATTTCTTATCCTCAACACCACTCTTAAGGTTTGCAATCAAGACATAATCCTTAGCATATGGGTTTTCTTTGGTTTTCTCAAAGATTTCTGGATCTTCGATTTCCCATTCAACTTTGGCATCCCATCCTGCGTTATCAAGGAACTTAGGATTCATCTTTTCGATAACGTAGTTTTTGAACTCTTCAACGTTCTTGAATGGCAGCGGTTGACCTGCTTTAGCAGTTGTCACTAGGTTAGTTGAGTACAATTTCACGCTAGAGTCTTTATCACTGTACATGTATTCATCATCAGCAGTGTTTTCGTGAAGTTTTGGATCAAGAGCTGGATCGTTTGGATCAGTCATGCCTTGCAGTTTCCATTTGTCACCAAACCATTTCCAATATGGAGAGTATCCATTAGCTTCTGAATCAGATGGTATACGGTAATAATGGGTAGAACCATCAAAGTAATAGTTAGGATCTGACTCGAGAGCCTTGTCACCTGGTTTTCCAGTTGGGTAGATGATTTTTGGAGCTCGTCCATTTGGTGCCCATGTCAAGTGTTCCAGACCTTCTGCTGGTTTTTCAACATATGGCGGGATTTGATCTTCGCTTGGTTTATCAGTTGTTACCAAGCCAGGAGTCTCTGGCACAGCAGGTCTTGTCGGAGTTTCTGGTTTTGGTTCTGCTGGTTGCTCTGGTTTCGGAGCAAATGGATTGAGGTCGCCTTCTGCACCGTTAATTGGAGGATTTTCCGGCAAATCAACACTTGGTACCTCTGGTTTTGGTTCTTCCGGCTGACTTGGAGTTGTTGGATTAGTAGAGTTATCAGTAGAATCCTTAACAAATACCCACTTGCCATTTTGATAGTAGTAATAGTCGCCATTATCCAACACATAGTAATGATAACCATTTTCATAACGATAATGTGGATCGTTTTCCAGGTTGTTATTGGATGTGCTGTTATTGTTAGTATTTGTCAGCGGCTTCCACTCACCATCACGATAGATACGGTAAGAACCATCTGTCATACGGTAGTAATGGTTACCATTCCAGTAAATATAGTTCTCATCATTTGCCAGATTGTTGTAGTTATTCCAACCATTATATCCGTAGTTGTTGCTATAGTTATAATTCCAGTTGTTATAGCCTGGATAATAGTTATTATAACCATAGTTATAATTATAGCCATTGTAACCATAGTTATAATTGTAGTTATTGTAACCATAGTTATAATTGTTGTAACCATAGTTGTAGTTATTGTAACGGTAGTTGCGGCTGTTACGGTAATTATAGTTGTTATAACCATAGTTATAATTGTTGTAACCACCATTCCAGTAATTATAGCCTGGTTGATAGTAGTTATAGCCATAATCTTGAGCCTGAGCATTATTCGCAAGTGCAATTGCTGGAATAATAGCCGCAGCCGCTACAACAGATCTTGATAAGAGTCTGAAACGATTGTTCATATTAATTAAACCTCCAAAGTGACCAACATCACTTTATTTTTTTGTGGGGGGGGAATTTATTTTTTGTGCACAACTTCATAAAAAAGAATTTCACGAAAATACTGCCAGCTGACAGTTGACTACTCCATCATTATCAAACGCAAAAAAACGAATCACTAGTTAGTGAATCCACCTGATTAAAGGTTGCACATAAATGTTTTTATAACATTTGATTTAGAAAGAAAGAAGTCAATATGCTTGAAAATACTTTTTTATGCATATCTCACCCTCAAGACGAATTATAGCACAAGAAATTTTTGAATGCAAGCATTTTAGTTAACAAGGTGTAAATTATTTTTATGGGTAATTTTTTATAGTTCGTCTTTTTGTTTATCTTTCTGTTTTTTAGCTTTAAAAATCTATAAAATGTTCTTTTTAACGAACCAAAATAATAGAAAAATGTTTATAATTTGGTTTACATAGTGTAAATTATTTTTGTTATTTATTTATAAAAGCTTCTCACCCTCTCATTTCGATTTTTTATTTAAGTTTATTTTAAGCTTATCTTAAGCCTTTTTTAAGCTTATCTTAAGTTTGTTTTAAGAATCAAAGAATCTGTTTATGAATCCCTTCCTTATGGGTTTTTATTTACAGAAATGAATAGTTCTTAAAAAGTAGTAAAAAATACTAGAAGCATTTATTCCAGCTTCTAGTATTTTGAATTTATTAATATTTGAGTTGTTTGATAACCAAGAGGTGGCTATCTTCCTCTCCGACCAAGCTGTGTGGCTCATTGGGCTCCATCGTCAAAAAGGAACCTGCCACTAGCCGCACAGTTTGTTCTCCAGCAGAAAAGCTTACATCTCCCGACAAACAAACAACTGTTACTAGTGCATCAGCACTGTGCTCTGGTACTTCTTTTCCTTTAGCAAGATGCAGATGATGGATGATTCTGCCTTCTTCTTGAACAGGTGTTTCTGCAAAATCATTATTGGGATTGGTAACAAAAAATTTCATTTTCTTCCTCCTTCTAATGGATGATGTGACTACTGATCTTCATAGCCTCCACCGGTAATGCCGAAATATTCTTCTAAAGATTTGCCTGATTGAGCAATTTCCTTGGCTTCTTGACCAATATAGCGCAGATGCCAACTTTCAGGCATATAGCCAGTTGAACCTTCCTTACCCTCTAGATAGCGAACGATAAAACCGTACTTATAGGCGTTCTCTAGAAGCCACTGACTTGCTCCAGCTTCTTGTACGAGGTTACCACTCTTATCAATCAAGTCAAAAGCTAAGCCGGTCTGGTGCTCACTGTAGCCTGGTCGAGCTGAATAGCGGTCTGCAGCTGCCTTACCATCCTGATTGACATAGTTTTGATAGAGTTCTGTCTGAGTATCATAGCTGCGAAAGCCACTGTATTGGTCGCTGATAGCATAGCCTTGTGCCTGCATGTCTGCAATCAGTTTGAGCAATTCTGCTTTAGCAGTCGCATTCTCACCTGGATTATAGGAAGCTGACAAAGGGTAGTGTTTGTTGACAACGAGAATCTCATCATATTTCCCTTTGACACTGTAGTAGCTGCCGTTATAAGAAACATTTTGATCAAGAGTTTTGGCCTCGTGATTTTGCTCCTTTTTAGTATCAGCACTATCTGAAGATGTTGTCGTATCTTGGCTAGACTTTTTATCTTTTTCAGCATCTTGTTTCTTAACTGTACTAGTTGAGCTAGCCGCTTGTTTATCAGAGCTATCTCCAGTAGTGTCTTTACCAGACGAACACGCGCCTAGAACAAGAACAGATGCTGCAAGAAAAATTAGTTTACTGTATTTCATTGTCATAATATCAACCTTCTGAAACTTCAAGATTATAGATTACAAAAGAATCCCCACTAGGCTTCAAGTAGTAAGTCTTATTTTTACGATTTACACTATTTGGAGTGTTATCGACATAGTGGACTGTATAGTCCTCATATGTTGTCACGATATAGGAACCATTTTCTTCCTTGATTTCGCGGATATCCAAAGCTCCTGGCTCATAATAGTTAATTTTTGCTTTCTTAACACCACCACCAGTGGTCCACTCAACCATTTCTCGATATACTGCACTAGAGGTATCGTAGTATTGAGAATAGTTGTTGCTTCTGTTAGAAACAGAGCTGAAAACAGCACTGCGGTAGTCATTAAGGAAAGTAGAGACTTTTGCCTTTTGAGCCTCAACCTTTTTCGCTTCTTCGTTCTTTTCTCTAATCTTAGAAAGCACTTCCTTAGGAAGAGATAATTTCACATTCGTGGTATCATCTTCCACAATCACTGTCTCTTTATTGGTAGTAAAGGTAGTATCAGAGAAAGTAAACTTGGCATAAATTTCAAGCTCTTGATAAGGAACAAGCTGCAACTCAGGAGTCAAACTGCTACCACTTTCTTTACCATTAACAACGATTTTAATATCTGTTGCTTTTGAAGTTTCAGAAGGCATCGTAATTTTTAGCTGTTTCTTTTCAGACTTGAGATCCAGTTTGATTTCATTATCTTTAGCCGTAGCTAAATCAAGCTGAACCTTACTCTCTACATCTCCAACATCTGTCTTACCTTTGAGTGTAAAGTCTTGTTTGATAAAGTGATATTCACCCAATTCAGTGTCTGTATTTTTCTTAAGAGTAATAGTTTTTTTCTCACCAGGTTTAATGGTAGCATTATCTAAATTTGTATTGACTTTAACTTTGACTGGATAGGAAACCATTTGATATTCCTGGAAAATACCAAATTTCTTACTCTTTTCAGTAACACCTAAAATCTTATTATTGTTGTCATCGATATAAGCAGATTTGCCATTTGACTCAACAATGTTATCTAGCTCAGTTTCGAGATTAATCTCCTGGCTCTCTAGGTGCTCAACTAAAGCTCTTGCTTCAGCACGCGTCCACTTATCGGATTGAGTAGATAGAAGACTTGCCACTTCATCAAAGTCTTTACTAGAGACCGCTTTGGCAAAATGGTCTGTGACCACTTTAACTCCAGTTATAGAGTTTAGATAGAAGAAAGCTCCAATCAAAGCGGCAACTAAAACGGTTGGAGCCCCAATCATGATTGCTTGCTTCTTTGATATTCTCTTTTTAGCCTTTTTTACCGGTTTCTGTGGTAATTGTGAGTCGAGCAATTCAGACCGAATAGGCAAGTTAGAGAATCCTTGACTCTTAGCTTCTGCAAATTCTTCTTTGGTAGGTTTTCGACCAATATTATTTTCAAAAGCTTGCAGCCAATTCTTACGAAGTTCTTCATATTGGCTAGATTCAAATGCGCCTTGCTTCTCATCTTGGAAAGATGATTGAATCGATTCTTCTGTGACAGAATCTTCAGAAGGTGTCTCCTGAACAATATCTTGATTATCAGAAGCTTCATCAGTAGTATTTTCTACTGACGAAGTATCTGTGGTTGCTTCCCCTGCTTCGCCTGCAATCTCCTTAATCTTTTTTGGATCAAAGTTAGATTGTTTGCCGGCTTGGAACTCACTTGCAGTTGGTTTTCGACCAATTACTTTTTCAAAGAGATCAACCCATTTTTCTTTTGTTGCCATAAATCTCCTCCAATTATTACATCATTATGATACTAGCTAGTAGAGAAAAAGCGATGAAAGAGAAGATAATTGTAATCACACCATTGATAATAATGGCCAATAGATATTTATAAAAAGGATCCATAGAGTTGTTTGTCTTGGAATAAATCAAAGCAAAGGTAGCTCCAACTCCAATCAACAAGAGTCCAATCCATGTGAAGAACAGAGATAAATGAATAACACCCAACAGAGCAAACAGAGCAGAAACAGCAATAAATGGAAGAACAATAGCATACAGTCGGCCATACCAATCAAAAGCCTTATTAAAGGTAAAACTTCTATCTTGGTAGACCAAACGCTTCACAACAAAACCACCTAATATAATAGAGAAAAGGAAGAGAGCCGCTGCTATCAGAGAAACAAAGAAGACTTTGAAATTAAAAGTCGGTCCATTATACATACCAAAACTCATGATACCAATGGTACTGAAAATATTGTAGTTTGCAACAATAGCAAAAAAGAACGCTATCAAACCTAGAGAAAGGTAACCATTCACCTTGCTGCTCTCAACTTCAGATGTCGGTGATTTCCAAGCTGAAACGAGCCAAGCCCAGAAACCTTTCATTGTTTTAGAAAACTCGCTGGGCTGAGGAGGTTGCTGACTGTAATAAGCCTGTGGTCCTTGTTGAGGTATTTGTGAATTGAACTGTCCTTGCTGCTGGTTGTTCTGATAAGCTTGCGGACCAGAAGACTGAGGCTGTCCAGCAAAGGGACTTGCTTGCTGAAATCCTTGTTGCTGATAAGCTTGTCCCTGATTTGCAAATTGATTTGGATTTGCTTGTTGCTGAGGAACTTCTTGATATTGTTGAGAAGCCTGCTGAGCAAAAGGCTGTTGGAAGTTTTGCGGCTGTTCAAAGCTTGATGAAGCCGGACTAGCTTCACTAGAGGCTTGCTCCGCACTTACCTGTTCAGCTTCAACAAATTCCCCGGCAGCCAATGCTTGGGCAATTTCCTCCTCTGTAGCCGAGCGTCCATTAACGGCCTCAAAATATTCAAGCCAATCTTGTTTTGACATAAAATATCTCCTATCTATAAATTATTATACTACTATAGTATACAAAAAAAGGGCCGGAAATTCAATCTATTCCGGCATTTGCTCTTCTTAATCGCTTGTCATATCGTCAATTTAGCAGGAAAAGCTTCGACTCCTCCTTCGACATTAGTTACTTGGTAACCCTTAGCTTCCAAAAATTCGCAGGCACGCGCTGAGCGTCCGCCTTTTTGACAGATGATATGGTAGGGGATTTGTTTATCTAGTTTTCCATAATTTTCAGGCAAGGTGCTGAGAGGCAGATTCTGAGCCCCAGAGATATGTCCAGCAGTAAATTCATCCACCTCGCGAACGTCAATCAACCGCAGTTCTTCTGCCTGTAATTTGTCATATAAATCTTTCGCACTAATTTTTTGCATCATTTTTCTCCTATTCATTCATAATCACGATTTTTCCAAAACCTGCCGTCCCTTCGATAAATGCATGAGCTTTGGGCACTTGCTCTAGGGAAAAGACACGCCTTGGTGTAACATTGACCTGATAGCGGTCAATATAGTCAAATAATTCATCCATCAAATCTTGGCTCACATGAGCTGAGTGAAAACTTGTCAGAAAACTGTTATTTTTAATTTCCTCAATTGGATTGAAACCTGCCAGTTCCCATTGCCCACCTAAGAGGCCGGTCACACAGATAATCCCGCCCTCTGCGATATGGTCAAAAGAATCCTTGACAGTTGCTGGACCGACCAACTCCAGGATTTTATCAAACTTCTCCTCTGTTTCCAGTCGGCCATCCTGGTCTATAATGATATCGTCGTAGGCTTGGTGCTTGAGTAGAAACTGTTTGGAACCGCTATTGACCGAGCCCACGATATGTGTGTCTGGAAACTGTGCCTTGACCAGACGAGCAAAGGCCAAACCGACACCGCTAGTGGCAGCCCGAACCAAAATCTTGTTATTAGGCTCAATGCGCAGATTTTTCATAGAGCCTAGAGCAGTATAATAGGTCTCTGGCACTGCTGCCAGCTCAGTCCAGGTCAGATTGGTCTCAACTGTATAAATTTGGTCGTTCGGCAAGAGGACATACTCAGCATAAGAACCGTCAAAAGCTCGCCCCATTTTACCCATAATGGAAACCACTTTCTGGCCGACCTCTAAGTCTGCTCGAGTCGTCTCGGCAACTTGGCCAACACACTCAATGCCTAAAATCCGAGGGAAGGTGACACTAGGCGATAAACCCTCACGAGTAAAAATCTCCGAGCGGTTAATCCCAAACCCTCTGACCTTGACCAATGTCCAGCCTTCTTGAAGTTCTGGAATCGGTCTTTCTTCCAGCAGAAGCTTTTCTGGACCACCCGCTTCGTAAATGACTATAGCTTTCATCGTTTCCATAGAATCACCTCGCTTTCTACAAAGTTTAGCATTCTAAGCTTAGACTTATCAAAAAATCAGCCAGCTACTTCAGAAAATCAAACTGAACTTTGACAAAATTATCAGCCGGCTACTGGAGAATCTCCTGAGAGGAAACAAGTTGCTGGATACGTCCTTCATCCAAGTTCAGGATAGAGGGACAAGACGCTAGCAAACGAGTGTTCCCAATCCGCTAGGTTTGACCACCTGAGAGAGAAGCTGGATAACGCTCCTCTATCTCAGCAAAACAGCTTACTAAAGCTCCAGCACTTGGTAAGAGTAGCCCAAATCTTTCAGAAACTTGAACAAATCCTCTGTAGAGATAAAGATAGTCTTTTCATTGGTATTGGGATGGAAAGTCATGATATCCTCAGATACAATGTCCTTATCAAAATAAACTTTAATGTCCTTTTCCTCGTTGTTAAGCAGACCAAAAGGCGATACCGTTCCTGGTGGCAACTGCATTTTTTCATAGAGGGAATCCGCTGAAGCCATACGAATGCGGTTGGCTGAAACCAGCTCTTTAAACAAATCCATGTCCAGACTCTTCTTGTCATCCATAATTAGAAGATAATACTGAGTTTTCTTCTTATTGGTCAAGAACATGGACTTGGTTCGAACGCCTTCCATACCTTCAATATAACCATCTGCCTGCTCTGTCGTAAATGCAGGTGGGTGCTCTACCACATCAAAAGTAATCCCCAACTCTTGCAACTTATTAGCTACTTGTTGATAAGCATCCATAGTTTTTTTCCTTTATTGATGAATAATCTTTTGTACCAATGCTTGTAAGTCTGGAACCACTTCTGCCTCAAACCAAGGATTTTTAGCCATCCAGATTTGGTTGCGGGGCGATGGGTGTACCAAAGGAAAAAAGTCAGGCAGGTAGTCTTGATAATGCTGAACCGTCTCAGTCAGCTTGATATTTCCTGTTTGATGCAGATAGTATTTCTGTGCATACTGACCAATCAAAATGGTCAGCTCAATATCTGGCAAAAGCTCTAAAATCGGCTGATGCCATTTGTCCGCAAAGTCCTTACGAGGTGGTAAATCTCCAGACTTCCCATGTCCCGGAAAATAAAAATCCATGGGTAAAACCGCAAAGTAGCCAGAATGATAAAAAGTCTCTTCATCAACACCCAGCCATTCTCTCAGTCGGTCACCACTCTTATCTTTCCAATAAAGCCCTGCCTCTTGAGTTTTCAGCCCCGGCGCTTGACCAACAATGTTAATCCGTGCATTCTTTGGTGCCGCAAAAAGCGGCTTGATCCCTTGCTCCGTAAATTCCTTATTTTCTGGGTCGGCCATGATGGCCTTAGTAATATCTTCTAATGTATGCATAGCAGCTCCTTGCAAAGAAACTCATTTGGCAAGACCAAACGAGTTTTTCTTTTTTATTTGATTAATTCGTAGATAGCTTCCGCGTAAATGGCCGCAGCACGGAAAAGGTCTTCTACATCAGTAAATTCGTTGGCTTGGTGCATGGTGTTGACATAGTCTGGGAACATAGCACCAAAAGCCACACCGCGCTTCAAAAGACGGCCAAAGGTTCCACCACCAATGACTTGCTCATGTCCTTTGAGACCAGTTTGTTTTTCGTAAACACTCAAAAGTGTTGCTACCAATTCATCATCTGCTGGGACATAGTGCGGAGTGTGCCCATGCTCAGACAGACTTACTGACACAACACCAGCAACTTTTTCAAGACCGGTCTGAATCTTTTTCGGATCAGTACCTTGAGGGTAACGGATGTTCAGAGCAATAGTATTGTCAGCCTTAGCGCTGTCAAAATGGAAGACACCAGCATTCACGCTGAGAGCACCCATTTTAGCATCTGTATAAGCAATTCCTAACTTCTCACCTGCAAAGTCCTCGTGCAGAACTTGAGCTGCCACTTCCAAATAAGCCTTGGCGTCACCTGCAAAGTCAAATTGGTTGAGGAAGAGAGCCAGATAGGTTGCTCCGTTGATACCATCCTCCGGTGTAGAACCATGAGCTGATTTCCCAATGACTGTCACTTCAAGAGCGTCGCCACTTGCTTTCAGACTAGCTGAAACCTTGTGCGTAGCAGCAAAGTCTTGTAATTTGACATCCAATTCCGCTGCATCAACTGCTGCTGTAAAAATAGCTGTCGCTGATTCTGGCACCATATTCTCGCGAAGTCCGCCAGTGAAGCTCTTGAGTTTAAAGCTACCATCATTACTGTTACCAAAGTGGAGATATTCTGTGATATTCCCTTTTTCACCGTTAATGATTGGGAACTCAGCATCTGGTGAGAAACCAAAGTCTGGCTCAGGCAAACCAACATGCTTGAAATAATAGTCCATGTCTTGCCAACCGGATTCCTCGTCTGTCCCCACCACAAAGCGCACACGCTTAGATACTGGCAAGCCCAAGTCTTTGATGATTTTCAAACCGTAGTAACAAGCCATGGTTGGCCCTTTATCATCAGACGAACCACGCGCATAAAGCTTATCATCAATAATTTCAGGCTTGTAAGGATCTGTATTCCAGCCACTTCCAGCAGGAACCACATCCATGTGGGCAAAGATTCCCAATTCTTCCTCACCCTCACCAAAAGTAAAGTGGCCAGCATAATTGTCCACATTCTTGGTTTCATAACCATCTCGTTCAGCAATTTCTAAAAACTTATGCAGAGCTTGAACAGGACCAGGTCCAAAAGGATGTTCCTTGTCTGCCTTGGAATCGTCCCGTTCTGAGTTGATTTCTAAAAGACTGAACAAGTCAGCTAAGAGATCTTCTCTTCGTTTTTCAACTTCTGCTTTAAAATCAATTGTCATTATTTTACCCCAATCTCTAATTCGATTTAAATCAATGTACATACGAATTAAATCAAAAACATAACTATATCAACGTTTCTCAATGATTTCATCAACCGGCAAACGATAACTAGGTTCTAGTTTTTCATTAGTATAACCAACCGTAATTAAGAGTTCCGGACGAAAACGCTCATCAATTTCCAAAACCTCATTAACCTTAGATTTATCGAAGCCTAAGATGATGTTAGAGCCGATACCTTGGTCAGTCAGAGCCAGAACAAGATTCATAGCCACCAGACCAGCATTGAGAGATAAATAATCGCTCTTTTGCTGTTCACTATAGCGAGCAAACTCAGCTGGCAGATTCTGCATATAGAATTGGAGCTGCTCGTCAGAAAAATTTCTCACTCCAGCCACACGCGCAATCTTACGAGCTCGCTTGGTCAAATCTGTATCCGTAAAGAGGGCAATGGTTACTGGTGCTTCCTTAATCTGGTCCACATTACCACCGAAAGCTGTCTCAGCTAGAGCCTGATTACGCTCCCGCACCACAACGAACTTCCATGGCTGACTATTGTGGGCACTGGGTGCCAACGTTGCAATTTCAATGGCTGTGCGAACATCCTTTGGATCCACAGGTTTGTCATTGAAATGCTTGGTCGCATGACGCTTTTTATTGAGTTCTAGAAATTTCATAAGTCGTATCCTTTTCTAAATATACTAGTTTCATTTTATCATATTTTGTAAGAGTTTGCAGTTTTTTTCCTTTCATAAATTTCACTAAATCATTATTAGAAATGCTTAAATTATGCCTATTTTTATTTATAATTGAGTATAAACAATATTTTATTTAAAAATTTTTTGATTCAATCTTATCTTTTAAGTCACTTAAATTTCCATCTATTTTACATTTTGCTACAAAAAAAGCAGGTGGTTCTTACCTGCTTTGTTAATATTATTGTCCAGATTTAAGCTGACCAAGAGCTTTATAAGCCCCTTCAATAGCCTTCTTCATAGCATCACGTCCTGTTTTCAATTGCTGAGCAAATAGAGCACGATTTTGTTCTGGAATTTCTGTATCATCTGAACCAGCACTTGAGAGCGTTTCATTAAAAGTTTCTCTTGAAGTTTCCATAGATTGAATAGCTGGTTCTACTTGTTGATTGTATGCTTCTTTCCCAGCCTCAGGTACTTTGTTCCCAATTTCATCAATGTACTTTTTATAATTATCAATCAACTTACTAAAGAGAGCTTTCATGTCACCAATTGTTTTAGCATTGTCGATTTCTTCATCTGTCAAAAGAACAATTTCTGGGATTTCTACATCTGAACTAGCTGTTTTTGATGAAGTTTCAGAGCTACTTGATTTACTCTTTGAAGTAGATGTTTTTTCTACAGAACTTGAAGCTTTTTCAGAAGAATCTGATGTTGTTTTTCCAGAACATGCTGCTAAAGTTATAACCGATAAAAGCGCTACACTAGCTGTAATAATTTTTCTCATTACTGTCTCCTATTAATAAAGAATAGACATATTATAATACAAAATTATTTTATTGTCAAACATTATAGGCATTATAATAGTCCATCCATTTCTGTTAATTTTTTCCTAATTATTAAAGAAATCCTGCATACACAGTCCTCATATGAGATTTGTCTATTCTAAATCCACCTGTGGCTCTGCTACTTCTGACAAGGATGTTTTCTGCTGATCTACTAGATTTAATTTAGCCCACACTGCTTCTGCCACTGCTCGTGGTACGCCGACTTCGACGATTTGGTCAACACTGGCTTCTCTAATCTTGGTTAGAGATTTGAAGTGTTTCATAAGATTTTGCTTGCGTTTTGGTCCCAAGCCTTCAATGCCATCTAGCTGCGATGAGAAGGAATTCTTAGACCGGAGCTGGCGGTGGAAGGTAATAGCAAAACGATGGACTTCATCTTGGATACGCTGGAGTAGGAAAAATTCCTGCGAATTGCGGGATAATTCTACAACCTGCAGAGGGTCACCAAAGAGCAATTCATGAGTCTGGTGCTTGTCATTTTTTTGCAGTCCAGCGATGGGAATATCTAATCCCAACTGATTTTGGATAACTTCTTTAGCAATATTGACCTGGCCCTGTCCACCGTCAATGACAATCAGATCAGGCGGAGTCAGTCCATCCCGAATCACCCGACTATAGCGACGTTTGATGACCTCTCGCATACTGGCATAGTCATCTGGTCCAACCACTGTTTTGATCTTATACTTGCGATAGTCTTTCTTGCTGGGCTTGCCATTGACAAAGACCACCATAGCTGATACTGGACTGGTCCCCATGATGTTGGAGTTATCAAAAGACTCAATGCGAACTGGCGTTGGAATGTTAAGAAGCTGCCCTAGATTCTCAATAGCACCTTGAGTCTTTTCAATAGATTTCTCCAAGAGATCAAATTTCTGCTGAAGACTGACTCGAGCGTTTTTGATAGCAAGATTGACCAACTGCTTCTTCTCGCCTCGCTGGGGCTTAAGCACTTTGGTATCCACCATGGCTCGGACAGCTTCTTCGTCAATATCTGCCGGAATCAAAATTTCATTGGGCTTGAGGTGGGATTTTTCCTGATAGAACTGGCCAACATAGGTCAAAAAATCTTCGTCAGGATCATTGTAATAAGGAAAAAGATTGACATCGCGCTCGATTAACTTGCCCTGGCGGACAAAGAAGACCTGTACGCACATCCAGCCCTTATCTACATAGTAACCAAAGACATCCCGATTCTGCAAATCCTTGGCCATGACCCGCTGCTTGGTTCGCAGGGTGCCAATGGACTGAATCAAGTCGCGGTACTCTGCCGCTTTTTCAAACTCCATAGCTTGCGCTGCGCCAGCCATTTTCCCCCGTAAATCCTCAATAATCTGGTCATCCTGACCCTTGAGAAAGGCCGCCACCTCCTGAGCCAGCTCTTTGAAATACTGGCTGTCTACTTGGCAAATAGTGTGAGCCTTGCACTGCCCCAGATGGTAGTAAAAGCAGACCTTTTCAGGCGGATTTGTACACTTGCGGAAAGGAAAGAGTCGATCCAAAAGACGCTTAATTTCATTGGCCGCACCGACATCCGGATAAGGACCAAAATAAAGTCCACCGTCCTTTTTGACTTGGCGCGTGATGATTAGGCGTGGATAGGTTTCGTTAGTAATCTTGATAAATGGATAGGACTTATCGTCCTTGAGCATGATATTGTACTTGGGCTGGTTTTCCTTGATTAGATTGATTTCCAGAAGCAAAGCCTCAATGTTAGACTCGGTGACAATAAACTCAAAATCCTCAATCTCAGAAACAAGAGCCTCCGTCTTGGTATCATGACTACCACGGAAATAAGAACGAACCCGGTTGCGAAGATTCTTGGCTTTGCCGACATAGATAATGGTACCGTTTTTGTCTTTGTGAATGTAACAGCCAGGACTGGTCGGCAACAGTTCCAGCTTTGATTGGATTAGCTTGTTCATAGGTCTATTATAGCAGAAAAGGGAAGCATTCAACAGAAAGACGTTAGAATGTTAGAAGATAAAAAGTTTTATTCCTTTCTTTGGTAATACTGAACTATAACTTGTCTTTATATCTTCTTGCATGTACCAAAAATCTATCTCAAAAGAAACATGATTTTTTTCATAATAAAGCGTTTTCTAGGTAAAAATCAAGCAAGCGATTGCACAGCCATTTTAATAGGCTTTGATTAAATAAACAGAAATAAAATAGAAAAATTTTAGAAAAATTAATATATTTTTAAAAAAATTTCAAAAAAAGACTTGACAAAAATTGCAAACGGTTGCATAATAGGATTGTAAATAAAAATTCCGGGAGGAAATAGGAATGAAAACATGGAAAAAAGTAGTATTGGGCAGTGTCAGCTTGCTGGCTGCAGGAACGCTGTTAGCAGCTTGTAGCTCGAACAGTAGCAAGGAGAACTCTTCTTCTAAAGCCGATAGCAAGACCTTGAAACTTTGGGTACCAACTGGTTCTAAAGATTCTTACTCTGATACAGTTAGCAAGTTCGAGAAAGAATCAGGCTACAAGGTTGACGTAGTCGAAATGGAAGATCCAAACGCTCAGGAAAATCTGACAAAAGATGCTAGTACTGCTGCTGATGTTTTCTCTCTGCCACACGACCAACTTGGTAAATTAGTTGAAGCCGGAGCTATCCAAGAAGTTCCTTCTAAAATGGCAGAAGAAGTCAAGAAAAACGATACTGAACAAGCAGCAATTGGTGCTCAATACAAAGGCAAAACTTATGCTTTCCCATACGGTATCGAATCACAAGTAACCTACTATAACAAGTCAAAACTTTCCGCTGATGATGTTAAGTCTTATGAAACCATCACTTCTAAAGCTAAATTTGGTGGAAACTTGAAAGAGGCTAATGGATACATCACTGCTCCACTCTTCCTTTCTGTTGGCGACACTCTCTTTGGTAAAGATGGTGAGCAAGTAGACGGAACAAACTGGGGTAACGAAGCCGGTGTCAACGTTCTGAAGTTCATCGCAGCTCAAAAGAATAACAGCGGTTTTGTGAACGTAGATGCTTCTAACCTTCTTGCTAAATTTGAAGATGGTTCAGTTGACGCTTTCCAATCAGGTCCATGGGACTACGCAGCTGCTGAAAAAGCTGTCGGCAAAGACAACCTTGGTATCTCTGTTTACCCAACTGTTAACATCGGTGGACAAGACGTTCAACAAAAAGCCTTCCTCGGTGTAAAACTTTACGCAGTTAACCAAACACCTTCAAACGGCGACACTGACCGTATCGCAGCAAGCTACAAACTGGCTCAAGTGCTTACTAGCAAAGAAAGCCAAGAAAACCAATTCAAGTTTGAAGGACGTCACATCATCCCTGCTAACAAAGAAGTGCAAGAGTCTGAAGATGTTAAGAAAGATGCCTTGGCACAAGCTGTTATCACAATGGGATCTTCTGATACCTACACAACAGTTATGCCTAAACTTAGCCAAATGTCTGTCTTCTGGACTGAAAGTGCTGCAATCCTCAGCGATGCTTACAACGGTAAATTTGGTGAAGATCAATACCTCGCAAAATTACAACAGTTTGATAAAGATTTAGCAGCAGCTAAATAATCCTCAAACGAATAAAAATAAGCATTGAAGTGAGGAGGGCAGCCTCCTCACTTCTTTCTTTGTAAATATAAGGAGAATACTATGACTCAGTCATCTTATGACAATGCATCCATGGTTCAGGTCTTTAAAGAGGGAACTTGGGATGTCAAACTCTCTTTTCTGGTAATGGGACTGAGCAACCTTGTAAACAAACAATTTATCAAGGGGCTGCTCTTCCTCTTCTCAGAAATTGCTTTCCTGATTGCTTTTGCAGTCCAAATCATACCAGCTATTGGTGGCATGATTACATTGGGGACTCAAGAGCAGGGAGAGGCTATCAAAAAAGTTAACGGTTTGGAAATCACCGTTCAAGTAGCGGGTGACAACTCTATGCTGATGCTGATTTTTGGACTTGCTTCTCTTATCTTCTGTGCAGTCTTCGCCTACATCTACTGGTGTAACCTGAAAAGTGCTCGTCACTTGATGGCACTCAAGCAGTCCGGTCAGAAGATTCCTAACTTCGTTGAGGACTTTAAGACGCTTGCTGACGGCCGCTTCCACATGGGTCTAATGAGCATTCCTCTCATTGGAGTACTGCTCTTTACCATCCTGCCTCTGATCTATATGATCTGCTTGGCCTTTACTAACTTTGACCATAAGCATCCAGCTCCTAAGTCACTTTTTGACTGGGTTGGCTTCTCTAGCTTTGGTGATGTTTTCTCAGGTCGCATGGCTAGCACCTTCTTCCCACTTTTAGGCTGGACCTTGATTTGGGCGGTTGCTGCGACAGCCACTACTTTCTTCTTCGGTATTGTTTTAGCTCTCTTGCTCAATACCAAAGGCCTCAAGTACAAGAAAGTTTGGCGGACACTCTTCGTTATCACTATTGCTGTACCCCAATTCGTATCTCTGCTCTTGATGCGTAATTTCCTGAATGACAATGGACCTTTGAACGGATTATTGCAAAGCCTTCATCTCATTCAGCATCCAATTCCATTCTTGAGTGACCCTGTGTGGGCTAAGTTCTCAATCATCCTTGTCAATATGTGGATTGGTATTCCATTTACCATGCTGGTGGCAACCGGGATTATCATGAACCTGCCTAGTGAGCAAATCGAGGCTGCTGAAATTGATGGAGCTAGCAAGCTTCAAATCTTCAAGAGCATTACTTTCCCTCAAATTCTTTTGATTATGGCGCCATCACTTATCCAGCAGTTTATCGGGAACATCAACAACTTCAACGTTATCTACTTCCTGACAGGCGGTGGACCTACTAACTCTTCCTACTATCAGGCAGGCTCAACTGACCTCTTGGTTACCTGGCTCTATAAACTGACCGTTTCAGCCAAGGACTACAATCTGGCATCTGTTATCGGTATCCTGATCTTTGCAATCTCTGCAGCCTTCAGTCTCTTAGCCTATACCAGATCCGCATCATTCAAGGAAGGAACTGCTAAATAATGAAAAATAGAAAAAAACTCAGTTTATTAGGGATTTATGTCTTACTGGCTGTTTTAGCATTCATCTGGCTAACGCCGATTATCTGGATTTTTCTGACCAGCTTCCGTGGTGAAGGCTCCAATGCAGTCCCTTACTTCTTCCCTAAGACCTATACTCTTGACAACTATATCAGACTGTTTAATAACAACACATATCCTTTTGTTCAGTGGTTTATGAATACCCTGATTGTTGCAACAGCAACCTGTATCCTGTCTACTTTGATTACTGTGGGTATGGCTTACTCACTCAGCCGTATCAAATTCAAGCATAAAAATCGTTTCCTAAAGCTGGCTCTGGTTCTTAACATGTTCCCAGGCTTCATGTCAATGATTGCGGTTTACTACATCTTGAAAGCACTCAATTTGACACAAACCCTTACTTCACTGATTCTGGTTTATTCAGCTGGAGCAGCTTTAGGCTTCTATATAGCTAAAGGTTTCTTTGATACTATCCCATATTCTTTGGACGAATCCGCTATGATCGACGGAGCGACTCGCTTCCAAATCTTCCGGACTATTACATTGCCGCTTTCAAAACCGATTATCGTCTATACAGCGCTTATGGCTTTCATGGGACCTTGGGTTGACTTCATCTTTGCCTCTGTGATTCTAGGCGATGTCAAGGAAAAATATACAGTGGCTTTGGGACTTTTCCAAATGCTTAATAAGGACGCCATCAATAAATGGTTCTTGCCTTTCACATCTGGAGCAATTATCATCGCAATTCCAATCACTCTTCTCTTCATCTTCATGCAGAAATACTACGTAGAAGGTGTAACAGGTGGAGCAGTCAAATAGAATCTATTATGTATATCAAAAACTTCCGACAATTAATATCGGAAGTTTTTATCTTTCTTAGAAAATGTGGAACTTAACTCCTCATCCCTTTTATATGAGATTGCTTATTAACTTGGACAAAAAAATGAGTCTGGAAATCGTTCCAATCTCATTTTTTATTTCATTAATTATAATCTTCGTCTCTGCGACGGCGCTTGTTGGTTCCCAAAAAGGCAGCTGCACCAAGTGCCATACCAAAAATTGCAAGGCGTTCTGCTTCTGAGCCAGTATTTGGCAGAATAGCAGGAACTGTTGGAGCCTTATCAGCTGTCGTAGCCACGCTAGCAAGTTGAGCTGCAGGATTTACAACAAAATCAGTAAACGCACCACCACCTGCCGCTTGAACGGCACCCGTAGTGGCTCCTTTGACTTCACGAGTGTTCGCATGAACTTCTGCAGTCTTAGCATCTGAATCTTTCTTAGATTCATCCTCTGCACCTGGACCAGCAGCTCCGCCTTTTACAGCAGTTAGAGTCTGTTTATCTTCACCTGAGCGATAGTTACTATTCAGAGCATTTCCATACAGGAGAGCTGCTTGATTCAAGATATTCAAGAGAGTTTCATAATTCGCTTGAAGACTGTTGTAGGATTCCTCAAGGACAGCTAAAGTTGCAGTCTCTTGATTTAAGATTGCTTGTTTAGCTTCAAAATCAAGCTGCGCTTCTGCCAACTCCCGCTCTGCTTCTGCAAGTAACTGAGGAGCATTTTGAAGGTCAATAACTTTCTTTTTAGCTGCAGCTAATGTTTTTTGAGCAGACAGCAAGTCCTCTTGAGCAGTTGTCAAATTAGCTTTCGCAGCTTCTTGAGCAGACTGAAGTTCTGCCAACTTATCCTTAGCTGCCGCTAGAACTGCCTGAGCATTGCTCAAGTTAGTTTGGTAAGGAGCCAAGCTTGCTGCAATCTTAGCTGTTGCTCTGTCAAGAGCTTCTTGCTTGAGAGCAACATTCTGCTTAGTCAAAGCTAGATTATTTTCAGCAGTTGCTACCTTCTGACGAGCTGCTTCAACTGCTGCAATTTGAGCTGCCGCTGTCTTTTGAGCATCAGCTAATTGAGCATTTAGGATATTGATAGCTGATTCCTGACCAACTTTTTGAGCCTTAAGTTCAGCTAATTGATTCTTAAGTGCTGTAACATTAGCGTTAGAACCTGCAGAACGACCACCACCAGCACGCAACAACTGCTCCATAGCAGCAACAGTCAATAGAGTACCGTTATTAACACGCTGGTCAAAGTTGCTAATGTGATGGAAACCAACCTCTGATGTACCATGAGGAGTGCCCCATTGATTTGGATGTTTATCATAAGCCGCTGAGATAGCATTAGCTTTATTGTCCATCATCTGCACATAGTGGCCAATTTTAGCAAACACACCCGCTCCAACTCTCGTATAGATAGCATTAGCATCAATCTGAGTTTCATCTGTAGGCAGTCCATATTGCGCCGCAATCTGCTGGTAAAGTGTTTTTTCTTCATGCCAGAAATTGACAGCTCCTTGTGGATCAAAACTAATCGCCACATTTTCGTTACCAATCAGCTTGCCCATGTGCCAGTTATTGCGCTCAAAGTAGATAGTCTGAATCTGGCTAGCCACATTCGCATACGGATCAACCAACAACTCTTGTAAGCCGACATTACGACGGTAAGCATTAATCGCCTTAACCAACTCCAAAGCTTGAAGGTTATTTTCTAGATTAGCTGGACTGGTTGGGTCAGAATTAACTGAGATACCAAATTCATTTTGTCCACGTTGGTAAACAGCAAGAGCATTGTTGGCAGCATCACGAATTTCTTGATTAGCCGCATTGTTACGAACATTTTCTAAAAATTGAGAATAAGTCGTATTGCGAAGGTCAACAGGAGCTGTTGCTGCTGCTTTCTCGGCAGCAGGAATCTGTCCTTCAAGCGAGCTAATAGCTTGATTGGTTTGGCTCAAAGATGCCTTTGCCTGATTGATTTTATTCTGGATTTCAGCCTGCACTTGTGGAGCAGAAGACGCTGCTTGCTCTGCCTTTGTCAGTTCAGACTTTGCATTATCTAAAGCAGTCTGTGCTTGACTTTGCTGGCTCTTAGCAGTTGCTACAGCTTGCTCTTCTGAGTGAAGCGGTGTTTTAGCTTGTTTCAATTCAGTCTCTGCAACATCTACCAGAGATTGACTCGCCTTAATAGTATTTGCTTGGTCTTTAACAGCCTGTTCTGCCTTAGCAGCTTTAGCAGCAGCTTCTCGAACGGCAGTGTCTTTTGCGCTAACCTCTTGCTCTGCTGTTTTTGCTTCCGTCTCCGCCTTAGCAACATTTTCTTCTGTTGCTTCTGCCTGCACTTCTTTAGCAGTCTCAACAGCGGCTTCAGCCACTTTCACGCTAGTTTTTGCATCTTCAGCTTCTGTTTTCGCAGTGTCTACTATCGATCTTTGCTCATCAAGTTTAGCTTTGGCTGCTTCAGCATTTTCTTGGGCAACAGCTACATCTGCTGCAGTCACCGGTTTTTCAGTTACTTCAGTCGCTTTTGGAGCTGTTACAGTTGATTCAACCAACTCATCCGCGTGCACTTGATGGGTCAGTCCACCAGAAATAATAGTTGTAGCCGCGATACCAGTCGCTACAACAGACTTGCCTATTTTCTTTTCCATAATCAATCTCCTTTTTATAATCTCACATACTATAATTAACCTGGGTATAGCAGCCCGCATAGTAATATACTATCACAAAACGCTAGTATTAACTAGTAGCAAACGTATAGTTTTAATAGTTTTTTTATTACATTTTAGTTACAAAAATGTTTTATTAGAAAAATAAGCTGGTTTTTCCAACAAAAATGAGCATTTCTTTATCAAATAAAGCAAAAACTCCTAGATACTTTCTAAGAGTTAACCTTGCTTGTCAGTCCGAGTGAGGTTGTCGAATTTCCTCTAACATCGCTTCTTCTTCGGCCGTCATTTCATAATGTTTTAGCAAGTCAGGTCGTCTTAGGTAGGTCTTTTTCAGACTTTCATAGAGACGCCACTTGCGGATATTTTCATGATGGCCGCTCATAAGGACTTCAGGAACGACCATGCCCCGATAGTCATAGGGCCGAGTGTACTGAGGATACTCCAAGAGCCCAGACGAAAAACTGTCATCTGTATGACTGGCTTCCTTGCCAATAACCTCTGGAATCAGGCGAACGGTAGCATCAATCATGGTCATGGCCGCCAATTCTCCTCCAGTAAGGACATAGTCCCCAAGCGAGATCTCATCTGTCACTAAAGTCTTGATCCGCTCATCATAGCCTTCATAATGGCCACAGATGAAAATGAGTTCCTCTTCTTTAGCCAGCTCCTCAGCATAGGCTTGGTCAAAAGTCCGGCCAGCAGGGTCCAGCAAAATCACGCGCGGCTGCTTCTTTTCAATGGCATCATAGGCATCAAAAATAGGCTGGGCCCTTAGCAGCATACCCTGACCTCCACCGTATGGCTCGTCGTCTACATGCCGGGATTTTTCAGCCTTTTCTCGGAAATTGTGGTAATTGATTTCTAAGAGGCCTTTTTCTCGAGCTTTACCGACGATAGAGTGCTCCAAGGGCGCAAACATCTCCGGAAAGAGAGTCAAAATATCAATTTTCATCGTCCAGTCCTTCCGGTATCTCTACATCAACCCGACCTTGCTCAATGTCAATCCCCAGCACAACTGGCGGAATGTAAGGTAAAAGCAAATCGCGCTTACCTTTACGCTTGACCACCCAGACATCATTGGCTCCTGGCTGGAGAATCTCCTTAATCGTACCTAGCAGAACATCATTTTCATAGACTTCAAGGCCGATAATCTCATGGTAGTAAAATTCGCCATCTTCCAAATCAGCCAAGTCTTCTTCGGCTACTTTCAGACTAAAGTCACGAAATTTCTCGATGTCATTGATATGGTACATGCCCTTGAACTTGATAATATCAAAGTTCTTGGCCTTGCGGTGGCTGGCAATCTCCACATCCATAACAAACTGGTCTTTCTTATCGAAAAGGACCAGTTTATTGCCTTTTTTAAAACGCTCTTCCGCAAAATCTGTCACCGACAAAACCCGCATCTCCCCTTGCAAACCTTGGGTATTGACGATTTTACCAACATTAAAATAATTCATTTTTACTCCAGTTAATCTTTTTACTATTCGTTTTATTGTATCATTTTGCTGGCTTTTTCTCAAGATAGGCAGCTGGCTCAGACAGCGGAAAAGCTTATAAGTCAATGCCTTTTTCTTTGAGATTTTGCAGGCATTCCTCATAGTAAGCTGCGTCATGCTCGGAGTAAATAGGGCTCGCCACAGCCATTTCTTCCAGATGCACATAAGCTGGACAAGTCTTGCCACGATAGTCCCGCTCCAGCCATTCTGGAGACACACGATAACCTCGCTTGCTCATCTCCTCCATAATCAGCTCATGGTAGCGATAAAGCAAGTAAGGAGAGTGCGTAAAAACATAGTCAACGGTCGCATGTTTCTTGCCCCAGCCATTGCCACGAAGAGCGTAGCATTCCCGATGCTGACCAAGTAGTTGCGGACGGGGAAGCTTGGGAATCAGTGCTTGATGCCAGAGTCTCATTTTATCCTCCGTTTAGTAAAAACAAAGCAATCTTTTATTGCTCAAAATCGCAATTGAGCTCCAGAGAATTTCCTTTTAATAATCGCTGAAACGTCTATGTTTGATTTCAAAGTCGAAATAATTCTCCTCCTGAATTCGGCGGAAAATGTCTCGGTAGGCTTCTTCGTCAAAAGAATTCCCTCGATAAAGGATTTCAAAGCTAAGATCCTCATATTCCAGAAAGGCATTAGCTGAGCGGAAGCCTTTGCTGTGATAGAAATCCCAGCGAGCCTGACGCTGCGCAAGATTGTCACATGGCTCATCCAGACGCTCGATTTCTAAAATCATGGTTCGCTGATAAAAATTGACCAGCTTTTCGATGATTTCACCACCATAGCCATGGCTGCGCAGGTGAGGCATAATCGCAAAGAAACTAACATAAAAGGCTTGCGAGTTGGAGATAGCAAAGGCAAAACCAACAAATTCCTTTTCATGATAAAAGGCGAAAAAATTAGCATCTTCCTGTTCCTCATATCGTAAAAATTCACTGAGCGGTATCCTTTCCTCTTCTGGGAAAGCTTCATTATTCAAGGCTTCTACCTTATCCAAATCCGGAAAATCTGCTGTAATGATCTGGCTGGTTAAGCTCATAAAATCACTCCTTTTCTAGTGATAGTATAACAAATTTTACAACTGGTTTCAAAAAAGAGCCCTGAAAGAGCTCTTATGTATTTATTTTTCTGAAATGATAGTAAGGTGCCGAATTACTAGAAAGTGCCAATAGGACTTTCCAGCGAAGAGGACCTATCCTAGCTACTACTTCACTATTTCACGTAAATCGTCCAAATGCTGGTTATCAGTCACAGCCATAATGCTGACTCCTGCTAGCCAGACAAAGTCTGGAGTAAACTGGCTTTCCAAAGGCTGATTTTTTGTCAGACGATAGCCGATAATATTAAGATGATACAACCTACGAGCATCTACTTCACGGACCGTTTTCCCGACCCAGCTAGCAGGCAGCTCAAACTCAGCCACCACTACATCGTCATCCAGCTGGAAGACCTCAATCGAATGGTTAAAGAGAATGGTCTTAGCCAATGAAATACCAGCCTCCACTTCAGGCAGGATAACCAAATCAGCTCCCACCTTTTCCAACACCTGCTGGGTCACTTCATCCTTGACCTTGGCAATGACATTTTTTACGCCCAATGCCTTGCAGTGCATGACCGCTAGGACGCTGGATTCCAGACTTTCTCCCGTCGCCACGACGACCGTATCACAGGAACCGACATCTGCGGCCTCCAAAAGCTCCATATCAGTAATGTCCCCGATCACACCGACGGCAATCATGTCTTCATACTGATTGATTGTCTCTTCGTGATTATCAATTGCAATGATTTCTACATCCTGAGAAATCAAGGCCTCAATGATACTCTGTCCAAAAATCCCCAAGCCAAGGATTCCAACTGTTTGATTTGCCATTTCTTTTCTCCTATCCAATCATAATGTCCGCCTTGCTGTAGTGCAAGGTAGTCGCCTTCTTCGGTTGATAATGGTTAAGACTGACCATAAGAGTCAGCGGCCCCACCCGTCCAATAAACATCAGCAACATAATCACAACCATACCAGCTGTATTGAGGCTGGTAGTGATATTGGCTGTCACACCAACTGTAGCCAGTGCCGACACGGTCTCAAATATCAGGTAAATAAAGCGATGACTACTATCGGTCACTAGCCCAAGAGCCAAAAGGCCAAACAGAAATGTCAGCTGAAAAATCACTGTCACACCAAAAGCCTTCTGCACTAGCTGAGGAGCCAGCGTTCTCCGACCAAGATTGGTATGTGGCAAGCCCAAAATCTCCTTACGAGCGAAAAGCAAAAGAACTAAGAAGGTTGTAATTTTCAGACCACCTGCTGTACCACCCGGAGCTCCTCCTAAAAACATCTGGAGCAGATAGATAAACAGGGTTACTGGACGAGCAGCCGTATAATCTATGGAAGCAAAGCCAGCCGTCCTCATGCTGACTGTCTGGAAAAAGCTGACCAGTAGCTTATCGCCAAAGGAAAGATTGCCAATCGTTCCAGGATTATTATACTCCGTCCAGAGACTCGTTACCGTCCCAAAAACGAGGAGACCAGCAGTCAGCAGCAAGACTACCTTGGTATGAAAGTGAAGCTCCTTCTGTTTTCCTCCCAATTTAGTCGCCAAGTCAAACCAGACCATAAAGCCCAGTCCCCCAGTGATGATGAGGAGAGCCAAGGTGATATTAACCAAAACATCTGTCTGAAAGCCCAGTAGGCTATCATTACCAAAATTATCAAAGCCCGCATTACAAAATGCAGAAACGGCTAAAAAGATAGAATTAAAAATCCCTTTTCTCATACCAAACTTGGGAATGAAGCGAATCATGAGAAGGAGCGCACCCAGTCCTTCGATAGCAAAAGTCGTGATAAAAATCGAACGGACAAATTGACCTAAGGTACGATTGTGACCATAACTAAAACTATCCCGCAGAATACGGCGATCCTTGAGGCTGAGCTTTTTCCGACTTTCCATGGTGAAAAATCCGATAAAAGTCAGGATTCCCAAACCACCAATCTGAATCAGCAACATACAAAGGAGCTGTCCCCAGACATTGTATGTATCCACAACCGATTGAGTAAAAAGCCCTGTCACACAGACCATCGAGACAGCTGTAAAAAGATGATCCAGATAGCTCGCTTGGGAACTTGCCGTCTGCACCCAAGGCAGACTGAGTAGCAAGGAGCCACAGAATATCACCAGAAGAAAAGACAAGATAATCTTTTGCGCTGGTGACAAGCGTGAAAATAAATGCTTCATAAAGTTTCCTTTCCTGATCTAATAAAAGCAGAGGCTAACTCTATCTGCCCTTCTCTTTCCTTGACAGCCCGCTGCAAATCATCTGGACTCTGCAAGTTTCTGACTTTGATGGCATAATCCGCTGCGACAATAGCATGACCTCGCATGTGGGCTGTTGCAACCGCTTGAGCAAAGACACGCGCGGCATACTTGCTGACTTGTGATTGGGCTTGCTGCGACAGTTTGTTAGCCAAGAAACCAGCCTGCCTTAGTTCATAGGCAGATGCCCTCCCATCAAGTCGAGCCTGAAAAACCTCTCTTACCTGAGTCAAAATCTTCTGCTTTTCAGACTCATCTTCCGCATCAATCAGAGCTATAAAGCTTGACGCCATTTTCATAGCCCATCGAGCCAGTTGCCCCTGAGGAAGTTCCTCCAAAACAAGCTCCAATTCCAATCTCTTCTCACTATCATCCAGAATTTTTAGCTTATAAGGGCTCGGTAAAATCACTTGATCATTCTCATAACACTTGCGCTCATGAGTGTTCCAAGCATAATCTTCTGACTTCATATGTCCTCCAGTTTCGAATTTCTCTAAACTCGCCCCTGCATTTCGTTTTTATCTTAAATGAAGTACTAGTTCTCGCGAAGCTCGAACTGCATCAATGCCCCTAAATTCAACTACGCCTAAAGGCTTGTTTCATTAAGGGCCATAGAAAAAGCGGGACACATAGCCCCGCTGCTTCTTATTTCTCATCAATGACGATGCGAACCTTTTTGTACTCGGTTGGGACAGAGTAAACAATCGTCCTTATAGCGGAGATAGTACGACCTTTACGACCGATTACACGTCCAACATCACTCTGATCAAGATCCAGGTGATATTCTAAAAATTCAGGTGTATCCTCAATCTTGATAGTTAAGGCATCTGGCTGTGAAATCAAAGGTTTCACTATCGCAATAATTAGATTTTCAATCGTGTCCATATGTCAACCTACGCTTCTATTATTTAGAGTATTTTGAATCGTGGAATTTCTTCAATACGCCTTCTTTTGAAAGGATGTTGCGTACAGTATCAGAAGGTTGCGCACCATTACCCAACCACTCAAGGATACGGTCTTCCTTCAAAGTCACTTGGTTTTCAGCTACAAGTGGGTTGTAAGTACCAACTGTTTCGATGAAACGTCCGTCACGAGGTGAACGTGAATCTGCAACATTGATACGGTAGAAAGGTTTTTTCTTAGAACCCATACGAGTCAAACGGATTTTTACTGCCATTATTAAGGTCTCTTTTCTTTATTTTTTTCTTTTGGTGAAATAGCAGAGCTATTAAGCACATGTTCTATTATAGCAGATTAAAAATAGCTGTCAAGTTTTTTTCTTGACAGAGTTAAAAATTTTTTAGATTAGTCTTTCTCGTTATTTAAAATAATCTGTTCAGACAAATTTTCATATTTTTTAAAATACAATTTGACTGAAGCGTCTTTAGGAAAAGCGCCTAAATCCATATACTTATTAATGGTCTCAGGTGCATAATACTCTGTGCCTCCACTCCGACTATTATAGGACCTGCTTTTTACCTCGTCTTCTGATATATTTTTCTCATCCAGTACTTGGTCTGAATGAAATTCGAAAGACCATTTTAAAAGACCAGCTTTATCCATTTTTTGGACAATCTCTTTTAGCTTATCATGATTTTCTGGATTCTTCCTGAATTCGACTAAAAACTTACTATATAGCATGAGATATTTATTTAGGCTTTCTGAATCATCAACCTTTTTAGAGGACGAAACGCTTATAGTCTGAAATAGAGCTCTGTCAAATCCTGATTTTTGCTGGTATACAGCAGTCATATCATCTTCCATTTCGCCCTCAATCTCATCAATTAAGCTAGTTATTTCTTGGTCTACCAAACAATCCAGCAGCTGATCTGCTGTTCGCTCTCCATAAAATATCTCATAAAATTCGATTTTACTGCCTTTTCGATCTGGGTGGTATTTTAGAATAGAGTACTTTTGGATATCTTCCTCGGTGAAATACAAATCAATTGTCGCACCGCCTCCCTCGTAATGATAACTGCCATCAGAACTAACCTTGACGGGCTGAAAAGGGAGCTTTTTAAAAAGAGCCTTCGTTGTTCGTATGCTTTCGTCGACTTCTTCTTTCTTAGCATAACAGGCTGTCAGTAGCAACAAACTGGCAAGAATAGAAAACAAGGCAAGGATTTTTTTCATTTGCAGTCTCCTTATGGAACCAATAGTCTGATAATGTCGTCATAAGAATAAGCGATATAGGTCGGTTGAAAAAGACTTTCATTTTCTAGCTGCTTGGAATTGTACCAGATAGAGTCCAATCCAGCATTATTAGCGCCAGCAATATCTGCTGTCAAGGAGTCTCCAATCATCAAAGTCTGAGACAGGTCAAAATCTGTAATCTGCTCTGCTATTTTTTCATAAAATAAAGCTTCGGGCTTCTGAGTCCCCATCTTTTCCGAAATAAAAATATGATTAAAATAAGGAGAAATGTCGGAATGGGCCATGCGGCCAGTCTGAATAGCCGTGATGCCATTGGTCGCTCCGTAAATCTCATAGTCAGCCTCTGTCAGACTGTCCAAAAGCTCGCTAGCACCAGTGTAAGTCTGACCTTGCTGAGCAATATGCTGCTGATAAAGGAAGGCTAACTCGGCGCCATCCTTCTCAATGCCAAAATGGGCAAAAAGACGAGAGAAGCGAGTGTTGACCAGCTCCGGCTTGGTAATTTTACCCTGCTCCAGTTCCCGCCAAAGCGCCTTGTTCATGGGAATATAATAATCTTTGTAGGTTTGAATCTCCGTCACGCCCTGCTCCTCTAAAAAATGAGTCAAGGCGATGTCTTCTGCCGTATCAAAATCCAGCAACGTATGGTCAAGGTCGAAAAGTAGAAATTTGTATGACAAAATCGAAATCCTTTCTGTAACTGTAGTAGCTTCATTATACCACAAGCTACAAAAACCAGCCGCTCAAAAATAAACGGCTGATTTCTAATCTATTTATCCACTGGTATCCAGAGGTACATCTGATAGTCTGCTATCCCTTCTTTCGATCCTGCTGCATTACCAAACAGCATCTTCGTTTTTCTCACTTCTTCTACTCTTCTTTATAGTTAATACACAAATCTCTAAATTTATTATCTAGCGCTGCAATATCAAACAAGACTTCTGACAGTTTTTGATAATCTTCCTTGATACAAAATAGATGAGCTTGGCCAAACAATTTTGCTAAATTTTCTTTTAGTTCAGATCTGACCGTATCGTGGTCTTTTAAGAAGTTGCTCATGTATAGATTTCTGATAGAAGCTAATTTGAAACTAAAGTATTGATGAAGATGTTTTTGTTCTTCATTCAAGCCATTCTCCGCTACTGACTTAGCATATCTTGCTATCACATTCTCCTCGCCGTGCTCATATCGTTGCTTCATCAGTATAGATGTTTTCTGGTAAACTTCTTTGGAAGTAGGAGATTTGATTTTTTTAAAGTTTCCCCACATGGAGAAAGAACCTCTTTTATAGTCGATATTTTTAGCTTCCCAGGCTTTCGAAAATTCTGAGAAAGTCATTTTCATACAAGCAAAGCCTGCTGGATCATGGAAATAGATAAACTCATCATCTAGATCATAAACCGAAACAAAATGGTCCACCCCATACAAATGAATATGATTGGGATTATAAGTCAGATACCCCATGTCCAAAGGCCCAAGAACAACTGGTCCGCCGAGCAAGAACTTACTTAAGATCTCTCTGATAGAGATATGATTCACCGCATTTGAATCCTTTATATAGTATTCATCATATGTAAAACCCAGAATGTTTAAAGAATGGCTGATAGAACTGTCTGGCATCCCATTATCAAAGAAGACTAAGGGGTGTTTTTCATCTTCCTTTATAATACTAGCGCCATTTCCCATTACCATAATGGCTTCCAAAAACTCAGGGCGAACATCATAACCATACGAATGCAGCGCCATCGCAAGTGAATATGTATAGCAAAGAGAAACGTCCCCAAAATACATCTGCATAGCATCATCCTCCTCTGTAATCATCGCCTAAAAAATGACTTGCAATCACCATTTTATTTCACCACAGGTATCCAGAGTTCCATTTGATAGTCTGGGGAGTACATATCACCCTCGGTGTAAACTTCAAAATCTGGTGCTCCTGAGTGGCGATAGCCAGTTTCTGGAAAAAAGACTTCCAAGACATATTTCCAAGCATGGTGGATGCTGGCTGGTATAGCCCCCTTGACTGGTACGATGGCATATTCAGCTTCTGCGATTTCTTTGATTGACAGACCTAGTTCTTCTGCTTTAGCTTTATCCTTCACATCATAAGCGGCCATATAGTTGATGATTTCGCCTTCTTTGACATCCGAGCAGACGCCAAAGGATTGGCCACTGCCCAGACTCTCTAGGCTTTCAAAGCTGTGATTTGCATAGAGCTGCTCCCAAGCGGATGGGCACTGGCTATTGTCAATAGCTTTCAATAGGACGCCTGCCACAGTAAAAGCAGGTTTCTTTTGAATCTTGATATCCATGTTCTTTCCTCCTGTAATCTTTAAGGATAATTGAAGTCTAGGAAAGACGCGATAAGGTCTTCCATTTCGAACTTCTGAGGGAGTCGCACCATGGAATTTCTTGAAGGCTGCGCTAAAGGCATCCGCAGACTCATAGCCGTATTTCAGTGCTATATCAATGACTTTCTCAGAGCTTTCCCGCAAGTCTGTCACTGCTTCTGACAGCCTGAGATTGCGTAGATATTCCGCTAAAGTCATATCTGCTAGGATGGAAAAGAGCCTGCTAAAGAGAGCATAAGAATAGCCCGATAGCTGCTGAAATTGTTGCAAGTCCACTTCTGCGTCCAACTTGCTTTCCAGATATTCCATGGTTCGATTGAATTGATGCATCATATTCTTTTTCACCTCATAAAAGATACTAAGGCTCTTAAAAGCAAAGTAAAATTTGGAAAATTGACGGAGGGGCTCCTGCTCCGAGAAAATTTTATCTTTTTCACATAGCTTTTAGGCCGTGTTCAATTCTAACTATAGTCTAACAGATATAAGATACTTCCGCCCTAGAATTTTTGTACAAGATTTAGAGGGGGGGGATTCTACAATCTATCCCTCAGCTTCTCCACAAAGAGATAAGCCGCAGGACAGGTCAGGGTATTTTTGATTGTCAGATGATTAATCTGATGAATCTTCTTACGGTCTGTGTGAGGGAACTCACGGCAGGCCTTGGGACGGACATCATAGATTGAGCAGAGATTGTCTCCACCTAAAAAAGGACAAGGCATGGCCTTGAAAACCTTGTCACCGTCTTCGTCCACCTGCAGAAATTCCTCTTCAAAAGCCGGCAGCTTCATCTTGAAATACTTGGCAATGCGGACAATGTCGGCTTCCTTAAAGTCCGGCCCCAGAGTTTTACAGCAATTGGCGCAGGCTGTACAGTCAATCTCCTCAAAGACCTCATCATGGATTTGCTGGGCTAGTTTATCAAGGTTTTTTGGTGGTCTCTTCTTGAGACTGGCTAAAAATTTTCGATGCTCTTTCTGCTTCTGCAGAGCTAACTGATGGTACTTTTCAAGGTCGATTTCTTGAGTCATATATTTTTCTTTCTGTATTCAAATTGTTTTTATTATATCATAAAATGAGCGCTCTTAAATGTTGTCAAACCCCAAAAATATGACATATTCCACCTCACAAAAAAATCTGAGAACCAGTCCCAGATTTGCTTTTTATAAACTTAGAGAGTTATCATCAAATGCTATCGCTAAATGTTTTTTCCGCCGTCCTTGCTGACGCTCCAAGTTTCTTCGATATAGGGGATAAACTCATACAGAGTATCTTCATCGCCTTCAAAGGACATCATATAGACTTTATCACCTTGTTTGAAGACCCAAACCGTTAAGTTTTGAGTGGATTTTAAAACAACATTAATCTGAAAGGCTTCATTTCCAGCTACGGTACTCTTTGCTCCCCAAAAATCATCAACTTCCTTATTATCCTTCCAGTGGTAGGCAATACGTTGGGCAATGGTTTCAGCGTTGAATTCTTCACCTTCTCCAATGTTAGCTTTTTCTTTTGTATAAGCGTTCATCGTGACAATGTTATAGCCACTTCCATCCGTATACTGGACGCTGTCGCCACCATCTACGTCTGTAAACTTAATCCAATTATCAGGAATACTAATATAGCCATAATCATCAGAGCCGACCCGCTGCGTACCAGTAGTCTTTGACGAATCTTTTTCTTTACGACTGCTACTACTTGTATCGCTGTCATCTCTCAGGGAAACCCGACTAGAGGAATCAGATGGTTTCCGACTTCTATAGCTCCTGATAAGGCTACAAGAAGACAGGGAAAGACCGGCTAAGATTATCAGGGAGAGCAGAAAGTACTTCTTTTTCATGGTCATTCCTTCCTAAATCTAATAAATTTTACTAACACTAGTTTACCATATTTTTAGGACGAAAGGAAAGAGAGACATTGTCGCATCCGATTTCTTTTCCGTTTATAGGACTATGCTTTTTTAGCAGCCTTATTCCACTGGTACCATCCGACCAAACTGTTGATTAAATAGATCAAATATTTCCCTTGAATCTGAAGACTCTCACCCCACCAGAGGTAAATAGAAAAAATATTGGTCGCTGCCCAGAAAATCCACTGTTCACGATAAACAGCCGTCATCAAGATTTGCCCTACACCATTTGTCGCATCTGTGATTGAATCACGATAAGGACGATTAGCCCCCACAGACTGATAAATCAAGCCAAAGACCAACCACCAAAGCATACTGAGCGATAGATACTTTGTCCATCCTTTGGCATCTAGCTTACGAGCAACAAACTCTTGCTTTTCTTTTTTAAACTGACCTTGGTAAATCCACACCAAGAGTCCAATTGGCTGCATGATGGTAAAGTAAAGAGTCGTCAGGACCTCGCCATAGAAGCCTTTCTGCAAGGCCAAAATCAAGTAAATCACAGAATTAATCAAACCAAAGAGGTAATTGCTAGCCCGTCCTTCAGAAACGAAGATTACACAGATAATCCCAGTCAGACTGCAAATCATCCCCGTCCAATCCACGATGCGATGTTCATATATCAGCTCCAGCCAGAGCGGAAAACTCCCTAGAATCAAGAGATAAACCCATTGACCTAGACTGCGATGAGCAAACAAATCGTCCCAGATAAGTTTCAAGGTACCAGAAAAGCCGAGCTTCTTCATACTAGTCACCATTCGTTTATAGCCACCAGACATTTCAGAAAGCGTCAGCTTCATGTTTGCGATTTTCTTTTGGATATAAGTATTCATTCTTTCTCCTTTTGTTTTTTAAGAGCCGTGTCAAATTGACTTACGGATGCAACGCTCTATTATTTTCGAACACGCATAAGGTCTGTCTTATACAGTGTTCACATTTTATCATATTCCTATTTTAGAAAATGTCAAGTAAAATCAAAAAAAGATTTCCTAACGTTCGGATTTCAAGAAAAGACCTACAAATTTTTGTAAGTCTTTTTACTTAGATTTGATAGTAGCCGAACATTTTTTCTGATTTGTTACTATCTTTTTGTGAAACATAATTAGCTTCTACACTGAAAAAACAAGAGACTTAATAAATAGGCCTCTTGTTTTTTTAAACTATTATTCGCTGACTGCTCCCTTGCTATCAAGACTCCAAGTATCTTTCATGTTTGTAATGAAATCATCAAGAGTTTCTTCGTCGCCTTCAAAGGATAGTATATAGACTTTGTCATCTTTTTGGAAAACCAATGTATTAGCAAGTTGTCCCGATTTCAGAATGATGTTTATTTGAAAGGCTTCTATTCCTGAGACAGTACTTTTAGAGCCCCACATCTTCTCAATATTATCTTTTTGACTCCAATTATAGGCTACATGTTGAGCAATTGTTTCTGCATTGAAAGTCTCACCATCTGCTACTTCAGCTTCTGCCTTAGAAACAGCATTCATGGTAACGATATTATAAGCAGAACCGTCGGTATATTGGATAAGTCCCTCAACCTCTGCATCAAAAAATTTAATCCATTTACTTGGGATATCGATATAACCAAACTCTGGAGAACCAACACGTTTTGTTTCTTGATTGGTTTTGTTCTTGCTTCTTTTAGAAGAAGAATTTGAAGAATTCTTTTTCACTTGTGCACTGAAACTAGTCGAAGAACTAGATTGATCAGGCTTTTGTCCAGACTTGGCACACGATGCAAGAGTAAGTGAAGTTAATACCAGAACTGCTCCAAGCAGATACGATTGTTTCATGATTTTCTCCTTTTGGGATATATCCTAGAGATATAAGACTTTATTCCTCATCCATACTCAGGACACTGAGGAAGGCTTCTTGTGGGACTTCGACAGAACCGATAGCTTTCATCCGTTTTTTACCGGCTTTTTGTTTTTCTAAGAGTTTGCGCTTACGAGAAACGTCACCACCATAACACTTGGCCAAGACATTCTTACGCAAGGCCTTGATGTCTGTCCGAGCCACGATTTTCTGTCCGATAGCGGCTTGAATAGGTACTTCAAACTGCTGACGAGGAATGATTTTCTTGAGCTTGTCTACAATCAGCTTACCGCGCTCATAAGCAAATTCCTTGTGAACAATGAAGCTGAGAGCATCCACCTTGTCGCCATTGAGGAGAATATCCATCTTAACCAGCTTGGACGAGCGATACTCAGAGATTTCGTAGTCAAAGCTAGCATAGCCACGAGTAGAGGACTTGAGCTTGTCAAAGAAGTCAAAGACGATTTCAGCAAGCGGGATCTGATAGATGACATTGACCCGATTATCATCGATGTAGTCCATAGTCACAAAGTCACCGCGCTTGCGCTGGGCCAACTCCATCACCGCACCGACAAATTCCTGCGGCACCATAATCTGCGCCTTGACATAAGGCTCCTCGATGGAATCAATCTTGGTCGGGTCCGGAAACTCGCTCGGATTGGACACATCAATTGAAGCCCCATCTGTCATATTGACCTTATAGATAACGGATGGCGCCGTCATAATCAGATCAATATTAAACTCACGCTCCAAACGTTCCTGAATGACGTCCATGTGAAGCAAGCCCAAGAAGCCACAGCGAAAACCAAAACCAAGGGCTTGAGATGTTTCTGGCTCAAACTGCAGACTGGCATCGTTTAGCTGAAGCTTTTCAAGTGCCTCACGCAGGTCATTATATTTATTGGACTCAATCGGATAGAGACCAGCGAAGACCATCGGGTTCATCTGCTTGTAGCCAGCTAGTGGCTCTGCAGCCGGATTGTCCGCCAAGGTCACTGTATCCCCGACCCGGGTATCCTGTACCGTCTTGATAGAGGCTGCGATATAACCAACATCCCCTGTCGCTAGGAAATCACGACCAATGGCCTTGGGCGTAAAGATGCCGACCTCAGTCACGTCAAAGGTCTTGCCATTGCTCATGAGCTGAATGGTATCTCCCGGCTTGACCATACCATCCATCACCCGCACCTGCAGAATTACCCCACGATAGGCGTCATAGACCGAGTCAAAAATCAAGGCCTTGAGCGGTGCTTCTACATTTCCAGTCGGTGCTGGAACTTTTTCCACAATCTGCTCTAGAATTTCCTCAATTCCGATGCCAGCCTTGGCAGAAGCCAACACGGCTTCGCTTGCATCCAACCCAATCACGTCTTCGATTTCTGTCCGCACCCGCTCTGGGTCCGCAGCTGGCAGGTCAATCTTATTGATAACTGGCAGGATTTCCAAGTCATTGTCCAGCGCTAGATAAACATTGGCTAAGGTCTGAGCTTCAATTCCCTGAGCCGCATCCACGACCAGAATCGCCCCTTCACAGGCCGCCAGCGACCGCGATACCTCATAAGTAAAGTCTACGTGTCCTGGCGTGTCAATCAAGTGGAAGATATAGGTTTCGCCGTCCTTGGCGGTATAATTGAGCTCGATAGCATTGAGCTTAATGGTGATACCGCGCTCCCGTTCCAAGTCCATGCTATCCAAGAGTTGGGCCTGCATTTCCCGGCTGGAAACCGTCTCCGTCGCCTCCAAAATCCGGTCAGCCAAGGTTGATTTCCCGTGGTCAATGTGGGCAATGATGGAGAAATTGCGGATCTTCTCCTGACGTTTTTTCAAATCTTCTAAATTCATTTTTCTCATCCTTTTAGGGTATTCTATTTATTATAACACAAGACCAGTGATTTTTCCTATAGACTCGGACTTTCTCTATAAATTATGCTATACTAGTCAGAGAATAATTTTGGAGACACTTTATGATTAAAATTCTTGCACTTGATATGGACGGCACCTTGCTCAACAGAAAAAAAGAAATTCCCCAGGCTCACATCGAAGCTCTGCACCGAGCTATTGAAAAAGGAGTCAAATTGGTTCTCTGCACAGGCCGTCCCTTGGTTGGCGTCAAGCCCTATTATGACAAGCTGGGCCTTGCACAAGAAAACGAATATGTCATCGTGGACAATGGCTGCGCTACACACCAGACCAGCGACTGGAGTCTGGTGGACTGGCAAGAGCTGAGCGGTCAGGATATTCGCTATCTCTACAGCCTGTCTGAAAACAGCCCTGTCCAGCTGACTCTATTTGATGAAGAGCATTATTTCGTCGTCGGAGAAAAAGCCAGTCCCTATGTCGCGAATGATGCTAGCCTGGTCTTCACCACTCCAACCGAGATTAGTCTGGAAGAGGCTTGCAGCGGTCAACACAGAATGTTTCAAGCCATGTTTTTAGGCAGCCAAGAGCAGGTAGATGCTTTTGAAGCCGACTTTGGCCAAGAAATCTGCCAGCGTTTCAGTGGTGTTCGCTCTCAGCCGGTCATTTACGAGGCTATGCCGTCTGGTGTGACCAAAGCCTTCGCCCTAGAGCGATTGGCTAAACAATTAGACGTTAAGCCTCAGGAAATCATGGCAATCGGTGATGCCAACAACGACATCGAGATGCTGGAATATGCAGGCCTCGGTGTTGCCATGGGCAATGCTTCTGACCATGTCAAAAGCCTAGCTGATGCCGTCACAGACAGCTGTGAGGAAAATGGGGTCGCTACAGCTATCGAGAAGTATATTTTGAATTCGTAAAAGTATAAATCCCCAGAAGTGAAACTTCTGAGGATTTTGTTTTCAGTCTAAGAATTAGCCTGCTTTGAGGCTAATTTTTTTCTTTATTTAATAACAGCAAAACCAGCTGTCCAGTTGATTTTCTCATGTGCAGCAAGTGTTATTTGCAAGAAACCCATTGCCTCTAATTCACGAGCACGTTTGAGCTCGCCCGCATCAATCGTATCTAAACCACCTTCTTGGATATATCCAGCAAGAATCTTCTTAGCTTCTTGGTCATCCGAAGCCAATTGAACAGTTGTTCTTTCTTTATCAGAGACTTGTTTCGAAGCAATTGTCGCCGCAAAATTTGTGTTAAAGGCTTTGACCACACGAGCTTCAGGAATTAACTTAGCAATTTCTTCTGCTGCTGAACTCCCAGCCGGTGTAAGCAATTCATCCATATTCTCAAAGTTTACAGGGTTAGAAATATCTACTAAGATTTTTCCAGCGAGCGCTGCTTTATTAGCTTCAAGAATGCTTGCAATTGCGGCGTATGGAACAGCCAATACAACAATATCACCCGCACGTTTTGTAAGACCTTCTTTCCCTACAAAATCAACTTCATGTCCACCTGAAGTGAATACACTTGCGATTGCTTGTCCCATATTTCCTTGTCCAAAAATTGTAATGCTTGCCATAATATGTTCCTCCTTTTAAGTTACAAATTTTTATTGTAATGCTCTTTGTTACATCTAAAATTATAACACACGGAATTGTAATGTCAATAATTACAACTCGGAAAATTTAAAAAATTTCGAGCTCCTAAAAGTCACTGGTATTTTATCACAAAAAACATATAAAAAAGGAAGAGCACTATATCTTCCTTTTTGTTGTTCTATAACCTTAATACTATGCCGTCTTGGCACTTGGAAATCAGACAATATCTATCCCCTTCTCTTTGAGATTTTCCAGGCATTCTTGCAGATAGGCTGCGTCATGCTCCGGATAAATGGGATGTTCGAGCTCCTCAGCTTGCAACTCCTGGTAGGGTGGGCAGGTTTTGCCACGGTATTCCTTGTCCAGCCAAAGGCTATCCGGCTGATAGCCCCGTCGTTGCATCTCCTCCATAATCAGCAGGTGATAAGCATAGAGGCAATAAGGGCTGTGCTCAAAAACATAGTTGACCGTCGCATGCGGCTTGCCCCAACCTCGTCCACGTAAGGCTGCACACTCTCGGTGCTGGCCTAAAAGCTGCTGGCGCGGAAGTTTTTCAATCAAATCTTGGTGCCAAAGTCTCACGGTTTTCTCCTTCTAAAAGAATCTTATAAAGTCATCAACGAATATGAACAATCAGCTCTTGGGCAGCTTTCCTGCTTTCTCCAGCATTTTCTTGACAAAATATGGCATCTTAACATTCTCGCGCCCTTTTTTCTCAATCAGTTTCTTGACGAAATCTGGCATTTTCAGCTCTTCATCCTCTGCAAGAATCTGGCTGCTCTCCTCCGACGGCTGCAATTCATCGAAGGTTTCTTCTTCTGGAAAACATTCTTTGAAGGGTTCATGCTCATGGCGGCGGATAGTTTGAATCAGGGCATCAATTAGCCGGTCGTCTGCATTGGGCATAGGCGGTCTGTGATAAGCAACACCCAGATCATCGCAAAGTTCCTTGCACTCCACGTCATTATCAAAAAGGACCTCTATATGCTCACTGATAAAGCTAATCGGCACAAAAATATAATGCTGCGGATGTGTTTCTTGCTGGCGCATGTAGTCCAGAACGTCAGGTTTGATCCAAGGGAGTCCGATGTCACTCTCACTCTGCCAAACATTGAGATAATCCTCTTCTGTCAGACCTAACCTTTCAGCAATCAAGCGGGCATTGTCATAGATCTGATCAATGTAAGGATCTCCGAAATCCAAGGCCAGAATAGGCACACTGTGGGCTGAGAAGAAAATCTTGAAGGTCTCTTCTCCAACCTCTTCTGTAAGAATCTTTCTCAGCTCCTCTGCCCAATAATCAAGAATAGCTTCTTCCTGATACCATTCCTTAATGATATTAAAGCGGATGGAATCACTCTGGATAAACTTCTCATAGCCCATGACAGAATAGTAAGAAAAATGCGGCTCTAGAATCAAACAGATACAATCCTCAATACCATCCTCTTCCATCTGCTCAATCACATCTGTGATAAAAGGACGTGAGAATTTATTGGCAAAATAAACCGCATAATCACCAGATAAACGCTGACGGACCTTTTCCACCTCTTCTAGACTGATACGCTGCAGAGGCGTTCCACCAATGAGGACATAGTTATCATAGAGGGTCTGAATTTCATGGTCTTGCGGCCTGACACCGCGGCGAATGTTGGTAAAAAATTCAGCCACTCCCTCAAAGCTAATCTCCTCTGGCGAGCCAAAAGTCATCATTAGAATTGCTTTCTTCATCATCTTTCCTCTTCAGTCACTTCGAGAAAGCCAAGTTGACTTTCCAACGACTTTCTTGTAATCACTTTCATTTTAACATCTTAAAAAAGACTTGAATAGACCAAAAAACCTATTCCTTGAAAAGAATAGGAAAATTTAATAATTCAGACACTTTAATATTGGAAGTATGCTTTAATGATTTGTTGAGTTTTCCAGTTATAAATCAACCTTAAGCAGCCGCCCCAGCTCTTGATAGAGAATTTCTGTAGGCTGATATTCTTTGCTTTGCTGGGCAAGAGTTTTCAACTGAGACCAGTCCGGGCGATTTGTCAATTCCTTAAAAATGCGCAGCACTTCAGCATCGGTCTTTCTACGAGCTACCAGCCCTACTTGGGCTAGCTCAGCACGAACGGCATTATCAAACTGATCATAATCCTGCGGCAAAATGAGACTGGGAATCTCATGCTCAATACAGGCCATCATGATACCCGTCCCCGCATGGTGAATGGCAAAATCTATCTTATCCAGAATATCTGTATAAGGCAGATAGTCAAAGAGCAGCAGGTTTTCCGCCAGTTTGCGAGGAACATTTCCCAAGCCACTAGCTTCTCCCAAGGTGACGTAAAAGAGGTAATCTGGGTAGAGTAGGCTCAGTTTTTTCGCCCGCTCCACCATGCGCTCCTTCTCCCATTTCAAATGCGTACCGCAAGTCACTAAAACCCGCTTCTTATCGGTCTCAAAATAAGACTCATGTGCTTCAGGCAGACGATCAAAGGACAGGCATTTGTAGCCAACCCAGCGAAGATGCTTAGGAAAATCATCTCGAAACTCCAGCTCTTTCATGCCCAAAGCCAAGATAGAGTAAGGCGAATAAATAGCTTCTGTGCCGTCTTCCCGATAGAGTTTAAAATCTTGATAGTCTCCCAAACTCTTCCGGACCAAGGCAAAGGCCATTTTCTTTCCACAGCGAATAACTTGCCTGCCCAAGGCATCTCTGAACTTGTATAAGGCACCCTGATGAGGTTTCCATCCTCCCAAATAGGTCGGCGTTGTCGTCCGGCACTCAATCGCAACCGGACTCGGAATCGTGGTTATCCAAGGGATGCCAAAGCAATCAGAAATCAGGCCTGCTGGGGAAGCAACAAAATCCGCTATGACCAAATCCGGTTTACCACCCTCTTGCCAAATTCGATTTAACTCATCTATAACTTCTGGAATTAGTCTGGAATTGGCCCGAAACTGCTGATAGGCAATCAAAAGATTGCTTTGCTGCGGAGTATTGGCGATGTCTTCCATCACTGTCGGTCTTTCTGGAAAGAGAGCCAGACAGTCAAAACCAATTTCCTCTACTAGCTCTTTCTTTTGGCAGCCAGTGATGACCCGAATCCGAAAACGCGGATCCGTCAGCAGAGGCTTGACTAAGGTCAAAGTAGGCAGCAAATGCCCACTAAATGGCACACTAATCACATCAATCTTTATCACTTTTTCTAATCCAGTCATGAACTAATCCTTTCACATCTTCCCTGTATTCATAATCAAAATGGTTGCTATCCACCACCACATCAGCTGGATGGCCATCTAGAAATCTACTGTAAATATCCTTCTTTCCCTTAATGACCAGCAAGTCAATATCCTTGCGATTTAGGAGTCTCCGTGAAACAGGCCCTAGCGCAATCACTCTCAGTCTGAAGGGCAGCTTTTCCTCACCCAAGTCCTCCAGCCACTGAGTCAGCATATTGAGTCCAGAGCTTTTGCAGATAATGACAGCCTCCTCAACATCCAGTAAAGGAGATAAATGCCGCTGCAAAGCCTCCTGAAAGCGAGAATTGTAGAGAGTATGCCAATAGTAACGGATATTGGAAATGGAAGCATTCAGCAAGGTAACTTGGATTTGTCTCCCGTGCTCAAATCCCTGGTTAAACGGAAAATTGCTAGCCACCACTGAGAAATCTGGTGGACAAATCTGCTCAAGAAACTCAAGCTGTCCTGCTGTCAGACTAGCGCAGTTCAAATGACTGCTGCCACTGAGAAAAAGCAAGACTTTAC
This sequence comes from Streptococcus sanguinis, assembly GCF_900475275.1. Classification (NCBI taxonomy): domain Bacteria; kingdom Bacillati; phylum Bacillota; class Bacilli; order Lactobacillales; family Streptococcaceae; genus Streptococcus; species Streptococcus sanguinis. The sequence goes on along the minus strand of NZ_LS483364.1, from coordinate 1,016,620 downwards.
TAGATTCTATCAAGGTTTGATCTAGCGACAGAGCATCCAACTTATCCAAGTACTGCTTCATCTTACTCATAGCGGATTTTCCCATCCGTCACTCGAATCTTCCTTCCCCGCCAGTTAATCACCCGCGGACTAAGCAAAACATAGAGGAAAAGCAAAGGCAAGAGTAAATCATTCAGCACTTCGTAAAACACTTCATCAGGATGCGGTTGAGTAGTTAGGATAAGGCGACGATAAGCCAGCATCCAAACCGCCTTAACCAAGAGCAAAAGCAAAGCCAGCAGCACAAAAGGCCAGCTAAGAATGAAACTGATGAGCAAAGCAGGAAGGGGCAGAAAACTAGGCAGAGCAATTAAAATAATAACCTTCCAGTCCAAGTGCTCCTTCAGATAGATAGAGCTAAAAAGCAGCCAACGCTTCATCTGCAGCAAATATCGCTTGGCATCCTTGATAGTAGTCCGAACATTACAGGTCACCCGCGTCTGGATAATCTCCACTCCCTTGCTGCGCAGAAAATCAGCCACAGCCAAATCATCACATAGATAGTCTTTAATAGCACTGAAGAGCCTCTGTTCCCTAGCTAGTTCAAGTGGCAGAATGTAGAACATTCCATTAATCGAGTGATTGGCTTTGACTTCTGCCATGGTAAAATAAGTAACGAAAGAATTTCCATTGACAAAAGCTGCCACTAGCTTGGACCAGAAATTGCTTCGTTCCTGATTATAGGGAATACCGGTCAAAATAACATTCTCACCCAGATGGTCTGTCAATTCTCCCATTTTTGAAAAATCAATGACACTGTCGTCGTCGAGAACAATCAGATATGGCCGGGTCAGCTCATCTATAATCTGCTCAATCTTATAACTCTTAGGATTAATCCCCTGAGGGACATCCTCCATGAGAAAAACGCGAATGCGCTGGGCATAGGAAGGATTTTGACAAATCTTGTCAGCCACTCGCTGCGCCTCTGAGTCAGACTGATCAATCAGCCAGTAAAACTCAACTGCTTCTGTCTGTTGGAGATTGGCTAGTAAATCATTTTCCAAACGGGGGTCACCAGATAGGATGGGCTGGACCACCGTATAAAGCTCCTCTTGAAAGTCTGATGAAGAGCTCTGCCCTTTTTTCAAATAAGCCAAAGACAAGAGCCAACGCAAGATAAAGAGAAGCAAATAGGCAGCAGCCAGCAGGGAAAAAATAAATTTCATGTTCAAAGCCCCTTTCGTAGATATGCGCCAATCAAACGGATAATCCATCTTTGCGGAAGTAGCTTCATGAGCCAAGCCAGTAGTCGATATCTCATGCCCACTATAGCATAGGAACGGCCTTGCTGGAGCAGTCTAATGATGCGCCGTGCCGCTATAACTGGACTCATCTGTAATTGATCACCACCCAAAGCATCCTGCAGCTCTGGAGGAAAGATGGCAGTCCGAACCGGTCCCAGTATATAAAGACAAACTCTCATTTCAGAGCCTTTGAGGCGCATCTCTTCTTGCAAGGCTAGACAGTAAGTCTGCAAAGCGGCCTTACTGGCGCTGTAAGCTGCCAGATAAGGATGGGGACAAAGTGCCGCTAGTGATGAAAGCTGGACAAGTCTTATCTTGCAATTGCGCTCCGCAACTTGCTTGATCAGCCGAATCGGTGCTTGGTAATTGACCTGCCAGAGGGCATTTTCAGCAGCTTCCGAAAGAGATAGCGTTGGACCAAAATTAGCCAGACCGCAGCAATTAATCAGTAGATCTGCCTCTAGCTGCTGAGCAAAATCGTCCACCGCAGCTGCATCCAGCAAATCCAAAACTCTGTAGGAAAGCTTAGCTCTAACTCCAGACAAGTCCTCTTGCAACTGAGTGAGCTTAGCTTCATCTCTGCCAACCAAAACAAGCTGGTCTGTCCTTTGAGCCAGTTCTCTAGCCAGCTGACGACCTACACCTCCCGAAGCCCCCAAAATCACAGCTTTGCTGATTGTTTTTTCCATTTGCATAGATATAGTTTACCAGATTTTGACAAGATATAAAACTAATTGCTAGATTTTACCTTTGCCTTCAAGAAACGAAAAACATTTCTCACTCTCCCCTGAATATGCTAAAATAGACTTAAATGAAATGAAAAAGGAGCATTTATGAAATATCCTAATCTTTTAGACCGTTTTCTGACATATGTCAAGGTCAACACGCGCTCAGACGAGACATCTACTACTACACCCAGCACTCAGAGTCAGGTGGACTTTGCCAAAAATGTCCTCATCCCTGAGATGAAGCGGGTTGGCTTGGAAAATGTCTACTATCTACCCAACGGCTTTGCGATTGGAACTCTGCCAGCCAACGACCCTAGCTTTACCCGCAAGATTGGCTTTATTTCCCACATGGATACAGCAGATTTCAACGCAGAAAACATCCAGCCACAGGTCATTGAGAATTATGACGGTGGTGTGATTCCGCTGGGACAATCTGGCTTCAACTTAGATCCTGCTGACTTTGCCAGTCTCCATAAATACAAGGGCCAAACCCTGATTACGACTGACGGAACAACCCTTTTGGGAGCAGATGACAAGTCAGGTATTGCTGAGATCATGACTGCTATCGAATATCTGTCTGCCCATCCAGAAATCAAGCATGGAGAAATCCGAGTTGGCTTTGGACCAGATGAGGAAATCGGTATCGGTGCTGATAAGTTTGACGCAGAAGACTTTGATGTGGACTTTGCCTACACAGTAGATGGCGGCCCTCTAGGAGAACTCCAGTACGAAACCTTTAGCGCTGCTGGAGCAGAACTGACCTTCCAAGGCCGCAATGTCCATCCAGGGACTGCTAAAGACCAGATGGTCAATGCTCTCCAGCTGGCTATTGACTTCCACAACCAACTGCCAGAAGCCGACCGACCAGAGAAGACAGATGGCTACCAAGGCTTCTACCACCTGATGAACCTGACCGGGACTGTCGAAGAAGCTCAAGCTAGCTATATTGTCCGCGACTTTGAGACAGAGGCTTTTGAAAATCGCAAAGCTGCTATGCAGGCCATCGCTGATAAGATGAACCAAGAGCTGGGCAGCGAGCGCGTTATATTGACCCTCAAAGACCAGTATTACAACATGAAGCAGGTCATTGAAAAGGACATGACACCTATCCATATCGCCAAGGCAGTCATGGAAAGTCTGGATATCCAGCCTGTCATCGAGCCTATCCGTGGCGGAACTGACGGCTCTAAAATTTCCTTTATGGGCATCCCGACACCTAACCTCTTTGCCGGCGGTGAAAACATGCACGGCCGCTTCGAATATGTCAGCCTAGAAACCATGGAATGCGCTGTCGATACCATCATCGGAATTGTTTCCTATCAAGAGTAAAAAAAGCAACCACAGAAATTCACGAGGAATTTCTGTGGTTTTTTCTCACTCTGGCAATTCTACCTTCAAGCTCATATCTGTAGGTTGTAACACTTTCTGAACAGCTGCGAGAAAGGCCAAACCGTTGTCAGATGGAGAATACTGGAATGTGATATGTATGACTTTTTTATCAAAGTTATCGCCATATCGTTCCACATACTGCTTGCTTTCGAGGAAGTAAATATAATTGTTAATTTTTTCCTGCAGAATTTCCAGATGGACTGCCTCTATTTCTTCCTGCCAGTCAACTGGATCCACTAGAAGAAGCTCCAAATGATTATCAACTGTACCAATAGCATCAAGTTCAGTTGGCTTTAGTTCTGAAGAGATGGCTTGAGTGGCGATTTGTCTAAATTCTTCTGCTGTAAAAAGAGGACGGCTATTTTCAGGATTTTTCAAAATAAAGGAAGGATGATCTTCGATGAAGAGCTTATCGGATTCATCTTGTGTATACTGTTTTTTAGATTTCCAAAAACCATACTGCGCATAATTCATCAACTCTTTCCCAGTATGTTCTCCCGACATGTAACTATCTGCAGCTTCTTTGGGGATTTCTTGAACTACTTCTGGCATTGTAATATTAAAAGTTGGATAACGCAAGAAATACTTATCACCATCTTGACAGATTTCCAACATATCTTTTTTACTTAAATAAATCGTTTTCATTTTTATGACCTTTCTCGTTCTTCTGTTGTTTTTAATTTTGTTTGTTCGTTTTTATAAAGGGTAAGTTCATTACTTCTGTAAGGAACTAATTTTATCACTTAATTATCTCTTAGCAGACTCTAGGCTTTTGGCTCGTCTTTAACTAAATCATAAGGGAAATATGGGACACCTTCCAATTCCTTGTAATCTAAACCCTTAATTTTACAAATAGCGCCAGATTCAAAGGACCAGTAACCATAATAATTATCAATATTCGCTTTATGCAAGTCATACCAACCAGTATCCCTATGTCCTGGATACCATTTCTTAGTTACATATTCTTTCAGCAGTTTGAGGGCCTGTTCAGCATTCTCTTCTTCAATAATTTTCCTAGTAAAGCCATAGGGTCTTGGAAAATTATAGTTTATCCGAATCTTCCAATCTGGATGACGTGATTGAATCAAGTAATCAATCAAATAATCCTCCGGATCATCTTTCTTGACCAAATCCACCAACTCATCAAAAGTCTCTTCATCAATCTCTAAAAGAATTCCAATGGAAAGGACCCGAACCATTTGAAGATAGCCAGAATTGCTCTGCCAAACTGGAAGAAGGCTATTGACAAAAATAATATATTCCTCCTTAAAATCTTCAATAGGATAACCAGCTGTATAGGTAGCTAGCATTTTCTTTTCTTGATAAATAGATATATCTTCTTGAGTTAGTTTAATTACTTCGTCAGTTGGACGTTTATAAGGATTAATTCCTAGTTTAAGCTGGTTTAATTCTTGTAGCCATTCGTTAATCATCGTTTCATTAAATTTAATTAATTCATTGATTTTTTCTTCTATAAATATATTATCTCTTTTCACCACTTATCCTCTTATAGTCATATAGGCTTTCTTTTAAGTTAATGAATTTTCAACTTATTCCCAGCCTTATTGATTATTATTCTGATTTTCTTCCTCACGTTGTTTTTGAAGATCCTCAAGAAATTCCTTCTGAACTTGCTTTAGCATACTACTGTTCTCTGTTTATTTTAACACAATATCAATCAAATAAGTATAGAGTTGTGAAAATCAAAAACGAATGATGGTATTAGACTTGGCTTGGTCTTCATCATTCGTTTTATTGTTGTTTTACATCAAAATGTAGTATTAACTAATCTGAACAGTTTTCAGTTGGCCATCAACTCCTGTAAAGCTGATGCTTCTGGTTGCTGCATTATAGCTGAAAGTCTCTGAGCTGACACCGTAGAGCTGAGAAAGCTCCTGCAATTTCTGGTTGAATGCTTCCTCTGACATACCAAAACTCGCTGCTAAGCTTGATTGACCAGTTGGGTTTGCAGCTGTAGAGGCTTCTGCTGGCTTGTCAGATTTGTTTTGAGCTGCTTCTCTAGTGGCAGATTCGGAAAGTAAATTATCACTTTGCGCAGTTTCTGAAACACTGCTACTTGCTGGCTGACCTGAAGTAGGCTGTTCAGTCGGCGCTTTCAGGAATCCTTTTTGCACCGCATAGGCATCCGCAGCTTGACGCTCAGCTTCTGACAAGTCTTTCTTGTAGATATAATGCTCGTGGTCCAGATGGGCTACCCGATAGCCTTGCTCATCCGCTCCGACCATATCCTGCAGATTAAAGTGATAGTCATCATCTTCCCTATGCTGAGAATCGGACTCGCTTGTTCCCTTAGGATGGACGAGTGACTGCTGGAAGGCCAGGATTTCCTTAAGCAGCTCTTTCTTGTCTGTAGCTCTCTGTCCGAGCCTATCAAAAAGCTGGTCCAGCTGCTGGTATTGCTGCTCACTTCCTTGATTCTTTTCCAAATACTGATGGATAGACATGAGCAGATTATAAAGCTGTTGATAAACTTCCTGATTTTCCGTATTAGCCGGCTCTTCCTTTTGTCCAACAATGGTTCGGCTCATCTGATCCAAAAGCTTCTGACTTGCTGTCAGCAGAGCTTGCTTATCTGAGCTGCTGCTCTTTAATTCCTTGACTAATTCTAAGATTCTAGCTGCATAGTCTGCCCGGCTGTTTTGGTCTTTTACTTCTCCAAGCAGTTCCTGAGCTTTTCCAAGGAAGACAAGAGCTTGAGCACTCTTCTCGCTATCATCCGAGGTGCCAAAATCATCATAAATACCCTTCAAAAAGTCATAAATCATGGCTTTGTAGGTTGGCTGATTTGGCTCTCCCTGATCCAGGGCTGTCTTTTCAGAGGACGCAGAAGGCTGGCCGCTAGCAAGGGCTGCTGCAATCTCTTTCTTAGTCTGATAGAGGGCAGGGAAAAGCTGCTGGAGATTGGTCGCTTCTATAAAGGCTTGAGACTTATAGAGAGTCAAGGTCAGCCCAGCTGCTTTTCTGCGCAGCTCAGGGCTCAAACGTCCATCCTCTAATGCTTGGTAGAAATAGCGAATATAATCAACCGCTGTGACGCCTGTCCGATCATGATAATCTTCTAAAGCTGATAGTAATTGTCCTAGCTCTGCCATTTCAGCTTGATTCTGGCCAGCATAAGCATTTTGCAGACGCTGTAGCAAGTCAGCTTTCTTCAGTCCATAGCTATCCGTGTCAAGTCGGTTCATTCTCTCCAAAAGTCCTTGATAGCTCTTGTCTAGCTCGGTCTCTTGGATTGGCTTGACCCTCTGATCCACATGTATAAACTGCTTATCAAAGTTATCCAGACTGCTCAGATAGCCAGCTGTTGAGTTGCTTGGCAGCTTCTTCATGGTTTCCACAAACTGCCCCAAAGCAAGCTCAATCCGCCGCTGCATAAGAGGATAATCCGCATAGAGACGCTGACTGTCCGCTTTTAGGCTTTCTACTTTTTGCAAAATAGCGGCCTCATCATAATCGCCCTGCTCATACTTAGATTGAATCTGAGGCAGACGATTTTTCAAGGCTTCTGCTGCACCCTTGGACTGGATTTTGATATAGTGGTTATGGTCGCCATGAGGAATGACAAACTGACCATCCTCTACCTGCAGACTGTAAGGCGAAAGACCTGAGCGCAAGGCTGTTGTGTAGAGCTCATTCATGAAATCCAGCTCTGCATTGCCCGTTACTAAAGGAATGCGAACATGCTCCTTGCGGACAGCATAGGGGTGGATATGAGTCGGGTCATAGGCTTGGTCAGGGTTATTAAAGACAAAGAAGCCGTTTGAGATGCGAACCGCCTCCTTGGGAACGCCATAGGTATGGCAGATATAAGCAATCTTTTCCTCATCGCTGGCATCGCGTGAATAGCGTTCAGCGTCATTGACTGCTGCTGATGGTTTTGCTAGCTGCTGCTTGGCCAAGACCTGCTCCGCTGCTTGAATCTGTTCAGCAGTCAAGTCTTTCTTGTAAAAGTAATGAGCATGGTCTCCGTGCGATACCATGTAGCCTTGGTCGTCCTTGCCAATGACAGCCTCCGCATGAAAACCATGCTCGTGATTAGGCTGTGACGGTAGCTGAGGCTTCAAAGCATGCAGTGGATCGCCCAGCGGCTCGTAAGTATAGCCAATAGGAATCAAGCGGGCAATCTTCGCTTCCAAGTCTGACAGCTTGTCATAAGGAATGAAATGATGGTGGTCTCCGTGGGGTATAACGACTCCATTTTCTGTCCGACGACTGATTTTCAGCGGGTCAAACACCACGCCGTCCCCTTCATGATAGCGCTGAGACTGAGGCAGGGCATAGAGTTGCTGCAACAGACTTGGCAACGATGGCTGAGATGGCTGAGATGGTTGAGACGGTTGAGACGGCTGAAGCGGATTAGATGGACTCGGCTGAGTAACCGCTAAGCCAGGACTTGGCTGCTCAATCTTTGAATGATTTGGTAGTTGTGGATTCGGATTTGAGACTGGCCCACCCTGATTGATAGCACTATTCTGATTCCATGTGTTGGAAGAAACTATTGTCCTACCGTAGTTAGGCGGATTCACACTTCCGCCGGTCTGCCTGCTATTCCAGTAGCTCTGAGCCGCAGCCAATTCTGCTGGTGACAGGTCGCTCTTAGGAATGTAGTGAAAATGCCCGCCATGCGGCACGATAAATGCATCGCCAGTATCCTCGATGATATCAGATGGACTAAACGTATAACCATCATCCGTCCTATATCCCCCTTGACCTTGGTAAGAAACTCCTGCAAGGTCTGCTGCCGTCTTTCCCGCAGCTAAGGACTTGCTGGGCTGGCTGAAATCGCGGGTTTTGCTTGATTTTGCAGTGGAAGATTTGCCACTATCGCCTTCTTCCTTGGTCTTATGCAGCTTCTTCTGCCGCGCAATCTCATCCACCGAGCGGACATTACTGGTATGCTTGGCATCCTTGAGGTAGAGATAATACTTCCCCTCTACCTTGATGATGTAACCATCCTTGACCTCATTGACAATATCTGCTTCCTGCAGCGTGTAGTTAGGATCTCGGATAATCAGCTCTTCGCTGATAATGGCATCAAAAGGCACCTTCCCGTCAAAGTAATGATAATGGTCTCCATGGGAAGTGACATAGCCCTGATCTGTGATTTTCACGACGATTTGTTCTGCTTCGATACCTTCTTCATCATTGATTTGATCAGATGTCAAATTTTTATCCGTCTTGTCGCCCGAAGTCTTGTCCTCAATATAGGCTACTTTGTTATCTTTGGTCTGAGGTCGGGGCTGAGCTTGCCATTGGATAAGACCGTAAGTTCCGATACCAAGAGCTAATACAGCAGCTGAAGCAAGAAAATATTTCTTTTTCATGGTTGTCTTTTATCCTTTCAAATCTTTAGCTAAAACAGCTAGATTTTCTTCTAAATTTTCTAAATAAGATAGTTGGTTGGCTGGGTCTGCTTCCAGAGGATTCAGCTCCTTGATTTGTACACCGGTCGCCTTGACCAAGGTTTGAGCCACTTTGGAAGAAGCATTGCTTTCCACAAAAATGGTCTTCACCTTGTGCTCCTTGACAAAGTCTTCTATCTCTGTCAGCTGACGCGGACTAGGCTCCTGCTCTGGTGAAATACCAGCAATGCCCAACTGGGTCAGCCCGAAGCGCTTGGCTAGATAAGAAAAGGCTGTATGTTGCGTGACAAAGGTCTTATTGGGCACTTTATCAAAAATCTCCTGATAGCGTTCTGTCAGTTTTTTGGCCTCTTCTTGAAATTTTCGAGCATTGGCCTGATAAGTATCCCGATGGTCGCTATCCAGCTCCGACAACCTGTCAGCGATAACCTGAGCTTCCTCCGCAGCTTTCTGAGGATCCAACCAGGTATGTGGGTCATAGAGCGTCTTCTCATCCACTCCCTCTCCCGCTTGGACATCTTCCAAGCCAGCGACTCGATCCAACTCCATTCCCTGGGAAGCCTCAAGGACTTGAACCTTGGAATTCTTGAGACTAGGATTCATCTCGCCAGCCCAGGACTCCAAGGTCCGTGAATGATAGACAAAGACATCTGCATCATAGATGGCTGCCACATCATTGGCTGAAGGCTCAAAATCATGAATACCGCTACTAGACTGAATCATGCGCACGTCATTCAGATCTCCTGATATAGCCTTAACCATAGAGTAGATAGGATAAAAGCTGGTTACAATTCTCAAGCCTTGCGACGAACTGGATGGACTGGATTCTTTTTGAGACTGACAAGCCCAGAGACACAAGGCCAGAGCTAGCAGGCTAAGGCCGGCTGAGATTTTTAAAGCGCGTTTCATAATATCTCCTTAACTTATTATTAACCGGTTTATTAACCGGTTAATATCATACACTTTGTCAACTTCTTTGTCAAGTTTTTTAAGAAAATAAAGCAAAAAAGAAGTAGAATTCTTTTCCACTTCCTCTTTGCTTTTAATTTAATATATTTGAAAGGTTATTTATTTATGACTATTCAAGGACAGAATAAACTTGAACAGATGTTCCTCTCAAGATTAACTGTTTGAGATTCCTTTTCCAACTTTCAGACTGTCAAATGACAATCTGGAACTGAAAACTCCTGCTCTATATCGCCTCTGTAGTGAAACTGCGGCTTTCAAGCACCTTCAGCATGGCATCGGCCGTGTCCAAGGCTGTGAAGAGGGGCACTCCGTGCTCAATAGCTGAGCTACGGATAATTCGACCATGCTTATCTGCTGTCCGCTTGGTTCCGACCGTGTTGATAATAGCCTGAACCTTGCCCTTGCGAATATAGGCTGGGATATCCTTGTTATCATCACTGCCGATTTTTTCCACCAGACGGACGTGTAGGCCGTGATTTTCAAAATAGGAGGCTGTTCCCTTGGTTGCCCAGATACCATAGCCAATATTGGCAAAACGCTGAGCCAGCTGCAGGGCTTCTTCCTTGCTATCATCTGCGATAGTAAAGACGACATTACCAAAGTTTGGCAGATGGAGATAGGAAGCCTCAAAAGCCTTGTAGAGCGCTTTTTCCAAAGTTCGGTCGCTGCCCATGACTTCGCCGGTAGACTTCATCTCAGGTCCCAAAAGACTGTCAACCTTTGCCAGCTTGGTAAAGGAGAAGACTGGCGCCTTGATATGAACCATGGAACTTTCTGGATGAAGACCATCTTCATAGCCCAGCTCTGCCAAAGTTTCCCCAAGAATCAAACGAGTCGCTACTTGCGCCATCGGAATATCGGTCACCTTGGACAAAAAAGGAACAGTCCGGCTGGCACGCGGATTGACCTCAATGACATAGACCCGCTCATCTTTGATGACGAACTGAATATTCATCATACCAATACAGTTCAGTCCCAGAGCCAAACGCTTGGTATAGTCTGCAATAGTATCCTTGACTTTCTGCGATAGGGTTTGCGGCGGATAGGCTGCCATGGAATCCCCTGAGTGAACCCCTGCCCGCTCGATATGCTCCATAATCCCTGGAATCAAGACCTGACGGCCATCAGAAATGGCATCCACTTCGCACTCATCACCGACAATGTAAGAATCAACCAAGACCGGATGATCTGGACTGGCCTTAACCGCTGTCCGCATATAAGAGCGTAGATCCGCTTCGTTTTCTACAATTTCCATGGCACGGCCACCCAAGACATAGGAAGGTCGCACCAGAACGGGGAAGCCAATCTTACGAGCAGCCTCTACTGCTTCCTCTTCATTAGTAGCCGTCTGACCTGGCGGCTGCTGAATATCCAGTTCCTTCAGCGCTTGCTCAAAGAGATCCCGATCCTCAGCTCGATCCAAGTCCGCCACTTGGGTACCTAAAATCTTAACACCAGCCTTGGACAGAGGCTCTGCCAGATTAATGGCTGTCTGCCCGCCAAACTGAACGATAACACCTTTAGGCTGCTCCAGCTCAATGACATTCATGACATCTTCAAAGGTCAGTGGCTCAAAATAGAGCTTGTCAGAGACAGAAAAGTCAGTCGATACAGTCTCTGGATTGCTGTTCATGATAATCGCTTCGTAGCCAGCTGCCTGAATAGCCTTTACAGAATGAACGGTCGCATAGTCAAACTCGACCCCTTGCCCGATTCGGATAGGACCTGAGCCTAGCACTAGAACAGATTCCTTGCTGGATTTGACAGATTCATTTTCAAAGCCATAGGTGGAATAGAAATAAGGCGTCGCAGACTCGAACTCAGCAGCACAGGTATCCACCATCTTGTAAACCGGCACAATCTTCTGCTCCTGCCGGATGCGACGCACCTGCTCGGCTGTCATGTCCCACAAGGCTGCAATCTTAGTATCCGCAAAGCCATTTTGTTTGGCTTTCTTAAGCACATAACTATCTCCAATATGACTGGCCAGCTCCTGCTCAATTTCGTAAATATGGAGCAGCTTATTCAGGAAAAAGACATCAATCTTGGTCAGCTCAGCAATTTCATCCGGACTGTAACCACGACGAATAGCCTCTGAGATATAGAAAAGTCGGTCATCTTGCGCCTTGACTATCTTCCTCATCAGCTCATCATCGCTTACTTGACTGAGAGCAGGCAGCTCATTATGGTCCACACCAACTTCCAAAGAACGACAGGCCTTGAGCAGACTCTCCTCAATATTGCGGCCGATAGCCATGACTTCCCCGGTCGCCTTCATCTGGGTTCCCAGACGGCGCTCACCCTGCTCAAATTTATCAAATGGAAAGCGTGGAATCTTAGCGACCACATAGTCCAGAGCCGGCTCAAACATGGCATAGGTAGAGCCTGTCACTGGATTGATGATTTCATCTAATGTAAGCCCGACTGCGATTTTCGCTGCCAGCTTGGCAATCGGATAGCCAGTCGCCTTAGAGGCAAGGGCTGATGAGCGGGAAACCCGAGGATTGACCTCAATGACATAGTATTTGAAACTATGCGGGTCCAGAGCCAGCTGCACATTACAGCCCCCCTCAATCTTCAGCGCACGGATAATCTTAAGACTAGCGTCCCGCAGCATCTGGTATTCATAGTCTGAGATGGTCTGACTAGGTGCAAAAACGATAGAATCACCTGTGTGGATGCCGACTGGATCAAAGTTTTCCATATTACATACGACCAGCGCATTGTCGGCACCATCTCGCATAACTTCGTATTCGATTTCCTTAAAGCCCGCTATAGAACGCTCGATCAGACACTGGGTAACCGGAGAGAGTTTGAGGCCGTTTTCTGCGATTTCCTGCAGCTCTTCCTCATTGCTACAGATACCGCCGCCAGTTCCTCCCAGTGTAAACGCAGGACGGACAATGACTGGATAGCCGATGCCAGCCGCGAATTCAAGCGCTTCATCCACAGTATTGACAATTTCTGACTCAGGGATGGGCTGGCCAAGTTCTTCCATCAGCTGCTTGAAGAGATCCCGGTCTTCCGCTTGGTCAATGGCCGATAACTTGGTCCCTAAGAGTTCCACTCCCAGCTCTTCTAAAAGCCCTGACTTGGATAATTCCATGGCCATATTGAGTCCAGTCTGGCCGCCCAGAGTAGGCAAAAGAGCATCTGGCCGCTCCTTACGCAAAATCCGCGCAACAAACTCCAGCGTGATAGGCTCGATATAAACCCGATCCGCAATTTCCTTGTCCGTCATGATGGTCGCTGGGTTAGAATTAACCAAGACAACACTGTAGCCCTCTTCTTTCAAGGACAGGCAAGCCTGGGTTCCTGCATAGTCAAACTCCGCAGCCTGACCGATAACGATAGGACCAGAACCGATGACCATAATTTTCTGAATATCTTTACGTTTTGGCATAGTGCACCTCTCAATCTTGCTTCCTAGTAAGCCTGATGGGCATCCATCATTTCCATAAACTCATCAAAGAGATAGTCTGCATCATGCGGTCCCGGCGCAGCATCTGGGTGGAACTGCACAGAAAAGGCAGGATAATCCCGATGGCGCACACCTTCGACAGACTTATCATTGATTTCTTCATGGGTCACAATCAGGCATTCCGGCAAATCCTCACGACTGACTGCATAGCCATGATTTTGACTGGTAAAGTCAACTCGGCCTGTCGCAATCTCACGTACCGCATGGTTGAAGCCACGGTGGCCGAACTTCATCTTATGCGTCTTGGCACCGTTAGCCATGGAGAAGAGCTGATGCCCCATACAGATTCCGAAAATTGGAATTTTGCCCTGAACACCACGAATCATGTCCAGAGCCTCCGGCACATCTTCCGGATTTCCCGGTCCATTGGACAGCATGACGCCGTCAGGATTGAGCTGGAGAATTTCCTCAGCTCTGGTATCATAAGGCACTACTGTCACGCTGCAGTTGCGCTTAGCTAACTCCCGCAGGATAGAATGTTTGAGACCAAAGTCAACCAATACCACACTGCGACCCGTTCCCGGAGCTGGATAGGACTGCTTGGTAGACACCTGCTTGATATTATCAGTCGGCAGAACTGTCGCCTGCAGCTGGTCTTGCAAATGCTCAATACTATCATCCGCATTGGCAATGGTTGCCCGCATGGTTCCATGCTGGCGGATAATCTTGGTTAGTGCCCTTGTATCAATTCCCGAAATGCCTGGAATCTTCTTGATTTTGAGGAACTCATCCAAAGACAATTGTTGGCGCCAATTACTGGCACGACGAGCATGCTCATAGACCACCACTCCCTTACAGGTCGGTAAAATGGATTCATAGTCGTCCCGATTGACACCATAATTTCCAACCAAGGGATAGGTAAAGGTCAGAATCTGGCCGTTATAAGACTGGTCCGTAATCGATTCCTGATAGCCTGTCATACCTGTATTAAAAACGATTTCGCCTGTCACAAAAAGATCCGCTCCAAAAGCTTCCCCTTCGAAGATCATGCCATTTTCTAATATTAAAAGTCTCTTTACCATTGTTCCCTCCTGTCCAAGATGCAGACCGTTCATGACCATCCACATAAGATATATAATAATAGGGAGTGGGATTGCTTCACATAGCTTCACCCACTCCCGGCCTACTGTCCGAGATTATTGACGACCTTTCAGAACCGCTTCGATAATAGCCATTCTGACAAAGACGCCGTTGGTCATTTGTTCAACGATACGCGATTTTGGTGCTTCGACCAGATGATCCGCAATTTCTACATCGCGGTTAACTGGAGCTGGATGCATGAGAATCGCTGTATCTTTCATACGGTCATACCGCTCTTGAGTCAGCCCATGCAGTCTGTGGTAATTTTCTTTAGAAAAGATGGACTCGTAGTCATGGCGCTCATGCTGCACGCGCAGGAACATCATGACATCCACTTCTTCAATTACCTCATCAATGGTGACAAACTTACCATAGTCCGCAAACTCTTGGCTCCGCCATTCTTCCGGACCAGCAAAGTAGAGCTCTGCCCCCAAGCGCTTGAGAATCTGCATGTTTGACTTAGCCACGCGCGAATGGTCCAAGTCACCAGCAATCGCAACCTTTAGTCCTTCAAAGCGACCAAACTCTTGATAAATAGTCATCAAATCCAGCAAGCTTTGGCTAGGATGCTGACCAGAACCGTCTCCACCGTTAACGATAGAAGTCGTAATGGTTGGACTTTCCACTAGCTCTTTGTAATAATCCACTTCTGGGTGGCGAATGACACAAACATCGACGCCAAGGGCAGACATGGTCAGGATAGTGTCATACAAGGTTTCTCCTTTATTGACCGAGCTGGTCTTGACATCAAAGTCCAGAAGATCGCAACCCAACTTCAACTCTGCTACCTCAAAGGCCTTGTGAGTCCGCGTCGAAGGCTCAAAGAAGAGGTTAGAAACGATATGCTGCTCATCATAATGGACTTTAGCGCCATTTCTAAATTCGATTCCGCGTTTAATCAAGGCCATAACTTCTTCATTTGACAGAGTTTCCATAGAAACAAGGTTCTTAAGAGCGATTTGATTGGATGACATGATGTAATTCTCCTTTATGAAAGAATGAGGGCTTCCAGAGTGCTGCAAGTAAAGTCGCTCTGAGAGCAAGCTATTTTTGAACGAAAGTTAATGATTTAGCACCTAGCTCAATCCTTGGGCTCAGGCAGGACAAGATAGAGTACAATTCCCAGAATAGTTGACAAGGCAACTCCTGAGATTTGCAGACCCGACAGCTGCAAGGTCAGACCGCCGATACCAGATACCAAGATAACACTGGCAATCAAGAGGTTCTTTTTATTGTCAAAGTTGGTCTGTGCTTCGATCAGAATTTTGAGACCGCTCGAAGCAATTACCCCAAAGAGGGCGATGGAAATACCACCCAGTACAGGACTCGGAATGGATTGGAGCAATGCAGATACCTTGCCAACAAAGCTCATGACAATAGCCAGCACTGCTGCGCCAGCAATGACATAGACACTGTAGATTTTATTGAGCGCCATAACTCCGATATTCTCTCCGTAGCTAGTCACTGGCGGTGCTCCGAAAAGCCCTGCAATAATCTGAGCCAGACCATCACCAGTCAAAGTCTTGTCTAGACCCGGATCCTTGAAGAAATCCTTGCCTGTCAAGCTATTCAGCACCATAACATGCCCGAAGTGTTCTGTCATGGTTACAAAGGCGATAGGCGCCATAGTTAAAATCGCACTAGGATAAAATTTCACATCGTAGTCCAAGAAAGGCAGACTCATAGGCGGAAGGTGGAACCAAGATGCTTCCCCAACCTTGGCAAAAGAAACGATTTCCTGCCCAGTCACAGCCCCTAGAATCAAGCTAAAGATGTAGCCGACTATCAGGCCTAGCAAGACTGGGATGATTCCCACAATCTTCTTACCATAGATATTAAAGAGGATGACTGCCAAGAGAGTGACCATACCGATAATGAAGTAGGTCAAATCATAAACCTTTTCACCATTAGCTGCTGTCTTATTCATCACATCGCTAACAGCTGTTCCAGCCAAGCTCAGACCAATGACCATGATGATAGGCCCAACCACTACTGGCGGCAGCACCTTGTCAATCCAAGCATTTCCAGCAAACTTGACAATCAGTGCCACGATAAAGTAGACCAGACCACCAGTGATGGCTCCCTGTGCAACCGCTCCGATACCATCTGTCTTCATCAGCATCTGCATGGCTGCGATATAAGCAAAACTAGAGCCCATGTAAGCCGGAATCTTGTACTTGGTAACAGTCAGATGGGCCAGTGTTCCCAGACCGCTGGAAAAGAGGGCTACCGCTGGGTCAATTCCCACCAGAATCGGTACCAAGACCGTCGCCCCAAACATGGCGAACAAGTGCTGAAAGGATAGTCCTAAAAGCAGACCTGGCTTTGGCATATCATGCACATCATACTTAACATCTTGACTCATTTAGCTTATTACTCCCCCATAATCAAAACGCGATCTTGACCGTCTGTCTCGGTCATCTCAACAATAATCTCCTCAGTTTGGCTAGTCGGAATGTTCTTGCCGACATAATCTGCCCGTATAGGCAGCTCGCGGTGACCACGGTCTACCAAGACAGCCAGACCAACCCGAGAGGGACGTCCATGACTGACCAGATTGTCGATAGCTGCTCGGATGGTCCGTCCTGTGTAGAGGACATCGTCAATCAGGATTACTTGACGGTCGGTAATATCTACTGGAATCACTGTCGTATCTTCCTCAACCTTGATATCATCTCGAAAAGGCTTGGTATCTACTTCTGCGACTGGAATATCGATATTCTCCAACTGAACCAACCGCTTCTGAATCCGGTGAGCCAAGTGAACCCCACGGGTCTTAATGCCAGCCAAGACCACTTGGTTCAAGTCCTTGTTGCGCTCGATGATTTCATAGGTAATCCGCGTAATCGCGCGATTCATGGTGATGTCATCGACAACTTCTTTTGTTTTCATTCTTTCCTCCTCAAATAACAGAAAAAGTCTCCTTATACAAGGAGACTTCAGAAAAATCTAGTCAGGCAAGCTAAAACAAGACGCACTTGCTTACACTCCACCCATCTTTTTACTTGCTCCTTGTCTATCTCTCTGGATAGAATTAAAGGATTATTCAATTTTTTATACTATATCACAAATTCAAAACTATTTCAAGAAAAAAATTGTATTTTTTCTGCTTGACTGGGTAAGGATTAGTTACTACCCTCTTTCTCCGCCTTTTCCTTATCTTTTGGATCCTTTTGATTTTCTTTGTTTTCTGCTTGAGCTAGCTCGTCTTTTAATTCAGGATTTTCAGCAGTTGGCACTTCTTCTGGTGATGGCTTAGAAGAGTTTTCTAGATTCTCATCTTGATTGTTTAACTCTGCTTCAGCAGATCCAGCTGGATGCTCGCTATAATTTGAAGCTCCTTGGCTGCTGGCTTCAGATAAGGCTGGCTTATCGGATGCTGGCTTCCCTTGGACATCTGCATTATTAGGCTCACTTTCCTTAGGTTCTTCCTTCTTTTCTTCCTTTGCATCGGCCGGCTTATTATTATCAATACTGCCACCCTGAACATCTGGAAAATGCTGCGCCAAAGCTTTCGGAATTTTATTTTCATTCAATTCAAGCTCTGCTTTAGGGATATGATTGTCGCTGACATTGATATAAGTCACAGTCTTATTTGGTTCCTGCAGCGCTAAGGTTGTGATTTTATTCTTGTTGACAGCCAGATTGTCTAAAGCCCTAAACTGATTAATCCCTTCCAGGTTTTTCAGCTCATTCTCACCCAAGTTTAAATTCTTCAAGGAAGACTGAGCAGCTGGAATGTCCAAAGATGAAATCTTGTTTTGACTTGCGGACAAAGTTACTAAATTCTTAGCAGCTTCAACTCCTGCCAGCGAAGTCAGGCGATTGCCATTTAGGCTTAGAGTTGTCAGATTTGGATTAGTCTTCAAGAAGTTCAAGTTCTCAACATTGGAATTGTCAGCTGTTAATTCTTCTAGATGGGAAGCTTTGAGGGTATTGAGATTTAAGTTTGGGTTGTTGGATAAGAAAAGCCTTGTTAAATCTTCTTTTTGGCTCAGAGCAGAAACATCTTGCAGCTGATTGTGCTCTAAACTTACTGCTTTTAATTTTGCAAGCTTGGTCAAAGCAGAAATATCTGAGATATTGTTGTAGTCAAGGTTCAATGACTCCAGATTTTTCAGCTTCGCCAAAGGTGAGATATCGGTAAGGTCATTTCCCGCTGCTGCCACTGTTTTGAGGTTCGGATAACGCTTCAAGAAAGATAAATCAGTGATGCCATTCTGGGAAATGTCCAAGCCTTCCAAGGTCGGAATTTCTTTTAAGAAATCATAGTTGGTAACGCCCGTCTTTGTCATCCACAGCTGTTTTAAATGTTTAAATTGCAGCACTGGTCTGATATCCTTAATCGGAGTAAAGCCAATCCCCAGAACTTCAATATTCAACATCAGTTCCAAGCCTTTTCGCTCCAGCGGATTTTTGCGCTGGCCGATATTTAAGTATTTTACAGTTGCCAGCCAGGCTTTCATCTTTTCCGTATCCGTCTCATCTGATGGGAATGGGCTGTCTGCCGTAGCATGTAAAATATCTTCAATGATTTCATCATCAAATCCTAGAGCTTTCAAGGTTGCCATACCAACTGCGTCATGAGCGTGTGGATTTCCATGAGGGTCAAAAGGCTTGGTCGTATCAATCTCACTGACCAAAGTCGAATGGCTATGATCACCATGCGGATAGATAAATACCTTTCCTTTATCTGTATCGCTCACCTGAATCAGACTTTCATCAATTCCTAATTGCTGAGCCAAATAGGCCTTTTTCTTGGCAATTTCTTCTTCCTCGTCTAATGGATTTGGCGCAGGATCAGGCGACGGAGCTGGGATTGGCAACGGTTCTGGTGAAGGCTGTGCTTGCCCTTGCCGGCCATAGTAGGCATCTTCAGCAGCTTTCTTATGTTCCGCTGGAATCAATGACTCCCAAGGCGAAGCAATCAACTGCTCATAGGGGATGAAATGAGTATGACCATTATGATCTGCCAGCAAGCCTGTAGCAAGTTTGCCTGTTACCCCTGTGCCTCTAAATAAGAATCCATCGCTGGTAGGATAATCAATCCCAGCAAACTGGCGTTTAGTTGTCCCTTGCTGCTGGGGAACAGACGGTCTAAGCGTTGGCTGATAAAAAGGTCCAGTAGGATTGCTAGACGGCGTTGGACGATAGCTCGGTGCTTGTGCAAGATTACCCACTGACTGTTTCAAAATGTAATGAAAATGATCCCCGTGACGCACAACATAGCCGTATTGGTCTTCTGATACAATGTCTCTAGGATTAAAAACATAGCCATCATCAGCAGTGCTCATTTGATTTGCCAGCTGAGGCGAGCCTGCAGGCACTTGCCCATCTTTTGGTATCAGATAGGCCCACTTGCTATTCTTTAGATCAGAATAAAAAATAAAGTGCGTATGGCCATCATGCTCTAAAATCAAACCTTCACTAGTTCTAGCTTTAATTTGAGACTCGCTTTTGAAGAGAAAACCATCATCCGTCGGCTTATCAACACCAGGAACTTGTCCTTTTTTGGTCGCCTTACTTTTCTTCTTCACTTCTTGCTTGGTCTTAACCTTATCCTTACTTTTTTCCTGTTGAGACGGCTGAGACTGACAAGCCACCAAGCAAAGGTTACAAGCTAAGATGATTCCTGCTAAACCTAATAGTTTTTGATTGTGCTTCATTTCTTCCTCCTTTTTGTTTAACTGGTTAATCATTAACTAGTTAACTATATCACACAAATCTGATATTAGCAAGAAAAAATCGAAGCAAAATAAAAAAACAGATAAAATCTGTTTTTCATCTACAAGTACAAGTCTCTAAGAAGTCTTCTTCTTTGAGAAAGAGATGGACTTTATCCCGTAAAAGACAAAGCCAAAGATTAAGTAGGCTGCAAAGATAATCAGACACATCTGGATGACATAGGGCCAGCCTTTCTTAAAGACATTGAGGAAAAAGTAAGGAAATGGATTGTCCTTGGACCTTGGAATATCTATTTTCAGAAAGAAACCATTAAAGAGAGCAAAGGCCATGTAGACCAAAGGCACACTTGTCCAAGAAATCGGATCAAACCAGCGGTACTGGCGCGATTTGTCAAAGATTAATGTATCCAGAAGAAAAGCCAAGGGTACTATATAATGACATAGAAAATTCTCTAGACGGTAAAAATCTGTCGCAATCGGTGCTAGCAAGAGGTGATAAACGACACAAGTAATCATGATGGACATGGTTACCCCGCCCTTGATTCTCAAGATTTTCGGTGTTTTCCAAGCATCACCAGGTCTCATCATTAGATAGACCAGATAGCCCGTAAAGAGAAAGACCAAGAGATTGGACAAAACCGTATAGTACATGAGCATGCCCACGCCATACTTAGTGATCTCCAGATACACTCCTAGAAAGGCTAGGATAAAAAGAATAATTCGATAAATTAAGATAAAACGACGATTCATAGAGACCTCAAATTTTCTTAACAAACTCTGACTTGAGCTTCATCGCACCGAAGCCGTCAATCTTACAGTCGATATTATGATCGCCTTCCACGATACGGATATTTTTCACGCGCGTTCCCTGCTTGAGATCCTTAGGTGCTCCTTTGACTTTCAGATCCTTAATCAAGGTAACTGTGTCGCCATCAGCCAGCTTATTGCCATTAGCATCAATTGCAACTGGTCCTTCTTCTGCTTCTTGAACCTCAGCTGGATTCCATTCATAGGCGCACTCAGGGCAGACCAAGAGCGTTCCATCTTCGTAGACATACTCTGAATTACATTTGGTGCAGTTTGGTAAGTTGTTCATTTTCTTCTCCATTTCTAGTCAAGGCTGCTAAATTCCCATACCAGCCTTCTATATATGATTTAGCTCTTCTTTCATTTTTCAAGTCCAGCAGAACACTAATCGATGTGACGGTCAACTAAATCCTAAAAATCTAGTTTGCTCCTATTTTCACACCTTTCTAGTATAAGCTATTTTAAGCATTTTGACAAATCTCTTTTAGGATTTTTACAGGTCTTGACCTTTCTGCAAAAACAGTGTACTATACTAATGTATATACAGATAAAAAGGAGTCGCTATGAAACCAAGATCTAAAAATCAGTTTATGACACTGACCGCTTTTTTGACTGCACTAGCTATTGTTATCCCGCTGGTTATGCCAATTAAAATTGTCATTCCGCCCGCTTCCTTCACCTTAGCCAGTCATGTCGCTATCTTTCTGGCTATGTTTATCTCCCCTCTCATGACGGTGATTGTCGTGATTGGTTCTACTATTGGGTTTGGAATGTCCGGACTTCCTTTCATCATCACGCTCAGGGCCCTGTCCCACTTGCTCTTTGCTAGCATCGGCGCTCTTTATCTGCAAAAGCACCCGGACACACTGGACAGCCAGAAGAAGACATGGGTATTCAATTTCCTACTGGCCTTGATTCATGCCTTTGGCGAAGTGGCCGTCTGCATCCTCTTTTACACAACGTCTGCCTATCCTGCTAATGCTTTCTATATCTTATTTGGTCTGGTTGGACTTGGTACGGTCATTCATAGCATGGTCGACTTTGTCATTGCTAAGTTCATCTATAAAGCGCTGAAAAAGATTCGCTAGAGCTTGAAGATTCCTGACTTTTGGTTTACAATGAAGCTATGACCAAGCAAAGACGAGAAGAACTATTAGACCTTTTGAAAACATCATCTGCTGCCCTCAATGGCCAGTCACTGGCGGAGCATTTCCATGTGACCAGACAGATTATCGTGCAAGATATTGCCCTCTTGCGGGCTGATGGTGCCCCCATCCTCTCAACCAATCGTGGCTATCTTTATAAAGACCGCCAAGAAAATGCTGCTGTCCATCAGCTCTTCAAGGTTCAGCATGGGGCTGAGGATATGGAGGCCGAGCTGCTGGCTATCGTGGATAATGGCGGCCGCGTACAGACTATTTTGATTGAGCATCCGGTTTACGGCGAAATCCAGACTTACCTAAAGCTGACCTGCCGCCGCGATGTCCAGCATTTTCTCCAACAGGTCGCATCCTGTGCCTTTCGCCCCTTATCTGAGCTGACAGATGGAGTCCACTATCACCTAGTACAAGCCGACTCCCAGCAGGATTTGGACTATGTAGAATCTGCCTTGAGAGACCTAGGATTTTTACAGGAATAAATAACAAGAAAAAAAGACTGATTAGGCCCCAACCTAGTCAGTCTTTTTAGTACATACTCTTGCGCCAGCCACCTTCGATACGCTCGTGATAGTAATATTCGGATAATTCCTCATCTTCCATCATACGAAGGAGTTCCAACATATCGTAGGCCAAGTCCAGCTGTGGCAGGCTGTCCTTGTCTACCCAAGAAATCTCACCCTCTTCAGTCGAGTGAATCTGACCAGAAAATTCGGTCGCTTTGTAGCAAAAGACGATGTAGCGAACCCCTTCATCCGTATGCCAGTTCTTTACTCCGACCAATTTGGGATGACTAATTTTCAAACCCGTTTCCTCTAAAATCTCACGGACAACTGAATCATGGAGAGACTCACCCTTCTCAATGTGACCACCCGGAAAGGCATATCCAGACCAACGATAGCGCTCAGGAGAGCGATACTGCATTAGAAATTTACCTCGCGATACATCTTCAACAAGGCAGATGTTTGTTAGGATTGTTTCTTGGGAACGTGACATAGATTCACTCGCTTTCTAAGTTATTAAAACATATCTTCGTTATATTTCACTTCTGACTTCATGACAAAGGGATTAATCAATTCATGATGCTCATAGGTACTATGAACCACAAAACCTCTGACAATGATGATTTCTTTATCTTGTATATGATAGTCTATATTGATAGGCATTGCTGGATTCGGAATGATTGACAGAGCAAAGAATGCCGAAAACCAAAGATAAAGTGCCACCAATCCACTGAATAATTGAAAAATAAGGTGATACCAGTGAAAATCTCTTATCCTTAAAAAGACTATCCAAGAATGGATAAAGAAGGTCAAACAAAGAATAAAAAACCAGCTATTCCACAAAACCGGAGTAAAGGATAGACCAAAAGCTAACAAAATCAAATGAAGAATGACAAAGGTTAGCAAGGCCAGATAGAGGGTTTTAAATGAAAATAACTTAGCTAGATTTTCTTTTGTCATGATTTTTCCTCTTTTTTTCATTATATTTTAAAATCAACATCGTTAACGCTGAAATGAAGAAAAAGATTAGATAGGTCGCGATCGGAAACCAAACATAGCGAGAATCTAAACTGATTAGAGGTGGTGCAAAATGTTTTCCATCTTTTGATCGAATTCCTATAAAATAATGTAAAAGAAAAAGTAGACCATTAAGATAAAGAAAAAATTCTGAAAAACCTTTTAGTGTGTTGAACCCTTCTTCTCTTAGACTTCCAAACCTGGAATAATATGGAAGAACAATTAAGATCGTCAAATTTAAATATAAAGGGCTAATATATTTAAACTCACGAAGCGGGCCCGGAATAGACTTATTTCCAAATGTTAAAAATGCTACTCCAATAGCAATCAGCAAAAATACGCAATACTCTATGATAGATGCTATAATTGAATGATTTTCCAACCAAAAACTAAACTTGTTCCCCTGAACTTTTACTTTTCTTTTGTTTTTGTTTTTATTTTTCTTTTTGGTCTTACTTCTCATTTACCAACTCCACAATCTTCTGGAAAGTCTTGCCGTTTCGAATGGTTAGTTGCTTGTAAAAACTAGATTTGAGCAGTTTCTTATGGTAGTTGGACTTGAGATAGTCTGCTTGGTCAGCATTGCTATAAAAAAAAGCTGTCTGCCCGAAATGCAGCTGCTCCTTGTCATTCGCCCAGCTGCCTGCCAGCTCTTGAACACTCTCCCTATCTGTCTCCGGCAGATAAAAGAGAACATCTCGCCGAAAAGCTGTTTCATCCTGCCACCAAGTAGGCAGATTTGCTGTTTCTTTTTGAAGCATGGCAGAGCTGACAAGGACGAAAGGTAGAGGGAAATCGTAAGACCGACTGAAATAAGCCGACAATATATCCCGAATCCTCTCCTCCTGCTCCTCACTATCAAAGAAAAGATTGCCGCTGTTGATGTAGGAAACTGGATTTTCAAAACCCAACCCAACTAAATCTTTCTTCAAATCAGCCATAACGACCTTGTTTTTCCCGCCGACATTAATGCCGCGGAGTAAAAGCGCATAACGCATATAGTGCTCCTTGCTTGTATGTTTTAAAAATAGTTATTTTCTCTAACGATAGGGAATTTTCGAACTTTCTATTACTATATCAGGATTAGTAAGTTTGAGATAAGGAGCAATATAGTCTGCATCCGTAACTTTTGGTCCCAATATTACTTTTGAATATTTTAAAGGTAGCAAATTGATGTATACAAATAAATCGTATCTACCATTGCCTTTTGGACTTAACACTATATACTTCCTAAAGTCATTATAGTTAACTTTATCAAAAATTTCTAACCCAATATCTTCTTTCTTCAAAGATTTATCATTTAATAAATCCTTATCTTTGTCTAAACTTTTATTTTCATTTTCAATGATTTGTTTTATAGCTGCATCATCTAAGTTTATTAGAATACGATACTCCATTTCATACTCATAATCTTTAACTTTAAAAAGGTAAGAAACCTTCTTTAATTTCTCAGCAAAACCAATTAATGCTTCTTTATCTTCAAGGTCTTGCAATTTTTCAAAAATTTGTTTTAGATTATCGAGAAATATACCAACATCAGATTTATCTTTATTCTCTGACATTAAATCTAAATAATGGATTTTAACAAATTCAATAGATTTATGTGCAACAATATCTTCAAGATAAGTTATGTCGTATTCAAGGAAGGCACCCTGAGAAGAATCAGCATACTCCTTCCACATAGGTAAACTATCCGATACTACAGTTAAGGAAGATATAAACACATTGGAAGTTTGATAGTTATGGAAAAATGTATTATCTATCCCTAAATAATCGTAGATTGCTCTTCCCTCCATTGGGTCATTTAACTGTTTTAAATTAGTAAGTCGTAAATAGGGAGGTTTCACTTTAGAATCATTTTCACTTTTCCAATCTGCTTTTATAAGAAAATTTGTTAAAGTATCAATCTTAGTATAATGTCCAAAAGAACCGATTGTTTTTAAATCTTTAGCATCAACAGTCAATTTAGAACGAATGTAGTATATAAGCTTATCCGCTTGTTCTAAAAGTTGATTAGCGTCTAATGAGGAGATAGATTCTAAATCACTTTTCTCATTCAAGTAATCATTATCATACTTCTCAATTAACTTAATAGCTTGGTTTCGTATGATATCCGAATCATTTTCTTCTGCTATCTTTCGAATAACTTCTATTGAATCCTCAATTATGTCATCAAAATGCCTTGATACAAAATCTAGGTAGTCATCAATATATTCAACTTGAGGATTCTCCATAAAATATTTATTAATTTTCTTCAAGTGCTCAAATCGAAAAATTAAGACAAGCTCATCTAATTGAAAATACCAATAATAATCATAATTTTTAAAATCATAATTTTTATATAAAAAATTAATAAATGAATTTATTTCTTTTTCTAATTGAATTCTAAAATCTGATGGAAGGTTACTTTGTGTCAATACTTGACAAAAAACAGCAAGTATTGAAGAAACAACATAGTAATCTTCCCAATTTTTTTCATCAACTACTAAACTGATTATGTCAAAGAAACAGCTATTTTTTTCAAAAAAATTTAGATAATCATCAGTTTTATTAACTTTGAACATGTAGTAAAACAAAATATCTAAATAATAATAATAAATTAAAAAACCTTCAAACTTTTCTTGAGTTTTTAATATTATTCCACTTATTGATTCTAAAAACTTCTTTTCTGTCGTTTTAACAATTTCTTTTTCAAAAACGTCACAAATAACTAAAGCATGTTCAACATAAGCAAATTGTTCTTCTTCAGATAAATCTAAATATCGATTTATAAAGTTTTCAAGTTCGTGTTTTCGTTCTTTTTTATCCAATAAAGTAAAAGAATCTAATAATTCGAATGCACCAAAATCATCTGTAAAATAATTAAGTTTTTCCATTTGCTTTCTCCTTTATATCCCTCAATCCATCGCCTTTATTTCCAGAATCATATCGCGAATCTGTGCGGCCAGTTCGAAGTCCAGAAGTCCTGCAGCTTCTTGCATCTGGCCTTCCAGTTTCTTGATCATGTCCTTGCGTTCTTGTTTGTTGAGGCTTTCGATTTCGACAGTTTCTTCCTTGTCTGGCAGGGCAGCCTTGGTCACACTGATCAGATCTCGGATTTCTTTCTTGATGGTCTGCGGTACAATGCCATGCTCTTCATTATAAGCCATCTGGATTGCCCGACGGCGGGCAGTTTCATCAATAGCGCGCTGCATGGACTGGGTCATGGTATCCGCATACATAATCACATGCCCTTCGCTGTTGCGAGCTGCCCGGCCAATAGTCTGGATCAGGCCACGCTCGTTGCGGAGGAAGCCTTCCTTGTCTGCATCAAGAATTGCCACCAGGCTAACCTCAGGTACATCAATTCCCTCGCGCAGCAGGTTAATCCCAACCAGAACGTCAAAGACACCCAAGCGCAAATCACGGATAATCTCAGTCCGCTCCAAAGTCTTGATGTCTGAGTGCATGTACTTGACCTTGACACCCATTTCTTTAAAATAGTCCGTCAAGTCTTCCGCCATCTTCTTGGTCAGGGTTGTGATAAAGGTTCGCTCATTCTTTTCGACACGGGCATTAATTTCTCCCAAAAGGTCATCAATCTGTCCCATGGTTGGACGGACTTCCACTTCTGGATCCAGAAGCCCTGTCGGCCGGATAATCTGCTCAATAACAGTATCCGTCTGTTCATTTTCATAGTCGCCCGGCGTAGCCGATACATAGACAATCTGGTGAACATGGCTTTCAAACTCCTCCCGGCGCAGCGGACGGTTGTCCAAGGCAGACGGCAGGCGGAAACCATAATTAACCAGCATCTCCTTGCGAGAGCGGTCGCCATTGTACATACCGCGAATCTGTCCCATGGTCATGTGACTCTCATCAATCATAATCAAGAAATCATCAGGGAAAAAGTCCAGAAGGGTATAAGGTGGCTCTCCTTCGCTCCGACCATCCATGTGGCGAGAATAGTTCTCAACTCCATTCGTATAGCCCATTTCACGAAGCATTTCAATATCATACTCCGTGCGTTGCTTCAAGCGCTGGGCTTCCAGAAGCTTGCCTTCCTTCTCAAAGATAGCCAGCTGCTCCTCCAGCTCCGCCTGAATCTTGGCAATGGCTAATTCCATGTGGTCTTCATTGGTCACGAAGTGAGTGGCTGGGAAGATGGCCAAATGGTCCACCTCACCCAAGACTCGACCGGTCAAGGCTTCAACCTCACGGATCCGGTCAATCTCATCTCCGAAAAACTCTACCCGAAAGGCATGCTCATCCCGAGAAGCTGGGAAAATCTCCACTACATCACCACGAACCCGGAATTTCCCCCGCTGAAAGTCAATGTCATTGCGCTCAAACTGGATATCTACCAGATCATTCAGTAGCTTATCTCGGGAAATTTCTAGACCTGGACGTAGGCTAACCACGCTATCAGAGTATTCCTTAGGCGAACCCAGACCGTAGATACAAGAGACCGAAGCCACGACAATCACATCGTTACGCTCCAAGAGGGCTGATGTCGCTGAGTGACGGAGCTTGTCAATCTCGTCATTGACCGAGCTATCCTTTTCGATATAGGTATCGCTGGAAGGCACATAGGCCTCAGGCTGGTAGTAATCATAGTAGGAAACGAAGTATTCCACCGCGTTATTGGGGAAAAACTCCTTAAACTCGCCATAAAGCTGGCCAGCCAGCGTTTTATTATGGGCGATAACCAGAGTTGGCTTGTTGACCTGAGCGATAACCTGGCTCATGGTATAGGTCTTACCAGTACCAGTCGCCCCCATGAGAATCTGAGCCTTCTCGCCCCCCTCGATATTATCCACCAACTGCTCAATAGCCTGTGGCTGGTCACCTGAAGGCTCATATTTAGAAACCAATTCAAATTTATTATCTGTTATTCTGTTAATCATCTTTTATTCCTTAAATTGTGCTTCTATCATTTTACCATATTTGCCCTATTTTCTCTGGATTTGGGTATAACTAAGAGGCTCATACTTCTACCATCTTCTGTCCCTTGTCACACCTCTCGTTAAAAAACATAAAAAAAGCCCAGCTCAACTGGGCGAAATGGTTATTTCTTAAAGATCAGCGCCTGAGGCAGGCGATTTTCTTTTTTAAGTGACCAGTAGAGATAGGCAATGCAGCCAATCAGGACGATACTGGCAAAAATAGATCCTTCAGCACCAAAGGCTCCACCAGACAGAAAATCCACAGAAGATTGCGAGCTATAGTTCAAGATTGAGGCAGATGCTCCTTGACCACTGACCTGAATGCCATAGATATTTCCTTGCACAAAATTCCAAGCGCCGTGCATACCAGCCAGTACCCACATATTGTCATACTTGAGCATAAGGAAACAAGCAAAGATACCGTCTAGTATGATATTGACAATAGAAAGAACGGTCACACCAGGGTTAAAGAGGTGCAGAGCCCCGAATAGAGCACTAGAAATCAAGATACCAATGAAGATATTGGACTTAGCGCTAACGGCTGGAAAGAGCCAACCACGCGTCACTAGCTCTTCTGTCCCGCCTTGTAGAATCCAGAAAGGAATGATAGCTAGGACAAAAATCAAAGACTGTAAGTTCACCTGACCAAATTTCAGACTGGCTGTCCCCGTTACCAAGAGCAAGACAACAACCAGTGAAAACTGAACTGCTCCAATAAGGAAGCCTTTAAGGAGATTTTTGAACCAGTCTTGTTTATAAAATCCCAGACTAGAAAAAGGACGCTTCTCACGATATCGAACCCAGAGAAAGACAGTAAGAGCGATAAAAAAGAAAGTAAATAGTTCAAAAAATAGACTATAGTGACGGAGAAATTCCATAAGTGCTGCTTGGCCGCCAGCGGGGTTTGTCGCACGGAACAAAATACCAATAACAAGCCCAATCGGAAACATTCCGAACATTCCAGCAAAACGACCTACATAAACAAAACCAATAGCAATCAAGATAGAAAACCAAATCGGCGGAATATAACGCGATTGCTTGATAGCATCCAACATACGAGATTTAAACATATACACATTCCTTTCCTTGTTTTACTTTATTATAGCATATTATTTTAGGATGAGCAAAAGAGAACCGTTCGTACTGTTTCTAGTTCTTTTCCACTAACTCAGTCAAACTACCGTCTTTTTTCATCTTGATAAGCAAATTGAGGACAGCCAGCAAGAGAATGAGCGAGCTGAAAATAGAAGCTTCAGCACCGAAAGCTCCACCAGTCAACCAGCTCCATTCTGACTTAGGGATAAAGTTCAGGACTGCCGCGTCCACACCAGTACCACTAACACTGAAACCGTAGATATTGCCTTGGCTAAAGTTCCAAGCAGCATGAAGTCCTATAATCCCCCAGACATTGTCCGTCCGAAGCAGATAAAGACTTGCAAAGAGGCCAAATAAGGCAATGTTAACAATGGGAAGAATACCAATATCTGGATTGCCTAGGTGCAAGAGGCCAAAGAGCAGGCTCGAAGTCAGCAAACCGATGGGTAGGTTGGTCTTTTTGACAGCAACTGGCAGCAGCCAAGCCCGTGTCACCAGCTCTTCTGCTCCGCCCTGAATCATCCAGAGCGGAAGCAAAATCAAGATATAGAGAAAAGGTTCCAGCGTCAGCTGTCCCCATTCGAAAGAGCCAGCTCCGCTCAACAGCATAAGCAGAGCGACTAGACTAAAGAGGAGAAAACCTACTGCCAATCCTTTGACTAGCTCCACCAAGCTTCCTTTTTTAACAAAGCCCAGAGTCGAGAACGTTCGTCCTTCAGCCCAGCGCACCCAGAGAAAGAGAGCCAGTATCATAAAAACAAAGCCAAATAAGAGAAAAGGCAGGGCAAAATTGAAAAAGATTTCAAAGAATCCTCCTTGCCCTAAGAAACCTAGCATAAGACTGAGGACAGTCGAAATTGGCTCCAAAGCCAGATAGGCCAACTGCTGTCCTCCTTGCACGAAAACAATCGCCAGTAAAAGAGACAAAATATAAGGAGGGACAAAGCGAGCTTGATTGACTCCGTTCAAGATACGTGATTTTTTCATAAGAACCTCATTCTATCCTTGCTTTGATTCATTTCCAGTATAGCAGACTTTGCTTTAAGTACAAAGAAAAGTTGCAGCTATTTTTGCGAAAAATCCAGAGTTTTTATGTCAGAAAACCTAACATAAAAACAGGAGAAATTTGCCTAATCAGTGTTTTTTTGCTATAATGCTAGAATGCTAAAAAGGAGGAAGAAAATGAAGAAAAAATTCTTAGCAGTCTTGCTAACATTATTTCCATTTTTTGCGTTAGGGGCGACAGCCCAGGCAGATACAGTCAAAATCGTATCCGATACTGCTTACGCACCATTTGAATTTAAAGATTCTGATCAGACTTACAAGGGAATTGACGTAGATATTATCAACAAGGTCGCAGAAATCAAAGGCTGGGACATTGACATGAGCTTCCCAGGCTTCGATGCAGCTGTCAATGCGGTCCAAGCCGGCCAGGCGGATGCCATCATGGCTGGTATGACCAAGACAAGCGAGCGCGAAAAAGTCTTTACCATGTCTGATACCTACTACGACACCAAGGTCGTTATCGCGACGACCAAGGCAAACACCATCAGCAAATATGAACAGCTGAAAGGAAAGAAAGTCGGTGTCAAAACAGGAACGGCTGCCCAACGTTTCCTTGAGAAAAACAAAGATAAGTACGGCTTCACTCTCAAAACCTTTGACACGGGTGACTTGATGTATAACAGCCTTTCTGCTGGTGATGTCGATGCAGTGATGGATGATCAGCCTGTCATTGAGTACGCCATCAATCAAGGCCAAAACCTGAAAATTTCTATGAAGGGCGAGGCTGTTGGTAGCTTTGCTTTCGGTGTCAAAAAAGGCAGCAAGCACGAGCATTTAGTTACTGAGTTTAACGAAGCTTTGGCGCAGATGAAGAAAGACGGCAGTCTGGATGAAATCATCAATAAATGGACGGCTTCTAAAGGCAGTTCTGACTCAGCTGTTCCAGAGACTTCTACTCCTGCCGGTCAAAAAGCTAGTCCGACAAAAGACAAATACATCATTGCCAGCGACTCATCTTTTGCTCCTTTTGTCTTCCAAGATGACAGCAACCAATACACTGGGATTGACATGGAGCTGATTAAGGCTATTGCCAAAGACCAAGGCTTTACTGTGGAAGTCACCAATCCTGGCTTTGATGCAGCTATTAATAGCGTTCAGACCGGTCAGGCTGATGGAATTATCGCCGGAATGTCTGTCACTGATGCTCGCAAGAAAACTTTTGATTATTCTGACCCTTACTACACAGCCAACTCTATCTTGGCAGTCAAGGACAGCAGCAATATCAAGTCCTACGAGGAACTCAAGGGCAAGACAGTCGGTGTCAAAACTGGTACCGCTTCTCAAACGTTCCTTGAGGAAAACAAGAGCAAGTACGGCTACTCTATTAAAACATTCTCAGATGCAGCTTCCATGTATGACAGCCTTAATACTGGCTCCGTCGCAGCTGTAATGGATGACGAGCCCGTTGTCAAATACGCTATCAAACAAGGCAAGAAACTTAAAACACCTATTGAAGGTACACCAAGCGGCCAAGTCGCTTTCGCAGTAAAAAAAGGCAGCAATCCTGAGCTGATTGAGATGTTTAACAATGGACTGGCCAACCTCAAAGAAAGCGGCAAGTACCAAGAGATTTTAGACAAGTATCTGGCTAGCGAAGAAAAGGAATCCACTGTAGATGAGTCCACTATTTGGGGCTTGCTGCAAAATAATTACCAAGAACTTCTTAAAGGTCTGGGAGTGACGATTGCTTTGGCTCTCATTTCATTTGCGATTGCTATGGTCATCGGGATTATCTTTGGTATGTTCAGCGTCAGCCCTTATAAACCGCTGCGCTGGATTTCAGAAATCTTTGTCGACGTTATTCGTGGTATTCCACTGATGATTGTGGCAGCCTTTATCTTCTGGGGGATTCCTAACCTAATCGAATCCATGACTGGTCAACAAAGCCCAATCAACGCTTTCGTTGCAGGAACCATCGCCCTCTCTCTCAATGCCGGCGCCTATATCGCTGAAATTGTCCGTGGAGGTATTCAAGCCGTTCCTGTTGGACAGATGGAAGCCAGCCGCAGCTTGGGGATTTCCTACTCCAAGACCATGCGCAAGATTATCCTGCCACAGGCAACCAAGATTATGCTGCCAAACTTTGTCAATCAGTTTGTCATCGCACTCAAGGATACAACGATTGTCTCAGCTATTGGACTGGCCGAACTCTTCAAAACGGGTAAAGACATCATCGCCCGCAACTATCAGAGTTTCCGGATGTATGCTATCCTGGCTGTGCTCTATCTCATCATTATCACGCTCTTGACCCGCTTGGCAAAACGCTTAGAAAAGAGGATTAAGTAATGGCAAAATTAAAAATCGATGTGAACGATCTTCATAAATACTACGGGGAAAACGAAGTCCTAAAGGGGATTACTGCTAAATTCTACGAGGGAAATGTGGTCTGCATCATCGGTCCTTCTGGATCTGGTAAGTCAACCTTCCTGCGCAGTCTTAACCTGCTAGAGGAAGTGACTAGTGGTACTATCACGGTTGATGGCTTTGATCTGACGGACAAAAAGACTGACGTGGATCTGGTCCGTGAAAATATCGGTATGGTCTTCCAGCACTTCAACCTCTTCCCGCACATGACTGTTCTGGAAAATATCACTTTTGCTCCTGTTGAACACAAGCGCTTGACTCAAGCCGAAGCAGATAAGCTAGGGATGGAGCTCTTGGAAAAGGTCGGCTTAGCTGATAAGGCTGATGCCAGTCCAGACAGCCTGTCCGGCGGTCAAAAGCAGCGGGTGGCAATTGCTCGAGGTCTGGCCATGAATCCAGACATCATGCTCTTTGATGAGCCTACTTCTGCCCTTGACCCTGAAATGGTTGGCGACGTTCTCAACGTTATGAAGGATCTGGCCCAGCAAGGTATGACCATGCTGATTGTGACCCATGAGATGGGCTTTGCCCGTCAAGTAGCCAACCGCGTTATCTTTACTGCTGATGGTGAATTCCTAGAGGACGGCAAGCCTGACCAAATCTTTGACAATCCGCAGCATCCACGTCTTAAAGACTTCTTGGACAAGGTACTGAATGTATAAAACCAAACGAAGAGCCAGCTATAAGCTGGCTCTTTTCTTGTTTCAAAAATTTTTAAACTACATCACCCACCATTGGTAGAGCGACCAGTAGAGGATATTGGCGACAATAGTCAACGCAGATAGACTAGTCAGAACTGTCAAGAAGAGGCGGCCTTTTCCGAGATCCTTTCGAGTCTTGCTAAAGAGCGGATAAACCGCACATCCTGCTAAGAACAATCCCAAACCTGCAAAAGCCATATAACGCCAATGAGCGATGATACTGAGATCCGTAGTGCTTGAGCTAAGCAGGAGCAAGAGTAAATTTCCAGCTGAGACCACTACTCCTGCAGCTGTCAAGATGTGCCACCATTTCCAAGCTCGATTTTGCTTGCTTTTCACCTTGCCAAAGACCAGTCGATAGAGGACTAGCACAAGCCGCACAAGTAGATTATCCAAAGCATAAACGACACTAAGAGCTGCCAAAGCAATCAACCCAAACTTAGTCCAGATTTCCCAGTCAGGGACTTTCTCGAAATCACTGACCGGAGTAGCGATTCGCGTTTTACCATTTCCACTTTTATAAATAGTCCAAAACAAATGATCCATTCGCTCCGAGGACGGCTTCTTCATATGAAGCATATTACCTGGAAAGAGCTGATACAAAGAGAGCGGACCTTGGTTGAAATTCCGAAGAATTTGATAATAGCCTGGTTCGAACTTTTTCTGAGTCTCTGCACTGGCTGTCGGACGTTTTCCGAAAATCAATTCTGGCATGCCATCATTATAAATTTCTTTCACGCCTTGATTGGTCATGATCACCTGACCGATACCATCCTTCAGATCCAGCAGGAGATAGCTGGAAAAACCATTTGTATTTCCTCCGTGCCCTAGCACTGTAACTGCAAATTCACTGGCCCAGAAGCCATGAGCATTACGAACAATATCTGTATCAGGATAGGTTGCTGTCGTTGAATAGAGAGTCGTCCAAGTCTCCGACCGAGTAAAGAGAGTTTTGCGACTCAGCAGAGCCTGAGCAAATTTTTGAAAATCACTCAATGTTCCTGTGGCTCGACCAACTGGATACAGGCCGACTTCATAAAGTGCATCGCCTAACAGGCTGCCATCTGTCGCATATCCTTTTACTTCCTTGCGCTTGGCTTGGACATAAGCATTGTCAGACAAGTCTTGAGCTATGGCCGTTCTCTCCATGCCCAGAGGCTGGAAGATATGTTCATGGGCATAATCAACAAAGGATTGCCCAGAAATTCGTTCCACAATGTAGGCAGCCAACCCAGTACTGTAATTGGAATAAGCTGTCGTTGTACCCGGCTCAAAGGACTGAGCCGGCTGATATTTGAGTAGCAAATCCTCTAAACTCTTGCCCCCTTGCATATAGAGAGGGGCTTCATCAAATCCAGACCGATGGTTCATCAGATCTAGCATGCTAATGGGCTTGTCATACCGGAGATTTCTAAGAAAGTCCTTTGGCAGATAGGCGCGAATATCTTCTTCTAGGTTAATCTTACCTTGCTCCCAGAGCTGCATAACGGAGACCCATACGGTCAGCTTAGTCACGGAACCCCATTCAAAAACGCTGTCATCATCGGCCTTGATGCCTTTTTCCTTGTTCATATAGCCGAAGTTTCCTTGATAGATAGTGCCGTCTTTGTCAAAGACAGCTGTCGCCATGCCGGCTGTTGTCTTTTCGTTCTCTTTGACATAGTCTTGGATCTTCTGACCAATTTTGTCTCGTTCCGTACCAGACGGCAACTTCTGCTCTTCAGCTAGCGCAGTGGCTGGGCGAAAAAGCCCCAATGTCAAAATAGTTAGAAGTGTGAAAATAAATGTTTTTTTCATGCGATTCTCCTTTGCAGAATTACACAGACAAAGCCCGCCTTCCCAAAGGAAGGCAAGCAACTTATATCACATCACCCACCACTGATAAAGCGACCAGTAGAGGATATTAACGACTATGGCCAGGGCGGATAGACTAGTCAGAACTGTCAGGAAGAGGCGGCCTTTTCCGAGCTCCTTTCGAGCCTTGCTGAAGAGCGGAAAAACTGCACAACCTGCTAAGAATAGGCCCAGACCTGCAAATACCATATAGCGCCAAGATTGAACAATTGAGTAATCCTGATTCATGGCAGCCAGTAAAAGCAGAATAAGATTGCCTGCAAAAAGGATCATTCCTAGAGAAGTCAGGTAATTCCAGACCTTCCAAGAGCGAGGTACCGAACTTTTTGCTTTACGTAGGATGAGACGGAAACCGCCAATCAGAAAACTAATCAAGATATTTCCCAGAGCAAACACGAGTGCCAGACCTCCGAGAAACACGACTAGATAATGTCTAAAGAGAACTGAATCGGAAATCCTTTCTGCATTAAGGACACCAAATTCGAGGCGGTCAGCACCTTGGCTTCGGTCAATAGTCCAGAAAGTGCTCAGCAGATCCGGCTGATCTGAGACTTTGTTGATCTTTTGGATGGCCCCGGGAACCATGAGCATGAAGGACAGTGGCCCCCTATTATAGCTTCTCAAATAGTGGTAAGAGCCAGGCTTGAATTGCTTTTTAGTAGCTTCGCTGACAGTCTGCATCTTGCCAAATATCAGCTCCGGCATTTGAACATTGTAAACTTGTTCATACAGTTGATTGGTTAAGATGACTTGGCCGATGCCATTTTTCAGATCCAAGTAAAGATAGCTAGAAAAGCCATCAGCATTACCACTGTGTCCCAGCAAGGTAACACCGTAGTGACTGGCCCAAAAGCCATGAGCATTACGAACAATATCCGTACCAGGGTGGGTAGAGGTTGTTGAGTAAAGCTCGGTCCAAGTTTCTGGATGATGAAAGAGCGTCTTACGTTCCAGCAAGGCCTGGGCGAATTTCTTCAGGTCTCCTAGAGTCCCCACAGCCCCTCCGACTGGGTACATCCAGAGCTTAAATGGTGTATCTCCCAAGAGCTTACCTTGGTCATCATAGCCCTTATCCTCCTTGCGCTTTTCCTGTACATAAGCGTTGTCCGATAAGTCAGGCAAGATAGCAGTCCGATCCATGTCCAGCGGCTCAAAAACATGCTCATGGACATAGTCTGCATACTTCTGCCCAGATATCCGCTCCACGATATAAGATGCCAAAGCCGTGCTGAAGTTAGAGTATGATGTCGTCGTACCCGGCTCAAAGGACTGAATAGGCTGGTAATCGCGGAACTGCTCTTCCAAGTCGCTCTTATCTCCTTTTTTGTAGAGTGGCATTTCATCAAAGCCAGCCTGATGGTTCATCAGATCCAGCATGGTGATAGGCTTATCGTAGCGAAGATTGCGGAGAAAGCCTTCTGGCAGATAAGTTTTGATGTCTGCTTCTAGGTCGATTTTGCCCTCTTCCCAGAGCTGCATGACCGACACCCAGACCGTCAGTTTAGTGATTGAAGCCCATTCAAAAACACTGTCATCGTCAACTTTGACTTTGTTTTCCTTGTCCACATAGCCAAAATTTCCCTTGTAGATGGTTCCGTTTTTATCAAAGACTGCTGTTGCCATACCGGCCGTTGTCTTTTCATGTTCCTTGACAAAGTCTTGGATTTTCTGACCAATTTGGCTGCGATCTGTGCCAGACGGCAACTTCTGCGAGTCAGCTAAAGCAGCGCTCGGTCGGAAGATTCCTAGAGTTATAATCGTTAAAAGTGTCAGAATAAATGATTTTTTCATAGCATTTCCTTTCTGTTCGACTCAAAGATTCATATGAGCTAAGGTCAGATAATTTGTACAGTCTCCTTTCAATTTTAGAATCAGCTTATTCTTATTTTTTAGTCATGCGTTTTTCTCTTCTTTATCCGCCCGATACCAGAGATAAATACTGTAAAGGGTCAGAATGCCCAAGCCGCCAAGGTAAAAGAGGGAGTTGACCTGAGAGAAATCAAACTTATCAGCTAGGTTGATGCCGACAAACGTTTCTATCAGAATGTCTAGCAGGGCATGGAAAATCATACAGGCAAGGACAGATTTCGTCTTCTTATGCAGTGCAGCAAACCAGATAGACTGGACTATAGTTACAATGATAAAGACTAGAAAGGGATTCTGACTTCGATCATAAAAGCGGTCATAAAACCAGAGAGGAATATGCCAAGCAGCCCAAGCCAGTCCAGTTATCGAGGAGGCGATAAGCATAGAGAACTTCTTTTCCAAAGCCGACTGCAGAAAGCCTCGCCAGCCAGGCTCTTCCATGCCACCAGCCAAGGTCATAAGGTAGATAAAGGATCCAATAAATGAAAGCAGAGACCCGTCTACCAGCTTGCCTCCGGAAGCTAATGCAAAAGTCACAGCCAGACCTCCACTGAAGAGTAGGAGATAGAGCCAAGTTCCTTTCTTGCTTGAGAAGATAAAGGAACAGATGGCTTTGAAGCCTTTTATTTTCAGCACTATTAGGCTTGCTATCACCGGTCCGAACATACTGAGACTCGTTAGGAGGCCTTCCAGAGCCAGATAGAGTACAGGTGGATTTTCCGGCCAGAGATTTTTGAGAATGATCGCTAGCAACATAAATCCCCAAGTCCAACCGAAGTTCCAAGCTAGGAAAGGCCAGACTAGTTTTGGTTGTGGTTTGCTTCTTGTTTCATTGGTCATCTGATTTTCTCCTTTAAATGGTTTGATTTTATCTGCTTGCTTTTTGTAGTCTGATAAGATCCTTGATTTTTTGCTTCGTTTAGCCGCGCTCTGTATAAAAGACAGCTATCGTACTTCAGCTCCTGTTGAAAAATCACTAACCTTAAGATTGTAAAAAGAATTAATCAAATGGTTCACCTCATGAGATAGTCCATTCCCCCAGAAAAAACAAGCAAATAATCACAATGCCCACCACTGATAAAGTGACCAGTAGAGAATATTGACAACGATAGCTAGAGCTGACAGACTAGTCAAGACAGTCAGGTAGAGTCTGCTCTTACTCAGCCCTTTTCTTGCCTTGGTCAGAAGTGGGAAGACTGCACAGCCAGCCAGAATCAATCCCAGACCGGCAAAAACAATGTAGCGCCAGCTAGCTAAAAAGGTCAGATCGCTGGTAGCAAATGTGTTAAAGAGGAGGAGGAAGTTTATAGCCACACCTACTCCAGCTAAAGAAGTTAGGTAAGTCCAGATACGAAGAGATTTTGGTGTTTTAGATTGACCTTTTTTGAAGACCAAGCGGAAGAGATCCAGTCCGCCCCGTGCCAAAAAGAGAATGATACTGAAAACAATTCCGACTGCCGCTGAAATAAGGAAGGACCAGTCTTTCAGAATCTCGTTATCCTTGACTCTGAAGTTGTCACCATAGGAAGCTGTTACCTTAGTCTCGTCTCCACTACCGCTGACAACTGAAAAATTCTGGGTCAAAAGCGGATTGTCCTTGGATTTCTCGACAAACTGAGTGTAAAGCAAAGTTCTGGAGATAGACATAGGACCACTGGCAAAGTAGCGAGCAGCTCGGTAATTACCAGACTGGAATTTGTCAAAGGTGGTTGAGTCCGTCTTTTTCTTAGGTCCAAAAACCAAGGCTGGCATTTCATAGTTATAAACCGACTCATGATCCTGATTCGTCATAACGGTCATACCTATACCATTTTTCAAGTCCAGCAGAATATAAGATGAATAGCCAGTCGAGTTTCCGCCATGGCCAACAAGCGTCGTGCCGTACTCCTGTGTCCAAAATCCGTGCATATTGAGCGGCATATCCGTTCCCGGATAATTCGATGTTGCTGTGTAGAGAGTTGTCCAAGTCTCAGCATGCTTGAAGAGCTTTTCTTTCTTCAAAAGCGCTTGGGCAAACTTCTGGAAGTCAGACAAAGTGGAGACGGCATTCCCCGCTGGGTAAAGCCCTAGATGGAAATAGCTAGTTCCCATAGATGTCTGACCGTCCGCCCGATAAGAGATTTGCTCCATCCGCTTCTGGTAAATCTTTGGATTTTCCTTAAAGTCGGCTGATAGAGCAGTGTCTTTCATCCCTAGTGGTTGAAAGATATGCTCATGGACATAGGCAGAGAAGTCCTGACCGGAGATTCGCTCAACGATATAGGCTGCCAGACTAGCTGAAAAGTTCGAGTAGGCTGTCATGGTGCCTGGTTCATAAGACTGTTCTGGCTGATTAATTGCCAGAATCTCCTCAATAGACAAGCCCTTATCTTCCTTGTAGGCGTGGGTAGACTCGCCAAAGCCGGCCTGATGGTTCATGAGGTCTGTCATAGTGACGGGCTTGTCGTGGCGCAAAGTCTTCATAAATCCCTCTGGCAGATAGGTGCGAATGTCTTCGTCAAGGTCAATCTTGCCCTCTTCCCAGAGCTGCATGACGGAGACCCAGATAGCTAGTTTCCCTACTGACCCCCATTCAAAGACGCTGTTGTCGTCGGCTTTAATGCCTTTTTCCTTGTTCATATATCCAAAACTGCCTTGGTAAATAGTCCCGTCCTTGTCAAAAACGGTTGTTGCCATACCGGCTGTTGTCTTTTCATGTTCCTTGACAAAGTCTTGGATTTTTTGACCAATTTGGCTGCGCTCCGTACCAGACGGCAACTTCTGCTCCTCAGCCAAGGCTGTAACCGGTCGGAAGAGTCCTAGAGTTATAATCGTTAAAAGTGTTAGAATAAATGATTTTTTCATGTGATTCTCCTTTGCAGAATTATTCGGGCAACTTATCACATCGCCCACCACTGGTAGAGCGACCAATAAAGAATGTTAGCTACGATAGCGAGAGCAGATAGACTCGTCATGACTGTCAATAAGAGCCGACCTTTGCCAAGTCCCTTTCGAGCCTTACTCAAGAACGGATAGATGGCACATCCTGCTAAGATTAAACCTAGAACTGTAAAGACTATATAAGGCCATATGCTATAGGGGTAACTACGATTACTTGCTAGAAAAGCTGCAACAAGGCCATAGAAATTTAAAGCCACTCCTACTGCTGCTAAAGAGGTTAGATAAGTCCAAATCCGAAGTTTCTTAGGTGTTTTAGGCTGGCCTTTTTTGAATACCAATCGGAAAAGATCTAAACCACCCCGTACCAAAAAGAGAATGATACTGAAAACAATTCCGACTACCGCTGCAATAATCATGGCCCAGTCTGCCAAAATTTCGCTATCCTTGACTCTGAAATAACCTCCATAGGCAGCTGTCACCTTGACCTTATCTCCGCTGCCACTGACTACTGAAAAATCCTGACTCAAAAGTGGATTGTCCTCGGATTTCTTGACAAAACTAGTATAGAGGAATAAGCTTCTAGAGATAGACATAGGACCACTGGCAAAGTAGCGAGTAGATCGGTAATTTCCAGACTGGAATTTGTCAAAGGTGGCTGAGTCCGTCTTTTTCTTAGGTCCAAAGACCAAAGCCGGCATCTCATGGTTGTAGACGAATTCGTGTTCTTGATTCGTCATGATAGTCATACCGATGCCATTTTTCAAGTCTAGCAGGATGAAAGAGGAATACCCCAAGGTATTACCGCTATGGCCAACAACAGTCATGCCAAACTCTGTAGCCCAGAAACCGTGCATATTGAGCGGCAGCTCTGTCCCTGGATAGGTCGAGGTCACTGTGTATAGGGTCGCCCAAGTCTCAGCTCGCTGGAAGAGCTTCTCTTTCTTCAAAAGCGCTTGGGCAAACTTCTGAAAGTCAGCCATGGTAGAGGCAGCATTTCCCATTGGATAGAGCGCTGAGTATAAATAGGCAGTCCCCTTCGAAGTCTGACCATCTGCACTATAGGACAAGGCCTCCATTCGCTTCTTATAAACCTTAAGATTATCCTTCAAATCTGAAGACATAGCTGTATCATTCATCTCTAATGGCTGGAAGATATGCTCATGGACATAGGTAGAGAAGTCCTGTCCGGAGATTCGCTCGACGATATAGCTCGCCAAACCGGCAGAGAAGTTTGAGTAGCTGGTCATGGTGCCGGGTTCGTAGGACTGGGTTGGCTGATTATTGGCTAAGCTTTCCTCAATTGTCAATCCTGTCTCTTCCTTAAGGCCCTGAATTGACTCGCTAAATCCCGCCTGATGGTTCATGAGGTCAATCATAGTGATCGGCTTGTCATAGCGAAGGTTTTTTAAAAATCCCTCTGGCAAATAGGTGCGGATGTCTTCCTCTAGGTCAATCTTTCCCTATTCCCAGAGCTGCATGACGGAGACCCAAACCGTCAGCTTGGTAACCGATCCCCATTCAAAAACGCTGCTATCATCTGTTTTGACTTTCTTTTCCTTGTTCATATAGCCAAAGTTTCCTTTGTAGATGGTGCCATCCTTATCAAAGACCGTCGTCGACAAACCAGCTGTTGTTTTTTCATGTTCCTTGACAAAACTTTCGATTTTCTGACCAATTTGGCTGCGCTCCGTGCCAGACGGCAACTTCTGATCCTCAGCCAAGGCGGTAACTGGTCGGAAGAGTCCTAGAGTTATAATCGTTAAAATTGTTAGAATAAATGATTTTTTCATGATATTTCCTTTCTATTTAGCTTCAACAATCGCATAGGCGATACTTCTGTATACCATTCGGATAAAAATTCTTAGCATAGCTTTCTCCTTTCTTAAGCAATGATTTGCATCATCTAATCAAAAGTCACTGCTTCTACAGCCACCCTTGTCGCTTCATCTTTCTTGACATAGTCCTGAATTTTTTGGCTAATCTCAATGGCCGCCGTGTTAGACTTCAAAGATTGCTCCATCGTCTTAGCTTGAGGCGTTTTTACAAGTCCCAAGCTTAGGACTGTCAAAAGCCAGAAAAATAACGTTTTTGGCATGGTTTCTTACTCCTTAGATACAATTTAAAATGACAACTGGAATCTATCACATTCCAGTTCTTCTTATCTTTTACAAATTTTAGGCCTATTTGTATAATCATTTTATATATATAAATTTTATATACAAGACGATTATATATAATTTTCTGGTATATGTCAAATTTTTATATAATTAAAAAATTATATATCAAAATCATCTTAAAAGCCTTGAAATCAATATTCTTAGAGAGTTTATAAAAATTTGCTCCAAAAATCTTTTAAAAATTTTTATTTATTTGAAAGCGCTTGACGAATCTGCTATCTTTTGCTAGACTTAAGACAGAACTATTTCGGAGGTACACGGAGACATGAAAAATTAAGTCTATTTTTTAAAGGAAACTTTATTTAGTAGATTTTGTCATGTTTCTGCATATCCGCGGGATGTTCATTTTTTGTGCTTTCTAGCTTCTATTTGCTTATCTTTAGATTAATCCTGTCGCTCCTATGACAGTGTAAGCTGGAAGCCTATAGACGAATAATCCCACTTTGACACTCCTGTGTCTGCTTTGTGAAACTAAAAACAGCTCTGCTAAATAAAGCAGGGCTGTTTTTTGTGTTATAAAACGAAGGAGACATCTATGCTTCAAATAAGAAATCTAACCATTACCCATCTAAAAGACCTGAAAGAGTTAGTCAAAGATTTGTCACTGACTGTCAATCAAGGAGACAAGGTCGCTATTATCGGTGAGGAGGGCAATGGCAAGTCCACCCTACTCAAGCTCCTGCTAGACGAGCGACTGGTCAGCTCCTATGTCAGCTACAACGGACAGATTGATAAGTCCTATACTGCTGCTGTCTACTTACCCCAGCAGCTACCTTCAGAGGATGCCCAACTGACGCTCAATGACTATTTCTTTGCTGATTTTGAGACAGAACTGGACTATGACAAGCTCTACCGCTATGCTGGGGAGCTCAACTTTGACAGCCAGCGTTTTGCTAGTCAGCAGCAGCTCTCTAGCCTATCTGGAGGAGAAAAGCTCAAAGTCCAACTCATCAAGAAACTAGCCAGTGATTGGGACATTCTCTTTCTTGACGAACCCTCTAATGACCTTGATCTCGAAACTCTGACTTGGCTGGAAAACTTTATCAGCCACAGCCAGAGAACGGTCCTTTTCGTCTCTCACGACGAGCACTTTCTCGCTCAAGCTGCGACTAAGATTGTTCATCTGGAGCGAATCAAAAAGAAGCAGGAGGCTAGAACCAGTGTCAAGAGTCTGGACTATGAAAATTACCGCCATCAACGTCAGGAGGCCTTTGAAAAACAAGCTCAATTGGCACGGAAAGAGCGGGAAGAACACGCCAAGACCATGGAAAAACACAGAAGAGTTAAGCAGAGTGTAGAGCATACTTTACGAAACACCCACGACGCTACTGCAGGTCGACTGGTGGCTAAGAAGATGAAAAGCGTCCTCTCACAGGGCAAACGATTTGAAAAGGCAGGCGCTGAAATGACCGAAATTCCGACACAGGAAGATGTCATCAGCCTTCACTTCTCAGACATAGAAGCTCTGCCATTGGCCAAAAGAATCCTGAAATTAGAAGGAATGAAACTGGAAACAGACGAACGACAACTGGCGGAGAACCTGACTCTGGAGGTCTGTGGCCAGGAAAAAATCGGGCTGATTGGTGCTAATGGTGTAGGCAAGTCTACTCTGCTTAAGGAAATATGGAAGATCTTGCGTGAGCGGACAGACATGCTAGTAGGCTACATGCCCCAGCATTATGGTGACTTGCTGACTGATGAGAGCAGTCCCTTGGACTTTCTGGCTTCCTCTGGCGACAAGTCCCATGAGGAGAAAATCCTGACGCATCTAGCCAGTCTCCAGTTCACGCGCGACGAGGCCCGCCACCCGATTGGGCAGCTTTCCGGCGGTCAAAAAGCCAAGCTACTCCTGCTCAAACTAGTCCTAGACCGCCCCAATGTCCTCCTGCTGGACGAGCCAACCCGCAACTTCTCTCCCACCTCTCAGCCCCAGGTTCGCCAGCTTTTGGCGACCTATCCTGGCGCCATCATAGCTGTCTCCCACGACCGAATCTTTCTCAAAGAAGTCTGCCAGAAGATTTATAAACTGACAGAAACAGGGTTGGAAGATGTTGAATTTGAAAAGTAATTCAAAAATTTTCTTCATTGTCTTTATTGACTACTTATGGTCACTTCC
Source organism: Streptococcus sanguinis (assembly GCF_900475275.1). NCBI lineage: Bacteria > Bacillati > Bacillota > Bacilli > Lactobacillales > Streptococcaceae > Streptococcus > Streptococcus sanguinis. The sequence goes on along the minus strand of NZ_LS483364.1, from coordinate 972,095 downwards.
TTTATAATGAAGATAGTTTCATAGAAAGTTCAGGTTTTAAACATGGGAGATATCATAAATATTGCTGCTGAAAACACACTTAACAAAAAAGAGATTTTTAACGAACAAACCCAATTCGTTGAACTCACAGATCAGATACTTTTACAAACTCGTTCTGAAATTGAACAACCAACTACAATAAAGATACCAATTATTGAGTTGTCAGAATTAGGAACTACTGTAGCTTCTCTTATCCCTAATTTGACAAAAGTTGTCCAAGGAAATAATGGCGAAAAAGCCTATCGCATTGTTAATAAAGCTGCTGGCGATACCTTAAAAAAGGCAAAAAATGGTAACTACTGGGGAGCTCTGCGAAAAGCGGATGGAGGCTCGAAATTTGTCCAACTTCAAGAAATAAGTGAACTTGCAAATGAAGGATTGATGATTCAACCACAAGTTATCATTGTCGCTGCACTCTTATATTCTGTTGAGAAAAGATTAGACAATATTGTTGAACTTGAGAAACAAATTTTATCATTTTTAGAAACCGAAAAAGAATCTTCAATTGAAGCCGATGCCGAGACATTGATGGATTTAATTAGGAAATATAAGCATAATTGGGACAATAGCCACTTCGTCTCCAGCAGCCATAAAATGGTAATGGATATTCAGAGAAGTGCGAGACAGCAAATGACTTCCTACCAAAAGAAATTAGAAGAAGATTTAAAGTCTACCCCTCTTCTTATAATCCAATCAGAAGTTTCATCGGCTAAGAAAAAAATTAGTAAGAAATTTAAATACTACAGCTTATCTCTATACACCTATTCACTGGCATCTTATATCGAAATTATGCTCAGTGGAAATTTAGCTGAAAAAAATATATTATCTATCAAAGAAGAAATCGAAAAACTTTCTTCTGCCTATTCTGCCATGTTTACAAAATGTCTAAATTATTTAGAAAAAATGAGCGAATCCTCTATTGAATCCAATGTATTGAAAGGTGTAGGAGAAGCAAGCAAAGCAATAGGCGGTTTCTTAGGAAATATTCCTTTTATCAAGGACGGCCCTGCAGATGAATTTCTCCAAGACGGCGGATAAGAGCTAAATAAAAGCGCAAAGAAAATGGAAAAAGATATAATTAAATCATTCAAAAAATTAAAAAATGCTAAAACATCTGTTTTTATTGATAGGCTCAATGAACTGAACCAAATCTACAACCATACATCAGATGTATGTATAGACAATGAGAATATTTATTTTATTGTTTCATAGTACTATAGTCTATAAGCAAAAAGAGTTGGAATTTCCAACTCTTTTAGTTTTGTTTAGCATCAATCTGTGAACTTTAATAAAGCTCCCCTTCTACTCCTGCGCCGTCTGCATTTGGTAATAAACACCTTTGGCATCCATGAGCTCCTGGTGATTACCATGCTCGACGATATCACCATCTACCATAACGAGGATGATGTCAGCATTTTGAATAGTGGACAGGCGGTGGGCGATGATAAAGCTAGTCCGACCCACCATGAGCTTGCTGAAAGCCTCCTGAATCAAGACTTCTGTTCGGGTATCGATGGAGGAAGTCGCCTCATCCAAGATTAGGATTTTAGGAACAGCAAGGAAGACACGCGCAATGGTCAAGAGCTGCCGCTGACCTTGAGAAAGGGAGTCCCCAGCATCCGCTAGATAGGTGTCGTACCCCTGAGGCAGCTGCTGGATAAAGAAATGAGCATTGGCCGCCTTGGCAGCTGCAATGACCTCTTCTCGGCTGGCGTCTGGCCGGCCAAAAGCTATGTTGTCATGAATGGTCGCCGTCTTGAGCCAAGTCTCCTGCAGTACCATACCAAAATGCTGACGATAAGAGGCTCTAGTGTAATGCGTTATGGGAGTACCGTCTAGCGAAATAAGACCACTGTCTACATTGTAAAATCGCATGAGGAGATTGATCAAGGTAGACTTGCCAGCACCAGTTGGCCCGACAATAGCAACCTTACTAGCTGCTGGAATCCTTATATTCAAATCCTGAATCAGCTCTTTTCCAGGCTCATAGCCAAAAGCTACATGCTCGAAGCTAATCTGTCCTTTGATATCTTCCGACTGGAGGATTTCCTGACCAGACTCAGCTATTTCTTCTTGGTCCAAAACGCTGTAAATTCGCTCCGCACAAGCTAAAGCGCTCTGCAATTCCGACATGACTGACGATATATCATTGAAAGGCTTGGTGTACTGGTTGACATAGTTGAGGAAGGTCACCAGCTGCCCAACCGTAAAGCCTGTTCCCTGAATGATTCGTACAGCCCCAAAGCCCACAATCAAAGCATAGATCAGGGCATTGATAAAACGAGTCGAAGGATTAACCGTCGAAGAATAGAAAATAGCCGCCTGAGAATAGTCTGCATAGGTTTGATTACTGCGAGTAAAAGCTGAATCAAACTGCTCCTGAGCATTAAAAGCCTGGATCAGACTTTCTTGAGTCAAACTTTCCTCAATCAGCTGGGTCTGCGCTCCCCTCGCCTGCGTCTGACGTTGGAAAAAGCTAAAACTCTTTCTGGCAATAAAGCGAGCTAAGAAGAGAGAAAGGGGCGTCAAAAGCAGAACCAAAAGCAAGAGGAAAAAGTCCAATCTGGCCATGCTAATGATGGTCACTAAGATTGTCAGCAAACCCACAAAAAATTGATTGAAAACCATAAGTAGGCCATTGCTGAGTTGCTCCAAGTCCGTCGTCACCCGACTAACCAAGTCTCCGGTTCCCTGCCGATCCAGATAAGCTAAAGGCAGATAGTGTATTTTCTTGATGACACCTTGCCGGAGTTGCTGGCTATAGCGATAAACCAGCTGATTATAGAGCAAGGGATTGAGCCACTGAATCAGCGTATTGGCTACGATAACCAGCAGCATCTGGCCCAAAATCGGCATCAAATGTTGATCCGCTTGAGGAAGAAGAACGCTATCAATCGCATTTCCAATTAAAACTGGAAGAAGAACAGTCAGAGCCACTTGAGCCACTGTTCCCAGACTAGCTAGGAGAAAGAGCCAGCGCGCCTGCAGCAAATCTCGAGTCAAGCGCCTCAAGCTGCTAGATGATGTCTTATGCTTCATGCTTGCCCTCCTCTCCTTGACTATGCTGGGAGTTATGGATTTCTCGGTAAATGGCAGAGCTGACCAGAAGTTCCTCATGGCGACCAAGGGCCACCTGTTCTCCCTTATCTAGGACTAAAATTTGATCCGCCGAGCGCAAGCTATTGGTTCGCTGAGAGATCAAGACCAGACTGGTCTCTGTCAATTCATTCTTAATAGCCTGCAAGAGTCTAGCCTCTGTCAGATAGTCCAGAGCCGAGGTTGCATCATCTAAAATCAAGAAAGGCCCCCTCCGCAAGACAGCTCTTGCAATAGTTAAACGCTGACGCTGACCGCCAGAAAAATTCCGACCAAAGGCCTCTACAGTCGCATCCAAGCCACCTTCCTTCTGAGAGACAAAGTCTGCCGCCTGAGCAATCTCTAAAGCCTGCCACAAATCTTCGTCTGTTGGCTTGATTGACAATCCTAAAGTCAGATTGGAGCGAACAGTTCCTTGGAAAAGCTCCGCCTTCTGAGGCACCAGACTAATCCAAGACCGCCATTCTCTGAGATTTTTAGGACTGCGTCCTTGGGAAAAGATGGTCAACTGACCAGCAGCCACAGGATAAAGATGAGCCAGCAGCTGAACCAGAGTAGACTTACCTGAACCTGTCCCACCAATAACCCCCAAAGTCTGACCGCTTTTCAAATCAAAAGTCAGACCAGTCAAGGCTGGACTAGCTGCATTTGGATAAGAAAAACTAACCTGCTGGACTTTAATGGCTTGATTTGGCAGAGCTGTTTCCTGCACTAATTCCTGCAGGACATCTTCTTCTGCTTGCTCGAAGACCTGACTGATACGACCTGCACTGATATAGCTTTGATTGAGCGAGTTGACCAGCATAGCCAGCTTGAGCAATTCCACCAAAATCTGCAATAAATAATTGACCAAAGCCACTAGCATCCCCTGGGTCAGCAAGCCCTTGCCGATAAAGGTATTCCCCTGCCAAATGACAGCAATCAGAGTACCATTGACCGTAAGAAAGGTCAGAGGACTAATCAGACTAGCCAGAGCTCCCGTCCTGATTTGCCAAGTTTTATAGAGCTCGTTGCGATTGCGAAAGGTCTGAACCTCACGCTGGGTCTGACCGAAAGCTCTTATAACCCGCATACCCTGCAGCTGCTCACGAGTCAAATTGACCAGCTGATCTGTCAGTTGGCGAATCTTAGCGTAGAGAGGATTCATAAGACGAGACATGAAAACGATAATAGCCGTTAAAATTGCTACCATGAGCAAGAACCACAAGGTAATGACCGGACTGATAGTAAAGGCCATAATAATAGATCCAAAAACGATGATGGGCGCCCGCAGAAAGAGACGAAGAAATTGATTGATGCCCGTCTGAATCTGATAGGTGTCGCTCGTCAGCCGAGTCACCAAGCTAGAAGTTGTCAACTCATCCCGACTAGCCTTGGGCAAGCGCAGGATTTTTTGATAGAGGTCGCTTGTCATCTGGCGAGTAAAGCCCACTGCCGCCTTTGACGAATAATACTGGGCTACCACTGCTACCACCACGCCCAGCGCAGCCAAGCCCATCAAAAGAAAAACCATCCAGTAGAGATGGGAGCTGTCGTGTCTAGGAATTGTCTCGTCCACAATCCCCGCAATCAAAACCGGAACCAAGAGTTCAAAACTGGCCTCCAAGAGCTTGAACAAGGGCCCCAGCAAAGACTCTCTGATATAGCCCTTGAAATATTTCAATAAATCTTTCATACCGCCTACTTCTCCATTAAACTGTATTTATTTTACCATAATTTTCAAAGGGTAAAAAATATTCTCCTTCTGACCAGCAGAAAGAGAACATTGATATTAGACTTCTTGTAAGTTCTGGCTTATTTTCTTTAGACTCATATACAAAAATGGCGTTACAGCAAATAAGAAGCCGCCTAAAGCTATAAAAGTCCAGTCAAAGCCAAAGTAATCAATCAACCAGCCTGTCACAGGGAAAATGACAATCATGCTCAAGCTGAACATCATAGAATAAACACTGAGCATGGTCGCCCGTACTTCACTTGGCAGCTGCTTTTGCAAATCGTTGTCAAAAATCGGCTGAAAGAGTGCATACAAGGCGTTGCTGATTAGATAAATCACAATATAGATGATTGGCGTGCCAAAATAGGACAGCAGGTAGCTTGCTCCAGTTAAAAGTACCACTGAAGGGAAAAGTTTTAGGGCAGAATATCTCTTTCCAATCACACTCGCCAGATAGACCGCTAAGATATTCAAAGCACTGCCAATTAGCATAACTACTGAAATCTGCCAATCTTTTAAGTCCGGCAATTGATTTTGATAATAAAAATAAAACATACACATCAGCGTTCCGATGATTTGGGACAGAATCATCCAGATAAAAAGGCTAGGATTTCTCTGCAACTCCTCTTTGACAGCCCAGATAATCTTTTTCATAGTCAGACGTTCCGCTTTCTCTGCTTTGACACTAGGTTCTTTTAGCATCCAGGTCAAGAACAGAACGATGACAGAGGTGCCAATCATGATATAGTAGGTCAGATGCAATTGTCCATGGACAAAAAATCCAGCCCAGACTGTTCCCAAAGACCGGGTCGCTTCAGCCACTCCAGACATAAAGCTGGAGATGGACAGGTAACGTTCCTTGAGTCCAGCCTCTACAGAAGAATCATAAACCATGGCCGCACTTGTCCCCGAATCAAAGTTATAGGACCAAGCACTAATCACCATAGCCAGTGCATAAACCCAAAAGTTCCCCTGCCCGGCCAACATGAGAACAGAAGACACAATCCCGGCTATCCGGCTCAGATACAGATTGGTCTTGTAGGAAAAGCGATCCGCCAACATCCCAGAAGGAATTTCACAGATGACACTGGTCGCATGAAAAATACTTTCCAAAAGCCCAATCTGCCAAAGGGACATGCCATTTTGACTTAGAAATAAAATCCAAAAACTAGTAATGCCTAGAAAGGCAAAAAATTCTACACCGGCCATAAGACCGATATTTTTCCGATAACTTCTTTTAAACATATTTTCTCCTTTAACAAGTGTTTCTTCATTTTTATCCTTTATCACTTGTTAATCCGCTGTTCACATGACCTCTACCTCTTCTTTCTCTAAAATTCTATATTTGGATTATTTCATAGTTCATTGCTGAAAAAACGCCACATGGGCGTTTGAATCATTTTATGGTTTAATACGGTGCAGCATACGTGGGAATGGAATGGCTTCACGGATATGCTTAGTCCCTGCTACAAAGGTTACCATACGCTCGATACCGATACCGAATCCACCGTGCGGAACTGTTCCATACTTACGAAGATCCAGGTAGAATTCATATTCTGTCGTATCCATACCAAGATCATTCATCTTAGCAACGAGGGCATCGTAATCTTCTTCACGCATAGAACCACCGATGATTTCACCGTAGCCTTCTGGAGCAAGCAAGTCTGCACAGAGGACACGGTCTGGATTTCCAGGAACTGGCTTCATGTAGAAAGCCTTGATAGCTGCTGGGTAGTTCACGACAAAGGTTGGTACACCAAAGTGGTTTGAAATCCATGTTTCATGCGGTGAACCAAAGTCATCTCCATGTTCCAGATGCTCATAGTCAGCATCTTCATCATTTTCATGCGCTTGCAAGAGGTCAATCGCTTCATCATAGCTAACACGCTTGAAAGGCTCTGCAATATAGCGTTTCAAAAGTTCTACATCACGTTCCAAGGTTTCCAAAGCTTGAGGAGCACGGTCAAGAACACCTTGGATCAAGGCTTTAACATAAGCTTCTTGCAAGTCGAGTGACTCATCATGCGTCAAGTATGAGTACTCTGCATCCATCATCCAGAACTCAGTCAAATGACGACGGGTTTTTGATTTTTCGGCACGGAATACAGGACCAAAGTCAAAGACGCGACCAAGAGCCATAGCACCTGCTTCCAGATAAAGCTGACCTGACTGACTCAAGTATGCTGGAGTTCCGAAGTAGTCTGTTTCAAAGAGCTCAGTTGAGTCTTCTGCTGCATTTCCTGACAAGATTGGGCTGTCAAACTTCATAAAGCCATTCTTGTCAAAGAATTCATAGGTAGCGTAGATGATGGCATTGCGGATTTGCATCATTGCCACTTGCTTACGAGAACGCAGCCACAAATGACGGTTATCCATGAGGAAGTCAGTGCCATGTTCTTTGGGCGTGATTGGATAGTCATTTGACTCGCCGATGATTTCGATATCGGTGATGTCCAACTCATAACCAAATTTTGAGCGCTCGTCTTCCTTGACAACCCCTGTCACATAGACAGAAGTTTCTTGGCTAAGCTTTTTAATCGTATCAAACTTCGCCAATCCTTCTTCTTCGCCAAATTTCTCGATGAAGTTAGGCTTGAAGGCCACCCCTTGGAAAAAGGCAGAGCCATCGCGCAACTGCAAGAAAGCAATCTTACCCTTACCTGACTTATTGGCAACCCAAGCACCAATGGTCACTTCTTGACCAACATAATTTTTCACATCAATAATTGTTACGATTTTCTTTGACACGTTTTTTCTCTTTTCTATTTTTTATTCTTTATGACAGACTGCCTCGACATTATTACCATCTGGATCCAAGACAAAGGCTGCATAATATGATGAAAGGTTCCCCCGATAATTTGGCGCACCGTTGTCTTTTCCCCCTGCCTTTAAACCAGCCTCATAACAAGCTTGAACCTGCTCATGGTTTTCTGCCAAAAAAGCAAAGTGAATCGGAGACTGCTCTCCCTCCCCCAACCAAAAATCTCCACCAGGATGTGGGCTGTTGGGAGCAACAAAACTGAGTAGAGAACTACTTCTAAAAGCCAATTTGTAGCCTAGAGGAGAAAGAAAACTTGTATAAAAGTCTTTTGAAATTTGTAGATTCCTGACCTTTATCTCAAAATGATCAATCATATCTGCCTCCTAGATTGGTTGCTAAATGTCACTTTATTTCAAGACAAATCTTTTGGACATCTGTTCTATATTTTACCATAAAGCGATTGCAATAGCTATCCTTGAAGAGGCTAAATCTCAGAAAAATTAAAAAACCAGCCTCCTAAAGGCTGGCGGATAACTCTCTCTGAATAAGAGGACTAATTTTTCGTTCCATATAGCAGTCGATCAACCATGTCATCATCATAGTTCAAGACTTTTTTCAAAGCCATCTTAAAGCGCTGATCACTGAGAATCTGACCTCCTGGACTCTGGTCAATCGTCGCATAATTCCCCTCCCCATCCTGAGTAAAGGCTACAGTGAGCTCTTGGTCAGGATCTTCACAAACATTTCTCTGAGGATCTTTAGAACTGGTAGACGGTCGAAAGTCCATTCTTTGCAGGCGAAACGACAGTTCCTTATGAAAGGTCGCAATGTCTTTCTGACGATTGGCTACTGGCTCATGTTTGTCCAGCCAAGTCAAAACATCTTCTTTTGTAATATATATCATCTTCCCCTCCTAAACCAAATCAAAGTTCGCCCTGTAAATAACCGTATCATAGCTTGGGCTAGCTGCTGAGAGAGCCGCTTGAATGATATGGAGCACGCGCTGCTGTTGACCTTCGAAAGCCGAGGGCAGGAGCATATTAGAGACATTTTTGACAATCACTCCCTTAGTGAATTCCCCATCTTCATAAGAAAAATCCTGCTGATGAAAAATGGTCTTGGTCTTAAATTCAATCACCTGTCCTTGCAAGATTAGCTTATAAGTCTTCTTCCAGTTGGTTCTGCCACCAAAGCGATAAAGGACCAGATAAATCCCCAAATCATGATCTGCAACCCAATCGCCCGTCTCAAAAACTAGCTCGTCATCAATACCAGCTTCCTTTAAAATCTCAATCCCTTCTTCAGAAATCATCTCGTGCACGAACTTCCAACTTCCTTCCTGGGGAAGAGTCGCTGTTCCCTCAGTCTCCTTCTGAGGTCTACTACTGACTGCTTTATGGGGAACTCTTTTAGGGGTAAATTCTTCCTCCCAAGTCATATCTTCTTCTATGTCACTGACAGCCCGCCTAGTCGGTAAAAAATCCAGACACTTTTCTAATAATCCCATATCCTATCTCCTCTTTATCTGTACTCCACGTGGTTTACTTCCCTTATCTTCGTATCATAATAAGGGTTAATCTGCGACAGGGCATGTTGAATCACTGTTACGATCTTGTCCTCTCGTCCCTTTAAAACCTTGGGAATCACAAGCTGGGAGATTGTTTCTGTTGATAGACCTTTTACACTTTGATCTTCCTTATTGCGAACTGGATATCTATCGGCCCGTTCTTCTTCTAGGCGAAATTCAAGCAAGTGCCCTCCGAGAATCATGGCTAAGACTTGATATTTCCCTTCCCCGATACGAAATTGCTTGACGCAGAGAAAAATTCCTCTCTTCTCATCCTCTAGTAAAAATGGCAAAGCCAATTCTTTTTCTGCAATCGAAAAATCCTCGAGAATCTTCTTCTCTCTTTCCTCTATTTCCTTTCTGATAAATCCCATTTTATCTCCTTTTGTACAAAATAATCTTCATCCCTATTATTACTTAAGTAAAAAGACCATGAGGAAGACACTGCATGTGAATAGAATGCAGGGCTAGACCAAATGGACTTCTTTTATTATACACCGAAACACCATCATCTTCAACTAAATACTCCTCAAATTTATAAGTCGTGTGGTGATTTCTATCAGAAAGTTACTCCTACTAACTTAATCTACCATTATAGCCGCTATTTAATCAATAGGCGGATCATCCTTTTCCTCTTCTTCCGTCTTCCAGTAGGTCATACTGCTCTTCTCAGTATCTACCTCCATCTTTTTATTAAGTTTAATATCAACCTTATAATAGGCACGTTTAATTAAAAACTTTTGACTGTTCTCTGCAGAACCCCAAGTTCTACAAACCATCAAAAAGCGTGCAGATCCTTGTCCGGATATCTCCTCCTTAGTGTAAGAACCTGGAGCAGTTGGGCGTTCTAAGATTCTCATATTTAAATTCAATTCTGGCTGGTAATTGTTCAAATACCAGTCTATTCGGGCAGAGTCATTCTCATAATATTGGATACGATAGCGATGACCTTTGGCTTGCAGACTATAGCCATTGGATTCAGAAATTGTGGTCCATCCCTGCTCTGAATCAACAACAGAACAAGCAGCCAATAAAACCAAACTGACTCCCATGAATAAGAAAAATAAATGTCGTTTCATATCCTTCTCCTTTCACTCCCGTTTGCAAGCCCAGACAGCTAAATTCCAACTGCTCCCAGCTTTTATTTTCTGAACAAAATCTTCTCAATTCAACCAGAAAATATGAAAGCAATCTTATGGCATCCTATATTATTTTACCATTTTATTTAACTCATTACCAGTACAGTCAAAAATAAATTGAAAAGGACGAACGCTGAGTTCATCCCTATTTATCGTTTATAAATCTTCGAAAGTAGTGTAAGATTGAGAGCTTTATTTACTCTCCATAAATTGCTGCAAGCGCTGAACGGCTTCTTTGAGCGTGTCCAAATCTGTCGCATAGCTAAGACGGACATTTTCTGGAGCACCGAATCCTGCTCCAGTCACCAGAGCCACGCCAACTTCTTCTAAAATTGCTGTCGTAAACTCGGTCACATCTGTGTAGCCTTTCATTTCCATGGCTTTCTTGACATTTGGAAAGAGATAGAAGGCCCCTTGCGGCTTGACCACTTCAAATCCTGGCACCTGAGCCAAGAGTGGATAGATGGTATTAAGACGTTCTTCAAAGGCCTGGCGCATGGTTTCAACCGTTTCCTGACTGCCAGTCAAGGCCTCGATTGCTGCATATTGAGCCGCTGCTGTCGGGTTAGAAGTCGTCTGACCTGCAATCTTACTCATGGCCGCAATAATCTCCGGCTCACCAACTGCATAGCCAATCCGCCAGCCTGTCATGGAGTAGCTCTTAGAGACACCATTGATGACCACCGTCTGCTTGCGAATCTCCTCGGACAGACTGGAAATTGGTGTAAATTTATTACCGTTATAAACCAGACGTCCATAGATGTCATCTGCCAAAATCAGAATATCATGCTCCACAGCCCAGTTTCCAATCGCCCTTAGCTCATCCGCTGTATAAATCATACCAGTCGGATTGGACGGCGAGTTCAAAACCAAGACCTTGGTCTTATCAGTCCGAGCAGCTTCCAACTGTTCCACCGTAACCTTGAAATTATTTTCCTCAGTGGTTTGAACAAAAACAGGAATCCCCTCGGCCATCTTAATTTGGTCGCCGTAGCTTACCCAATAAGGCGTCGGAATGATAGCTTCATCACCTGGGTTGAGCACACTCATAAAGAAGGTGTAGAGGGAGAACTTAGCTCCGGTTGCCACCGTCACTTGATTCGGCTGGATTGTGTAGCCATAATAGTTAGCAAAATACTCTACCACTGCTTCTTTTAGCTCTGGCAGACCGCTAGTCACTGTATAAAAGCTAGCACGCCCATCCTCAATAGCTGCTACAGCCGCATCTCGGATATTCTTAGGCGTCGGAAAATCCGGCTCTCCCAGAGTCAGAGACAGAATATCCCGCCCCTGCGCTTTCAAAGCCTTAGCACGCGCTGCTGTTGCCAAGGTCACGCTTTCTTCCATTTTTAAGACACGATTTGATAATTTCATAGTCCCTCCTTGCTGACCAACTGTCCGCTTTCAAAACCAATCAGGTAGTAGGTGCCTCCCGACTTGACTTCCCAGATGGGCTGATCTTTAAAATAGCCCATGGTCACCTTATCAATAGTTCCTGCTCCATTTTCCTTGGCAATGCTCTCCGCATCTGCCTGACTGACACCTTGGTCCAGTCGATAGACCCGAATCTCATTGGAATCTTTTGCAATCAAAACAGCTTTTTCGATACCCTTACTTGTCTTGCCAAGCAGACTGTAGTAGGATTCCTGCCCATTGTAGATAGCAAAAGAGTCCACTTTTTCAAGATCTGCGTATTCCTTGGCCAAGCGTCTGCTTACTTCCTTAGCCGACTGTATCGGCTGCATAGATACTTGCAAAACTGCAAAAAATGAAAATACAAGAACACTGAGAACGATAAAAATACCGATAAGGTACTGCCAAATTGGAAAACTGGCTTTATTTCTATTTTTATATTTCACTCCGTCATTATACTACAAATACTCCTATTTTTCTATCTTTTTTTGATGAGAATATTCTCAAAATTCTAAAGCAATATCCTTGCATATGATACTATTTATTGGTAAAATATTGTTATGAAGATTACAGACGATTTAAGCAAAGAAACTCTGCTTGATTTGAAAACCATGATTGTCTTTCATAAGGCAGCAAGAACCATCCGTGCCATTGAAGCCCAGATTTTTAAAAAGCATGATTTGACTCCTACTCAGTTTTCCGTCTTAGAAACCTTGTACAGCAAAGGAGAACTGCGTATTCAGGATCTGATTGACCGCATATTGGCTACTTCTGGCAACATGACTGTCGTCATCAAAAATATGGAACGCGACGGCTGGATTGTCCGCACCTGCGACCCAAATGACCGCCGGGCTTTTTTGATTGGTCTGACGGAACAAGGCAGAGCTAAAATTGAAACTGCCCTGCCTGATCATATCAAAAATATCCAGCAAGCTCTGTCCATTCTCGAAGAAGACGATAAACAAGATTTGATTCGCATTCTAAAAAATTTCAAAAAAATGAGCTAAATAATTGCTAACTAGTGATTAATGTTGTAACATATATTGTAACAAGAGAAATTTCTCTTTATTTTATAAAAAAGGAGACAATGCAATGTCTAAAGTATTATTCATCGTCGGCTCGCTTCGTCAAGGTTCTTTCAACCACCAATTGGCTGAGCAAGCTGAAAAAGCTTTGGCTGGTAAGGCAGAAGTTTCATATCTTGATTACAAAGATGTACCATTCTTCAACCAAGACATCGAAAGTCCTGCTCCAGCTGCTGTCGCTAAGGTTCGTGAAGAAATTTTGGCCGCTGATGCCATCTGGATTTTCTCACCTGTCTACAACTGGGCTATTCCAGGAGTAGTGAAAAACCTCTTGGACTGGGCTTCACGCGCTCTGGATCTGTCAGACCCAACTGGCCCATCTGCTCTGAATGCTAAGGTTGTTACTGTTTCATCTGTAGCTAACGGCACATCACCAGATGAAGTATTCAAGCACTACCGTAGCCTGTTGCCTTTCATCCGTATGAATGTGGTAGAACCATTCACAGGTGTTGGCATCAACCCAGAAGCATGGGGAACTGGACAACTGACTGTCGCAGAAGACAAACTTGCTGAACTCTCAGCACAGGCTGATGCTCTTTTAGCAGCCCTTAACTAAAAAGAGAAGATTATAAAAAGAAAAGAAAACTTATAAGACATTAACCCCTCGCAAAAATTGCGAGGGGTTTTAGAATACTTTACTGACAGGAACAGATATTATAAATCAGCTAAAGAATATTTAGGATAAGGAATTTGAGATAATTTTTCTTCTATTTTTGCTAGCATTTTCTCTTCTGAGTCATCTATATACCCCTCAAACCAAATTTTTTCAATATCTTCTTGGTTAAAAAAGCAAGCTTGATTATCCGTCATACCAAAAGGATATACACAGCCGGAATAGTCTAAATAACCAATTTCACCTTTATTATCATAAAGAGGATAACGGTTAATAATCATAATTTTCACTTGTCCATTTTTAAGTTGGACAACACTCCCTATCGGTAGTAGCTCAGTCATTAGAAACCTCCTTTAAAAATCTTCTCGAATTCTAAGTATTCTTCTTTTTTAATCTTTTCAGAACTTTTATCTGTTTGAATAAATCGGACCTTATGAGACTAAAATAAGCAAGAAAGAAACCCATGTCACTTAGCAAATAAGACAAATAGCTGCCTTTGCTTAAATACTCAACAGATTGATAGATGGCAAAAACAGCAAAAATCAAGCCAATTCCAAACTTCCCATATATATTTCGACTAAAAATATATAAAAACTCATCTTTTATAGGTAGTGTTTCAAAATGAAACTCTTTAAATGACGGCTCTTTCCTTGTCCTTGCAAGCAATTCTACTAGATACCCAACAATAACATAACCCAAAACTAACAAGATTATTTTCCATAGGAAGGACAAGCGGCTATTCGAAACAGAAGTAAATCCATGTAGCAGCATAATGCTAGCTGCGGGAACATATTTCGTGAGATCCAGATGGAATTGTGGACTATGAACATTTGCATAAATTTTATTCGTTTTTAGGTTCATATAATAGTTTCTCCCCTGAAAAGTCAAGAGATAGATTAAATATTCTTTTTTCTTCATTTTAATTGCTTTTCCAATCTTTTAAGGATAATCAATTTCTCTAATGGCCTATTTCCAAATAATAAGAGCCCAGATACTGGGAGAAAACCAATGATAGCTATAAAAGAAATAAAGCTTCCTGAAAAATAATAATCAATTATAAATTTAATTGACGTAAAAAATAGTAGAGTCCCAAAAAACAATATTCCTTTACATTGTGTTTGTTGGTTATAAAGAAAATTAGGCCAGTCAAAATAAAGTTTCTGATTAAAATTTTTCATAGTTCCTTTTCTAATATTTCTTAGAACAAATATTATCAAAACTAAAACGCAGAGAACAGTCGAACACAAAATAAATATTCTGATAGGCACACTGGCAACCTGAGGTGCTGTTGCTTCTGAATAAATGTTTCGTAAAAGAAAGGAAGCAGGCAGAATAGCCCAAGTGAGATTAGGAGCTTGCTCTTCTTTCTTATCTATAGAGTATAGTTGTCCAGTTTTTCTATCATAAAAAATATTTTTATCTCTGAAATTACCTAACCAAAATACATTCTTATTCATTGATTTCTTCCAAGTAACAACGGTTCATAATCATAGCACTTCCATTCAATAATTGGTCATACATTACCTTAAACCATGGTTTATAAGCTAAAACTCTTAGTTTATTGTTTCATCAATTCCTTTATTGCTATCATTCTTTTCATAAAATTGCTTTTTGCTGTTACCATATAAAATATAAAATAAAAGGCAATAACTTCTATTAAGTTTGTCATGGTAGGAGCGTTCAAATATTCTCTCATTTGAAAAACAGTTAAGAAAGAACTCACTGAAAATGTAATAAGAAGAATGTATAATCGGTTTCTCTCTTCTTCTAAAAAATTCAACCAACCAACATGTTCATATAATTTGGGATTAAATACTTCAACGTTTTGCCCTAAATACTCATCTTTAAATCCAAAGTGACAGACCAAAGATATAAGAATAAGAGTCGCGCACAAAACAATTACTTTGAAAATAGGGGATTCAAATTTTATATTGTTTACTTGAATGAGAAAAGCATTTCCTAGAATTCCAAAGGATATTACTAACCACCTGAGATTAGGAAAAACTCTCTCATTGACTTTATTAGAATATACTTTTTTTCTTTTCACATCATAAAAGATGTTTCGACCTTGAAAGCCGCCTATGATAACCATAGATTTCGTTTTCTTCATTTTCAATACCATCATATTAATAAAAAACTAGAACTGAGAGGAATCAAATCCTTCCTAAACTTTACCTGTCCACCACCTGAGCTTCAAATTTAACCGGTTTATTGTCTACATTGGTTATGGTGATGGAGTAAGATTTGTTGTTAGTTACATCAAAAACTTTTTCTCCTTTATAACTAACAACAATCCCATCTTCTACTAAATGTATATCTTTTTGATTATTAGGAAGCTCATTCTTGTCTCCCTCGGTACTGCCTATCTTAATAATTTTCTTTTCACTTACCCCAAATAATACATCCCCAAATTTTTCAGACCAAACATTTGTACCTGATAATTTTATTTTAGCATCATTTAATTTTTTTAATATTAATTCTGAACTATACTCTAACTGATCCGTATTTGGAGACACTCTTAATTCAACGCTTTGACCTGATTGCAGAGTATATTTGCCGTAGTTTAAAATTTCCTGAACGTACCAGACAACAAACAGACTATACAGCACGCCAATAACAATCCTTGAACGGCCGGCTTTTAAAACGGCGCAAAAGTAAAAATAGAGAAGCAATAAAAATTACTGAAGTTATCATTCTTTATTTTCCTTATAGATTCCGTATCGTTTCAAGACTCTATCCATTCTGCAAGATTTCATCTTCTTTCCGTTTTCTCTGCTGACCCGACCACCTGATACATAGCAACAATACTATCATACGAAGAATCAAATAGACCAAACGAAGTATTTTCATCTTACCCAGAGCAGACAAAAACTCCTCCCTTGAATGTCCCACTTCTTGACCTAACTGTTCAACCGTTTTGCCTGTTTCCTCTTTAATAACAGCTGCATTCTTTGAAATCAAATAATAATTTTGCTCTAAACTAGTGGTATAGGCTCTGGATATTGGTTCATCTAAGAAAAAATATACTCTATCAGCATACTTATCTTCAGACAGAGCATAGTATATTTCAACTTCACTATCCCATTTTCTAGGAAAACTAGTTATCCTAGTATTTTCATAATCTAGATGCATAATTCCATTTAATACGTCACTAGTCCATTCTTCCGCATAGTGATAAAGAGTTGCCTTCTTATCTACCATTGGCCAAACCATAACATACCGACTATGCATGAATTCCTTGGTCAAGGCCGAATTGCTAGCCAGACTGGTCGCACCAATCTCATATATTGACCAAACAAGTACAATGAGCGTTAATAAAGCTTGAGTTGGTTTGTTTTTATAATATTTTTTCATTTTTTTTAACATTTTACTCTCCAATAGAGGGATTGGGTTTATCTAAATCCTTTTGGAAATGTTGGATAGCATTCATGAAATTTTCGAAGGTTGATGATTGTTCACTAGAATGAGAAGAAACGTATAATTTATAAGTTTCTTCTAATTTCTTCATTCCTTTCGTGTAATCTCCTTCTCCAATATTTTGAACAAATTCATAAGTTCTATAGCCAGATGTTCTCTCAACGCTATCGTAGTATGAGTTTGTAACATCAACCAGGCTATTCCCATCCTTAATTTTGTGATAAACATTAACAGCATCTAAATCTGAACGATAGTCATCATTACCAAGACTCGGCGGAAGTCCCATAGTACCTGCTACATCACCTTGCCATCCCGCTAAATCGTCTTCATTTTCAATAAAATGATTACCTGTATAATGTGCAGAAATAGTTGCAGCCATATGGGAATAGTCTATGGTTCCTCCAAATTGAGACAGTAACTCTCTAACTCTTGCTTTCTGCTTCTCGTCTAATTTATTATAATTTACTTGACCATATGCTTTCTCAGAAGCTAAATTCAGTTTCCCTTTTATCTCATCATTTGTATCTCCCTCTTCAATCTTTTCCAATCCCGTAAAATTATGCTGATTCTGAATAGCTTTCTGAATCGTATCAATTTCATCATCTTTTAAGCCATATTTTCTCAAAACAGATTTCATTCTATAATTAATACCAACATTTATACCGTTTACCCCATTCGGGCTATATAATCCACCGACCACTTGCCAAGCTCCATAAGATTTATCACCATAAGAGTAAGATGCAACTATTTTAAAGAATTCTATATTTGCTTTCTTGGATCCATATTCCTTTTCTAGCTTTTGATATAAATTTAGTAATATCTCTGATTCAGTTCGACTAAATCCATACTGTTGTCTAATAGTTTGAATAAATTTCTCTTTTTTAGTTATTGGTATGTATGTCTCAATCTTCTGTCCCTTCATTTTAATAGCCCAGCTCATATCTACACCATCAACTGAGTAATTTCCATCACTATCTACCAGGACTTGGCTTAGCTGGCTGGCTCCTTGGATAGCTAGACGAAGAACTTCTAGACTATCGCTGAAATATTGGGAGACTTGAGCGACAAAGAACTCCAACTTTTCAATCTTCTCTTCCAATTCTTTGATTTGTGATTCAATTTGCGATTCTGCACTAGAAAGAATCACCAGAGACTGCATGTGAGAAACGATATTAAATGTAGCAATAGACTTCATGCGCTCTAAGAATGATTCTTTTGCTTCAATAGCCTTTTTGACAGAGGCTAGCTGCTGCTCTCTCAATTCTTTTGTCTTCTTCAGCTGATCTAGATCGAGGTTTCCATACTCAGCTACCTGAGCATCAGCAGTCCTATATGAATTTAACTCCGTTTGAATGTCGTCCACTGCAGCCTGTAGCTTCTTAATGGCAGGAATGATAATCTCTGAAAAGAGGCCTTTCCCTGCTGTATAGGCTGCTCCCATGAGTTCTCCTGAGTCTAGGGTAGCTATTAGGTGGTCACAGCCCTGAGATAATCGGTCTGTCACCTCATTGGCCACTTGAATATTACTAGACATGGCCTCCATCAGCTGTGAAGACTCTGACGCACTGTACTTTACTCCCATGGTAAAGAGTTCCTTTCTTTCGTCAATTTTTCTCGATTTTCATCTAATTTTTGCTGAACTTTCCTTGTTTGTTTGGAAACATTGTCCAACTCCTGCTCTACATAGCTGTCAATTGCTTGTTGCAATGCTTGGTTTTCTTCCCATATTTTACGATTGGTAGAACTAGTCTCTGATACGGGATCTATCAAATTTTCTATTTGGGCATTCATCGTCCAAATATCTGTACGAAAATCCATTACCTTCTCTTCATAACGCTTTTTGAGAACTAAAAGATCTTCTTCTTGATTCTCAAGGTGAATAATCTGCTTATGTAATCGTTCACGTTTTTCTTGATTTTTATCTTTTATCATCAGTTGCTCCAACGTTGTGCCTGCTCTACATCACGCTTTTCAATTTTATAAGCTATATCAGGAAATTTATTAGCCTGAGCCAAAACAGCTGCGCTAAAGTCACTGACAGCCTGCAGCATTTGATTGCATGCCTGACGGCCTGCTTCCATCCCAGCAATCTCAGTAGTATAGCTAAACTCCACCTGCTGATTTTGCTTGTCGCTTGTATCTACCCCAACCAATTCACTGATAGCATTCTGAGCGGAAATAGTATCCGACTTGATTTTTCCCATAGTTCTGAAACTCCTTAGAAACGTCATTTATTTTATAACAATTTTATAACGAGAATATTACGTAGATATTACAAAAGCCGATTCTTCCTTTTCATACTTCCTTGATATAAACCAACTCTTGGTCACTGGACAGGTCAGGTCGGTAAGTAAAGCCAGCAAAGCTTAATTTCTTCATCTGTTCGACTTCTGTTACTTGGTTAGTTATTAGAGTTGTTAAAAACTCACCACGCGCTTTTTTAGAAATGGTCGAATGGACTTTTAGCTTGCCGCCTCGGTTTTCCAGAAACTTGAAGCCTATCATGCGCTGGCGAATTTCCTTGGAAAAGACTGTTTCAAACTCGCTGGACAGGAGGGAGAAAATCATCTCATCTTCTGCCAGAGCTTGGTCATAAGCTTCTTTCCAAAATGCCTTGAGACTCTTCCCATCTAGCTTGAGTGGCATCATAAAGTCCAAGCGATGGGGCGCTATGGGCTCCAGGGCTGGGATAACACCGTAAAGCGCCGTTGTGATAGCAAGATGCTTCTCGATATACTGACTTTCCTCCTTGGTATGGTCCTGCCTCTTGATATGGCGGTACATGAGGCCATCAAAAAGATAAAGTGCTGGAGCATGCTGCGCAGTTCCTTCTCGCAAAGCCTGAATGGCTTGCCACTCTACCTCCGCTCTTTCTGGGGAGATTTTATAAAATGATGCCAAGTCAGCTACTGACATGGTTGCCAACTCATCCAACACAGCCTGAGTTTGTGCTGAAAATGGATTAGGGATTGCAGATGGAGCAGTTAGATTCAACTCTTTGGCAGTTGGGATAAGAATTTTCATAGTTTCCTTCTTTCATTTAGTGAATATGACGGACAACCCATTTACCCAAGGCTGTCTCTAGTAGATAGGTGCCGATAATGAATCCTAGCAGATTAGTCAGGATATCACCCAAGTCAAAAATGCCAAGATGAAAGAGATACTGGCTCCCCTCAACCAGACTGATAGCCAAGGTAAAATAAGCTAAATGTTTCCATGACAGCTTGCAGAGAAAGCCCAGCGGAATGAACATAATGATATTCATGGTGGGTACCAGCTTATCTCCATAAATCCAATTATAGGTAAAAGACTGCAGGTCCAGACTGAAGCCCTGCCTGCCGATATTTTTCAAAAAGAGGGCATAGAATAGAATGAGAAAATAGAGGGTGTAACTGGCTAGTACCAGCCAACGAGGAATGTGCCGACTATAGAGGCCGCGAATAAAAAGCGAGCTAATAGCTGTCAGAGTCAGGATGATAGAAGCTGGTATCAGCAGGTTCCACTCTGGCTGATTCTTGTAAAAGACGACGGCTACATAGGCATAAAAAAAGCGCATATAGAGCCAAGACCAAAAAATCAGACTGCCTAGGAAGGCTGCCATATCAAAGATTATTTGTTTTTTCATCTGAAACCTCCCTTTCTTCTTTTTAAGATTATATCAAATTTCAATGGGACATTCTATTTTTTGCTTGACTTTGATTTACAGAGATGTTATCATCTAGTTATAAGGACTAGATAAGAAAGTGATAAAGATTTGAACACTCAACAAGTTTTTCCCAAGTGGGACGAATTACCAGATCTGGAGCTATATTTGGACCAGGTCCTGCTCTATGTAAACAATGTCTGTGGCTCTTCTATTTCAGCTGCTGACAAGGGACTGACCGCTTCTATGATTAACAACTACGTCAAGCATGGCTATATTGCCAAGCCGGTCAAGAAAAAATATCAACGCCGCCAAGTAGCTCGCTTGATTGCCATTACAACCTTAAAAACGGTCTTTTCTATCCAGGAAATTTCAGCTACTTTAAATATGCTGCATAAATCAGCAGATTCGCGAGAACTTTATGATGACTTCGTTGACTATATGAACGGTAGCAAGCTGGAGGTGGCATCCATCATTTCCACAGCCTGCCAGACGGTCAAACTCTATCAGAAGACCTTATCCCTAATCCAAGTACCAAATGAGGAGGAAGAAAATCTTGAACTACGCGCTTAAACTCAGTAAAAAACTATCCTTTGGAGAGGAAATTGCCAACGCTGTTACCCATGCGGTAGGGGCTGTTCTGATGCTAATTCTGCTGCCTATCTCGGCCATTTATAGCTATGAAGGGCATGGATTGGTGGCTGCTGTCGGAACTTCTATCTTTGTCATCAGCCTCTTTCTCATGTTCCTCTCTTCAACTGTCTACCATTCAATGTCCTATGGCTCGACCCACAAGTATATCTTGCGCATTATCGACCACTCCATGATTTACATCGCCATCGCTGGCAGCTACACGCCAGTCGTGCTGTCGCTGATGAATAACTGGTTTGGCTATCTCATCATTGCTATCCAGTGGGGAACGACCATCTTTGGTATCCTCTACAAGATTTTCGCTAAGAAAGTCAATGAAAAATTCAGCTTGGCTCTCTATCTGATTATGGGCTGGCTGGTGGTCTTTATCATTCCGCAGATTATCGGTCAAACCGGACCTGTATTCTGGGGACTCATGCTGGCTGGTGGCCTCTGCTATACTGTAGGAGCTGGCTTCTATGCTCAAAAGAAGCCCTACTTCCACATGATTTGGCATCTTTTCATTCTAGCAGCCTCTGCTCTGCAGTATCTGGCTATCGTATACTTTATGTAAGACAAATACACAAAAACCGTCTGAGGATTCTCAGACAGTTTCTTTTTTTATGCTATTTATTGATTTATCCTTGCTTTTCAGTGGCCCTCTGTGCTTGTGAGCTTTTCTGACTTGCTGAAAGATTGGATATAAGATTGGGACGGCGATAACTGTCGCTAGACTGGAGCCAAATGTACCAGTAATCTTAGCTACTGCCAGCAAAAAGGCTGCTGGTAAACTACTCCCGCCAAACAGTGTTCCTGTCAGAGTGTACTTGAGGATATTAAGCACAATCTTCACCAAAGCTGCGGCTACTGCTGTCACAAGAATATTTCTTAGTTTATCCTTTCTCTGAAAAAGTTCTTCATACAGAAAATGAATCACCACGGCCACCGCAAGTGCTTCTAACAAGATAATTGGGATTTCTGCCGCATAACCATTTAACAAGTCAAATATTCCTAGTCCAATAGCAGCCGCTAAAAAACCGAGCTTACTGCCAAAAATCAGACAGCCCACTACCACCAGTGCATTTCCAAAGTGAATAAACTGAGCTCCCACAGGAATTTTAAAAAACTGAATGCTCAAAAAAATCAAAGCAGCAAATAAACTAATCATAGTTAAGGTTTGCAAATCAATTGTTTGTTTCTTCATCTTTTTCCTCCATTAAGGCTTGAAAATCAGCAAAAAGCTCTCCTAGGTAGGGCTGGTAAAAAACGCCCTTCTTTGGATCTATTTGCTCTTTAAAGCTAAGTGCCAAGCTCTTTTCAATAAACTTCAAAATCACCAGCAGGGCTTGCTTGATGTCAATCCCCTGAACAAAAGCCGCAGCTACAAGAGCCGTCAATATATCACCCGTTCCAAAAAAATGCTGGGGCAGAGCTGGACTAGAAAAGAGATTAAACTCTTCTGTTGCTGCATCAAAATAAGCTACACCAATCTGGTTTTCTTTCATGGGCAAGCCAGTTAGCAAGACCTTGCTCGGTCCTAACTCAGCCAAACGTTTGCTGTAGTCCTCCCATCTATCTTCTGATAAACTCTCTTCGTAGGATTCTTCTAACAACAAACAGGCTTCCGTCAAATTGGGCAGAACCAAATCGGCATGTTGGCAGAGGCGACGCATATGGTTTAGATGGGCATCTGAAAATCCCTGATAAAAAGTCCCCTTGTCTCCCATGATAGGATCCACGATAAGGGGCAAGCTTTTTTCCTTTTTAAAGCGCAGCAAATTTTCCACCTGAATATCAGACTTCAAATACCCTGTTACCAAAGCTGAAAAGTCGAACTCTAGGCTCTGCCATTGTTTCAAAAAAGCAAGCATCCCATGCGTGTAATCATCTATATAGATGTCTGAAAAACCGCCTGTATGAGACGATAAAATCATGGTTGGCAAGAGGGCCACCTCTAGCTGACAAATTGCAAAAAGCGGCAGGGCAGCTGTTGCGGCAACCTTACCTAAGCCAGAAATATCTGTGGCTAGAATGACTGTTTTTGTTTTCATGACTCCTCCTACTTGCTCTCTATTGTAAAATATCTGAAAATGAGTTACAATATGAAAAAATCAAATCTGTATGGGGACAGTTTCATGGTTAAAGCAAAATACCAACGCATAATTGATAAGATTACTAAGGATATTAAAGAGGGAAAACTGGCAACTGGTCAGAAAATTCCTTCTGTCCGCAAGCTTGCAGAGCGTTACCACTGCAGTAAGGATACTGCGCAGAAGGCTCTGATTGAGCTCAAGTATCAGAAGTACATCTATGCCGTTCCCAAAAGTGGCTACTATGTGTTGGAGAATGCTCAGGAAGAAAAGCAGGATTTGGAGTTGCCTGTGAGGGATGACCGCCACCAAGCTTATGATGATTTCCGACTCTGTGTAAATGAAACTCTGATCGGCCGGGAAAATTATCTCTTCAACTACTACCCTCAGCAGGAAGGACTGGAGGATCTGCGTCACTCTGTGCAAAGACTAATGCTGGACTCTGCTGTCTATGCTTCTAGGGATCAGCTGGTACTGACTTCCGGCACCCAGCAGGCTCTCTATATCCTTTCACAGATTGAATTCCCCAATCAAAAAGAGCATATTCTGGTGGAGCAGCCGACCTACCATCGGATTAATGATCTTCTGCTAGCGCAAAAACTTCCTTATGAAACCATTGAAAGAACTCCACAAGGTATTAATCTACAAGAACTTGAGAGGATTTTTCAAAGCGGAAAGATCAAGTTTTTCTACACTATCCCGCGTTTTCACTATCCCTTGGGCCACTCTTACAGTCGGCAGGAAAAGGAAGAAATTCTTCGGCTAGCCCAGCTCTATGATGTCTATATCGTAGAAGATGACTATCTATCAGACTTTGATAGCCGTCGGGAGCTGACCTTTCACTATCTAGACAATAGCCAGCGGGTCATCTACATCAAGTCCTTTTCAACCAGCCTTTTCCCAGCCCTGAGGATTACCGCCCTGCTCCTTCCGCCCCAGATTCAAAAAACCTTCATCGCTTACAAAAGCGCCGTGGACTATGACAGCAACCTCATCATGCAGAAGGCTCTATCTCTCTACATCGACAGTCTCATGTTTGAAAAAAATAGGTTGGCGCTGCTGCAGCTTCAAGAAGAGGAAGCAAGAAAAGCCCAGATACTACTGGAGCAAGCTCAGCTGCCACTATCTAGCTATCTGATCAAGGACGGCATTCTGCTAGACTTGAGGTCACTTTCTTCCGTCAGTGCTCTCAAACACAGCAGCCTGCCGCTTGACTTCTTTGAACAAAGCTACCTTGCTAGCTGCCCTTACCAGTATGCCAAGCTTCCTTATGATAACTTAGAAGAAAATGTAGAGAAACTAAAAGACTATTTAAAATAGGTGTAGAATTCCAAATGAATTCTACACCTTTCATTTATAATCAGGCTTTTCAAGACTCCATCATCCCAGCCTGCAGTTGGTACATTTTCTTATAGGTGCCATCTTGAGCTAGCAATTCTTCGTGGCTGCCGGATTCGATAATGCACCCCTTATCTAAGACATAGATGCAGTCGGCATCCTGAATGGTAGACAGACGGTGGGCAATGGCAATGGTTGTCCGACCCCGCCGCATTTTTCTCAGTGAGGCTTGAATCAGCTCCTCTGTTTCCGAATCAATATTGGCTGTCGCCTCATCCAAAATCAAGATTTTAGGCTTAGTAGCGATGGTTCTGGCAAAGGCTAAAAGCTGACGCTGACCGCTGGAAAAAGTCGCTCCCCGCTCAGTCACATGGGAATCATAGCCTTGAGGTAGCTGACTGATAAAGCCATGAGCATCTACAAACTTAGCCGCTTCTATAATCTCTTCACGCGTCAGCTGCTCTTGGTAAAGCTGGATATTGGAAGCAACTGTACCGTGATAAAGGAAGGGATCCTGCAAAACAAGGCCAATCTTTCGCCTCAGCTCCGCCTGACTATAATCTTTAATATCGCGTCCATCAATCAAAATCTGCCCCCGCTCAAACTCATAAAAACGCAGGAAAAGATTGATAATAGAGGATTTACCAGAGCCAGTCGAACCCACAAAGGCAATCGTCTGGCCTTTTTTGACAGAAAAGGAGATATCCCGCAAAACATCTCGCTTTCCATCATAAGAAAAGGAAACATGCTTGAATTCGATGTTGCCATCTTGGATTTGCAAGTCTTGGTTAGCCTGCTCAGGCTCGTAGTCAGTGCGGTCCATGATTTCAAAAACCCGCTCCGCAGCAACCATAGATGTCTGCAGAACAGAGTAATTCTGCATAACATCAATCAAAGGATTAAAAAGCTGATTAACATACTGGATAAAGGCATACATAATACCTGCCGTAATTCCCGCCACTTGCCAAGTCAAGCCAAAGTAAGTCAGAATCACTCCATAAGCCAAGATTTTCAGCAGGGACATGGCCGGCCTCAGAAAGAGACTATTGATATTGAGATAGCGATTGGTGAAGCCTAAATGCTGACCGTTGATTTCTTCAAATTCCCGCAGCAAGCGCTTCTCTTGCCCAAAAGCCTGAATAATCCGCATTCCTTCAATACTTTCAGATAGCTTGACATTCAAATCGCTGAGCTTATTCCGGACCTGCTTCAGCTGACGATTGGATAAATGCTGATAGAGCAAGATAGAGGCTGCCATCAAAGGCAGAAAGAGAGCAATCATGAGGGTCAATTGCCAGTTGAGGGCAAACATAGCGCTCAGAGTAACAACTAAAATCAGCAAAGAGCTCAAAAAATTAGAAAAAATCTCACTGAACATATCTGCTACTGCCTGAGTATCATTGGTCAGGCGGGAAACAATAGCACCAGCTGGCGTTCGATCAAAATAAGCCATTTGCAGGCGCTGGATATTGGCAAAGCTTTCCTGTCGCAAGTCCCAAACCACACTTTGAGCCACACGCGCAAAGAAATACTTTCCCAAGAAGGTAAAAAGTACTCGCAAGAGGAAAAGGCCGTAGTAAAGAGCCAGCAAAGGCAGGCCAGCCCAGGCTTGATTACGGCCGATAAATTGATCAATAAAATAGCGGGCCAAGAGCGGCAATGCTGTTGTAACCAGAGTCGTCAGCAGAATGAAGGTCAAGGCCATGCTGCTCACTATCCTGTAGCGCCACATATAGCCTAGGAGGCGATGAAAAGTTGCTTTCTTTTTCATATTAATCTTCCTCCTTCAAGCTTTCTGCCAGCTGCTGATTATGATAAGTCTGGGCATACCAGCCCTTTTGCTCCAATAGCTCTTGGTGGGTGCCCCGCTCCTTGATACGCCCCTCTTCCATAACCAAAATCAGGTCTGCATGCACCAAGGCTGACAGCCGATGAGCTGTGATGATGGTTGTCTTGCCAGCACGCTCTGACTTTAGATTTTCTAAAATCAGATGCTCTGTCTTGGCATCAACAGCCGACAGGGAATCATCCAAAATCAGGATTTCAGGATTGGTAATAATAGCCCGACTCATCGCCAAGCGCTGCTTCTGCCCACCAGATAAGGACAAGCCCCGCTCACCGACAACCGTATCCAGCCCCTCTGGCATAGCCTGAATATCCTCATACACACCGCATAGTTTAGCGGCAGCTAGAACCTGGCTATCTGTCAGCTGGGGATTAGCAAAACGGATATTGTCCCGAATGGACAGTGCAAAAAGCATCTGTTCCTGTGGTACATAGCCGATAAGACGGCGCAAGTCTTTGAGACGGTACTCTCGGATATCATGTCCATTCAAATAGATAGCCCCCTCCTGAATATCTTGCTCCCGCAGCAGCAAGCGCAGAAGAGTGGTCTTCCCTGAGCCCGTCTGACCGACAATTCCCAGTGTCTGTCCCTGCTCAATAGAAAAATAAATATCCGATAAACTAGTCCCCTCTGCATAAGCAAACTTCCGAATGTCATAATCCAATCGACCATTTTCCGCATGAGAGAGGGGTTGTTCAGCTTCCTTGACATCTGACTCCTGAGCCAGCAGTTTCTCAATCCGTTCATAGGAAACAGCACCTCGCTGGCCGATGTTAAAAAGATAGCCTGTAGCCTGCAGCGGCCAAACCAGCATATCCAGATAAGTGATAAAAGTAACCAACTCTCCTATGGTAAACTGCCCTTGGGAGATAAAAATTCCACCGAAAATCAAGGTCAAAACATAAGAAAGACCGATAAAAAGCAAAACCAAGGGGTCAAAAAGAGCATCGTACTTTGCAGCCAAAACGTTTTTTTCGTAGACCTCCTGATTGGTCTTAGCAAAAGACTGAGTCTCCGCCTCCTGATAGCCAAAGGACTTGGTCACTCGAATCCCTGAAACACTCTCCTGAACCTTATTGTTCAAATCCGAAAATGCCTCTTGAGCAGCCTTAAAACTTTCATGATTTTTTCGGCCAATCAAGCCCGTACCCCACGACAAGAAGGGCATGGGCACAATGGCAATCAAGGTTAGCCGCCAGTCCAAAACGAAAAACATAGTTAGCAGGGTCACCAGGGCTGTAATAGAAGCATCCACAGCTGACATGACTCCACCCCCAGCCAGACTGACAATTGCATTGATATCGTTGGTCGCATGAGCCATCAAGTCCCCTGTACGGTATTTCTGATAAAAAGAGGGAGACATGTGAGTAAAGTGCTCGAACAATCTAGAGCGCAGAATCCGTCCCAGATTATTGGACGTCCCTAAGATATAAAGGCGCCAGACATAACGCAGGCCGTACATGATAAAAGCTGAAGCAATCAGCAACAGCAAATTAAAGAGCAGCTCTTGAGAAGTCAGATGTTTGTTAGCAATTCGGTCAATAACCTGACCGATGATTCTAGGCGGTATCAGATTGAAGACACTGACCAAGGACAAGGCCAAGATACCGATGATATAGCGCCGCTTTTCCAACTTAAAAAACCAGGCTAATTTTCTAATGAGGTTCATAATTTCTCCTATTCTTACTAGTCTTTTTATTATACTGTTTTTTGAGGAAAAATGAAACACAGCGGATTGGAACGCTGTGCTTCGATTCTATTTTTTACTGGTCAGCTGGTAACTAACAGCCAGTAAATCAAAGATTTCCTGATCGCTCAGTCTATCATCCAAGGGCAGACTGAGCCAATATTTCTTATTCATGTGAAAGGCCGGGTAAATCCCCTTTTTCTGAATCAGTTCTGCTACATGATCATTCTTAACATTTAGCACCTCAATAGCGCCGCTTCGCTCTGCTTCAAACTTAGACCAGTCTGTGGTCAGAAAAGCCCCATACCATTTTTTACTGTCCTGGTGGCGGAAAACTCCAGCCTTGGTCGAGCTCTTTCTGGACGACTTCTCCCAGAGGTACTCTATTTGCCCCTGATAAACCTCAGCCGCATGATCCCGCAGTCGCTTACTCTGCTCATAGAGAAAGCCAACCTCGTCAAAACAGTGCTGACGGATAGCCAGCAGTACTGCCTGACAAGCTTCACGGACCTGACCGACAAACTCCCCCGTCACCTGCTCCATCTTGACCTGCAGATAAACATCATCAGTATCGCAGTCAAAGACCTGATAGTCCAACTC
This sequence comes from Streptococcus sanguinis, assembly GCF_900475275.1. Classification (NCBI taxonomy): domain Bacteria; kingdom Bacillati; phylum Bacillota; class Bacilli; order Lactobacillales; family Streptococcaceae; genus Streptococcus; species Streptococcus sanguinis. The sequence goes on along the minus strand of NZ_LS483364.1, from coordinate 943,417 downwards.
CCCATCTCTGATAGTTACTTCCAAGCGAAAGTCACCCTTCATAATCTTCTGCGAGAAATGGTAAACTCCATCAGACTCCTTAAAACCGTAAGTCTGAAGCTTATTTGGATTAGACTTGTATTTTTCAAATAGTTCCAACATTTTATTAGGAGCCGCTAGAGCCCTTCTCCTCCTTAAAATACAATTTTAGTCCCATGCAGCTGGTCAACTGCCAGACTGTCTATAATTTGCTGACGATTGCCCAGATGAATGCCACCGCCCGGCATGATATCAATCCGATCAGCGGCATGCTCGATTAATTCGTCCAGCCAAGCAAAATGCTCCTCAATCGGCTCATTAGCAGGTCCTCCGTGGGTCAAAATTCGCTGGACACCGTTCTCAATCAGCCAATCCATTTCGCCAAACTGGTATTCAGCCGGTATCGCATCAAAAGCCATGTGGAAGACTACTTCCAGTCCCTTGCATGCCTCCAGCAGCCGCTGCATCTTCGAAACATCTATTTCGTTCTTCTCCGTCAAGACACCAAAAACCACTCCCTGACTGCCGACTTCCTTGGCTTTTTGGATATCTGCCAGCATAATCTCAATTTCAAGTTCCGAGTAAACAAAATCACCGCCTCGGGGCCGAATCATGGTCATCACAGTCGCACCGTAAGGCTTGGCTAAGTCAACTGCTGCTTGAATTACGCCGTAACTGGGTGTCGTGCCTCCGACAGCCAGATTATCACAGAGCTCAATCCGCTGGGCTCCAGCCTTCATAGCCTTTTTTAACAAGGTTACATTTTCCGCACAAAATTCATAAAGCATTATCTTACCTCTGATTTAATATATTGATTTCCTTTATCTATTATAACACAAGAGCTTCGCGATATCAGCTCTTATCAAATTTTCCAGCTTCTCTCTTACACCAATCAAGCCAATGGATCTGATAGTCTTCCTTGGACTAAATGCGGTTCTGTAGGCATCTTTTCTCCCTCACAATGCTATTGCTCAAATAATAGTATAAAAACTCCATTTGATTCGGAAGACTTCTTCCTCAAATGAAGTTTTCTTTTTTAGATTCCATAACCCATGCTGAACTGGATTTTAGCAGCTCCGTTCTGGAAGCTGATTTTGTTAATGCTGAATTGACTCTGCGGCAGAGCTAGAAGGAAACTATCTCCCTCCGTTGTGATAGATGAATTAGAGGCCTGCATTTGTTGCTTCAGCATGCCTGTCACCCAAGATTTAGGGATAGGAAGAGAGCCTAGCTTGGCACTATCGATTGTGATGTGCAAGACATTATCTCTCACCGTCACATCCACCTCTAGGTCCAGCTTACTGTCAATGAAGAGCAGCTTGACTGGATACTGGATGCGCAGCTTATTGCCTTCAATACTGTAAACACTGTTCAGCAGCTCCTGATTCTCAGAGTCAGTCAGAGAAGACTTGAGCACCTGATTAAGCTGGACGCTATTGAGAGAAACTTCTGTGCTGACTCCCTGAGCCGTCACATTGGCATTGCTCAAAGCTGGCTCAATAATACTCATCCAGGAAGCACTGCCTTGAACATTTTTTAATTGTTCACTTTGATTAACAGATGCAGGGACCAGAAACAGCACTGCTGCAAGCAACAGCACCAAAGCAATTCCCA